>DASRNI010000030.1:0-14186 GCA_035647455.1 Bacilli bacterium | reverse complement strand
CGTTTGTAGGTTTTGGGCTTATGCATAGTTACCTCCTTTCATAGCATAAGCAGAACCACATCTTTATCATATAAAAAAGAAGATAAAAGAGAAAATAAAATTTAAAAGTTTCCTAATCTTTATTTGTAAAGATAAGTATGTCATCTAACAAAGAGAAACGAAAAACGCCAATAAAACGTTTATCTTTTCAAAAAAACAGAAAAAATTGTATAATTATACAATAGGTGGCTTATTATGATACTTGCACAAACAATCGATATTATTAGTATAGCAATGTGGATCGTCTTTGGTTTATTACTCCTTGGCGTCCTTATTTTTTTACTTTCCAAATTTGCGTTTGCCGGACGCAAAAACAAAAAACTCTTAAATTCGCTCTCAATTAAGTATTCTTACGTTCAAGGTTTACTCCTTGGCGAAGACTTAAATTACATCCGCCGAATTGAAGCAATTAGTGATATTAATTTACTGATGCGACCGTACTATGAAGATTTCTACGTTCGTTACTTAAAGCTGCGTGATGAAGATGATAAAAAAGCGGGACGCGCGATTCAACTTTTAAACGAAGCACTCGTCGCTGGTAATAAAGAGTTTAAACTTGTTCTCGGCGAACAGCGCGCAATAATTTTAGACTACGAACGTAAAGTTATGGCGCTTAACAAAGATCTCGTCAATATGATTAAACCAGAAGCCGAGATTCGTGAAGATAGTGTCGCCGATAAAGAGAAGTTACGCAATATTAAATATTCATATACAGAACAAGCGAAAGACTTAGAACTACTCGCGCCGAGCTTTGAAAAAATCTTCACGCAGCTCGATGTTCTTTTTAAAGATTATGATGACGCGCTTAATGGCGCGTATTACGACGAAGCGAGAACTTACCTTGAACGGATCCGCGCTTTTAATCATGAACTCGAGAAGGCACTTGATGTACTCCCGCTTTTAGTCATAAAAACAACGGTCTTAATTCCGGAAAAAATTGTCAAGCTCCAAGAAGTTTACGAAGAAGCTTTAACGCAAAACATTCCGCTCCACCATTTACGGGTTAATCAAGAAATCGAAAAGTTCCAAGAAAAACTCGCCGAAATCAAAACGCAATTAATTCGTTTTGAAACGCGTGGAGTTGAAAAAGCGCTCAACGCGATGAGTGCGAAAATTACGAACTTAGAAACAAACTTCGCACTCGAAAGCGCAAAACAACGTGAATTTACTGAACAGTACGACGCAACATACATGCGCGTTAATGAACTCGAACAGCAATATATCCGTCTCGTAAACCGGATGCCGCAAATTAAAGAGTTTTATATTATTAATCCGAAGTACGAACAAAAGCTTGAACAAGCAAAGAACCTTGTTAACAGTATGATGACGGTAAAACGAACGCTTGATAGTTTCTTACATAGTGCAACGAAGCAGCCGTACACCGTTCTTGTTGAAAAAGTGATGCAACTTGAACAAGAAAGCGTCAAAGTTAATGAAGTACTGAAAGAATTCCAGCAACATATCGAATCGCTCCGTTTTATTGTCGAAGATGGTCACGCGATTTGCCGGATTTTATTTACGCGCTTTAAAGAATTAGAAATTATGCTCCGTGAACTTGATGTTGATAGTTATACGCAAATGTTTGATGAAGACTTTACAAGTGGCTATATGATGATTAGTGAAATTAACGTCCTTGTCCGCCAGCGGCCAATTGAAGTTACGCAAGTCGAACTTTTAACGAATGAACTCCGCAAACTAGCAAGTCGCTTGGAAGATACGATTATTGAAGATATTAAGTTTGCCGAACTTGCCGAAGAAGCAATTGTCAGTTTAAATAGCTACCGGGCCCAGTTTAGTGAACTCCATAACCGCTTAATTGATGAAGAACAACGGTTTTTAAAAGGCCAATTCAAAACGACTTATGAAAACACGATGGAGCAATTAACGAAATATCGTAACCGCAAATAATGATTTATTTTGATAACGCTAGTACAACGAAAATTAACCCCGAAGTTTTAAAGACTTACGAATTTTTACTGCGTGAATATTACGCTAATCCAAGTAATAGCCACGCTGCAGCGCTCAAAGTGAATAATTTACTGTTAAAAGCGCGCAAAGAAATTAAAAAGCAACTCGGTGTTACAAAGGCGAAACTTATTTTTACAAGTGGGGCAACAGAAGCAAACAACTTAATTCTTTTTGGGGCTTTTGGCCATTATAGTTCGCGTGGTAAAAAGATCATTATTAGTAAAGGTGAACATTCAAGTGTTCGTAATTCGTGTTATCACTTGGCCGAACGCTTCGGCGCGGAAATTGTTGATATTGCCTTAAATAGCGATGGCAGAGTTAATTTGCAAGAACTTGAAAGCGCCTTAACAAAAGATACGATTCTTGTGAGCATTATTGCTGTTAATAATGAAACCGGAGTAATTAACGATTTAGCGAAAATTAGCGAATTAGTCCGCAGAATGCCGCATACACTGTTTCATAGTGATGTAACACAAGCAGTTGGTAAGATTAAACTTAATTATGATTTGCTTGATGCTTTTAGTCTTTCAAGCCATAAACTGCATGGTCTTAAAGGACTCGGCGCACTCGTTGTTAAAAAGCACATTACTTTAACACCAGTCACCTTTGGTGGTGGACAAGAGCACGGCTTTAGAAGCGGCACAA
Source organism: Bacilli bacterium (assembly GCA_035647455.1). GTDB lineage: Bacteria > Bacillota_I > Bacilli_A > RFN20 > CAG-826 > UBA1361. The sequence goes on along the minus strand of DASRNI010000030.1, from coordinate 11,534 downwards.
TTAACGCGCCGGCCAATATTACACTGAGTAAAACAATTCGGTTAATGCACGAAAATCTGCGTGATGAAACAGCGAAAGTGACAAAACTTGCCACACGGTTAACGAACTACTTAGTCGCGCATCCCGAATTCTACACGGTTAATAGTTCCTTAACTAATCCGTTCATTGTTAATTTTAGTCTTAAAAAACATAAGGCGGCAATTATTCAAAACGCCTTAAGTGATGTGGGAATTATGATATCAACAACAAGTGCATGTAGTGATAAAACGAATGCAATGAGTCCAACTGTCTTTGCGATGACGCATGATATTGATCGCGCACTTAATACAATTCGCGTTAGTTTTAGTATATATAACGAAATAAGTGAAGTTGAGCTTTTTATTAAGACACTTGAAAAACTCATGAAAGAAGTACGCTATGGAAATTAAATTATTACTCCATTACGGTGAACTCTTTTTAAAAAAGAAAAACCGCCGTGATTTTATTCGTCAACTTGAACAAAATGTCATCCATACATTAAAAGCGTTCAGGTTAGACTTAAACGTCAAGCATGATAGTATGACGGTTACAAACTTTAGTTTAGACGAGAAACCGCTGATTATTGAAGCCTTGCAAAACATTAGTGGGCTCAAACTAATTAGTGAAGTCGTAAGTGTTGCCCCAGACTTAGAGTACTTAAACAAAGTTATTTTAAAGATTGTTCGCGAAATGCCGATCAAGACTTTTAAAGTTGTAACGCGGCGGAAAGACAAAAGTTTCCCGCTTAATAGTGATCAAATAAACCGCCATATTGCAACAAACTTATTAAAAAACACGCCGCTCAAAGTTAATATTCATACGCCGGACTATTTTCTCCGTGTGCAAATATTACATGACGAAATGTTTTTTATTACAAAACAGCACGATGGTCTTGGTGGCTATCCGCTTGGGAGTGCGGGGAAAGCGTTATTACTCCTTTCGGGCGGGATTGATTCGCCTGTTGCCGGTTTCTTAACCCTCCGCCGCGGGATCAAGCTTGAAGCAATTCATTTTGCCTCGCCACCATACACAAGTAAAGAAGTAATCGATAAAATTAAAAGTTTGCTCCGTAAACTAAATGTTTACCAAGCCGAAATCGTTTTGCATACGGTCCCGTTTACTGAACTTCAGCTCGAAATTTATAAATACGTCCCCGAAAGTTACGCAATTACAATTATTCGCCGTATGATGATGCGGATCAGTAGCGAAGTGATGAAAAAGCGCCGGGCAAAGGCGCTTGTTACTGGTGAATCGCTCGGCCAAGTTGCAAGTCAAACACTCGAATCACTTGCCGTCATTAATAGCGTGACAAACGTACCGATTATTCGTCCGCTTGCGACGCTTGATAAAGTTGATATTGTGAACATTGCGAAAAAGATTGATACGTATAAGATTTCAATCTTACCTTACGAAGATATGTGCACGATCTTCCCTAATACTAATCCAGTCACAAAGCCGCGCGAACATCTTGCCGAGAGTTACGAAAGCAATTTTGACTACGCTTCGCTCATTAAAAAAGCAATTGAAGAAACTCTTCGAGAAGTTATTAAAATTGAAGTTGACCCGTTACTTTAACGAAGAACTTTAGGTCACTTCATAAAATGGTCCCGGGTACTCTTGTAAAGTAGACTCATAATAAAAAGTAAATTGCAATTTAATGACCGAAATTTTCTTCGAATTACCAGATTCTAAATGGTAACTTAACGTATCAGGTTTACGATTACTAAGTTTTAAGTAGTAATCATTTTTAATGTAAAAAGTAGGATCAAGCTTAAAATCACTAACCCGTTCTTCAATGCGATAGCCACCGGTGCTATCTCTTTTGAGTGTCGCGCTTATTTTCGCATTTGGCATTGTGCTTTTGTATTCATTAACTGTAGCCGCAAGTCCTTTCTTACTGCCGCGCGCAATGAAGTCGTCATACCCATAGATAAACTCATCTTCAACTGCGGTTAAGTTCGTCACGAAATGTTCGTTATAAAGAATTTCGTAAACCCCTTTTAAGGGGTCAACAAGCACTTCCCAATCGCCCTCATTTGGATCGAACTTATAAGTCATTAATTCCGCTGTATACGCATGAAAGAGCTGTGTTACGTAAGATTGATCAACTTCTTTAGTGATATATTCGGCCGTAAAGCCGTTTTCATAACGCTCGAAAAAATTGGCCGTCATCGTTAAACTTTCTTGATCGTTTTCTGTAATCGATGTTGAATTATTAACCGAAAAGGATTGTGCCACACCCCAAGTCTCACGTTCTCTTAAAGCGGGGACGATATCCGTTGTTAAATTTCTTCGGCTTTCACAGCTCATTAATAAGAGCGGTAGGAAAAGAAATAACCCCACCTTCATTTTATTGTTCATCAGTACCTCCTAAAACTTGTTAATTTTAACTTTCTAACTACTCGCATAAAACGGGCCAGGATAAACGGGTAATTGGTCTTTATATGTAAACCAGTATTTAACATCGCTTTCATCGCGTCTTGTTGATGAATGTTCTTTAATACTATGTTGATACATACGCGGTCGTCCGTCTTTAATCTCAAGTTCGTAAATTTTGCGAATATAAAGCTTATCATCGTGCGGATCGTTAGTGACTGATTCTTCAAGCTTAAAAACGCCAGCAGTTTTATTAAAGGTAACGCTAACTGTTGCATCAGGATACGATTCTATATACGCAGTACGGACTTGCGCAAGTTTCGTATCAGCAGTCATTGCCTTGAAACTGCTTAAGTAACTATGAAACTGACTAACTGAACGCGCTAATGGTGTACTATAGTTATCACGGTATAAGTCGCTGAACACTGTACGGTCACTTTCTGCGTACGTTTGCCATTCAATCGCCGATCCCACTTTACTATAAACGTAAGTTACGGCGTTTTTATGATACGCACTTAACTCGTTTTTATTAACAAATCCTGCTTCGTATACGTTATATTCAGCTTTAAAAGCGTCTAAATAAAGATTATACTCATTCGCAAAGTAGTTGTATGTTGAAGTACCGTCTGCATGGACGGAATTAGCGTTTGATTCGCCAAAAGTTAGCGCATGACCCCACAACGTACTGCTAATTAGTGCGGGAATATCATCAGTTGTTACGCTGCTATCTTCGCCCCCGAAAAGTTTCTCGAAAAACCCACCGAAAAACTCACGACAGCTTGTCAAAAGGAAAGCGGAAAGTGTAAATAGCAAAACAGCACTCATTTTCTTTTTCATTGTTACCTCGCAGGTTGTTTGATAATTTTATTTTAACAAAACGAAAAACGAATGAGAATAGCAAATAGGACTTTCTTTTGCACAAATAAAAAAACCTAAGATAAATCTTAGGTTTAATTCGTAAAGAAACGTTAGTTTAACTTATTTAGCGAGTGCTTTTTTCGCGACTTTCGTTAAATCACTAAATGCATCATAGTCATGAATCGCCATTTCGCTGAGCATTTTGCGGTTAATATCAATGTTTGCAAGTTTTAAACCGTGCATAAATTGACTATAACTAATATCATTCATCCGGCAGCCAGCGTTAATTCGTTTAATCCATAATTTACGGAATTCACGTTTACGCGTACGACGGTGAATATATGCGTAGCGATGACTGCGCATTACTTGTTCATTAGCGGTTCTAAATAATAAACTCTTTGAGCCAAAATAACCTTTAGCTTGTTTAAGGACGCGTTTATGACGTCGACGTTTTTGAACTGAACTTGTTACTCTTGCCATAACTTCCTCCTATTTTTGAATTAAGTGGGTATAGCGTTTTTCGTCGCTCTTACTCACTAAACGTTGCTTTCTAAGTTGTCGTTTTTGCTTTGTTGTTTTGCGTGGTGCAAGGTGTGAAGTGTAAGCTGCACTTCGAAGTAACTTGCCGCTTTTTGTGCGTTTAACGCGCTTTGTTACCGCACTTTTACTTTTCATCTTTGGCATGAAAAATCCCTCCTATTTTTTTACTTTTGATGCTAAAACAGTGGAGAGGACGCGATTGTCGAGCGATGCTTTCTTCTCGGCTGTTCCGTATTCGCTACAAAATTCAATAAAGCGTTCAAGCGTTCTTTCACCGACATCAATGTGCGCCATTTGGCGGCCACGATAGCGAACTGAAACTTTAACTTTATCCCCGGCTTTGAGAAACTCAATTGCTTTACGCGCTTTTGTCTCTAAGTCGTGTTGTTGAATTGAGGGGGTGAGACGAATCTCTTTTAACTCAATTGTTTTTTGTCTTTGACGTTGCTCACGAGCACGTTTTTGTTGTTCAAAACGATACTTTGAGTAATTCATCATCCGGCAAACAGGTGGTTTGCCATTCGGGTTAACACAGAACAAGTCGAGTTCGTACTCAAACGTTGCTAAGTCAACTGCTTCCCGCGTTTTCATAATGCCAAGTTGCTGGCCATCGGGGCCAATGACACGAACTTCGGGAAATGGGATTTTGTCGTTTACTAATTCGACAGGGCGATTTGGGCGCCGGCGATCATAACGGTTACTGATAAGCTTTTCCTCCTTTTTGAAACAAAAATACGGGTCAAGAGAAGACCCGCACCATATCACTATATTAAGCGTGACGTTGACCAACCTACAATGTAAGTCTGGTGAGAAGCGGGGGCTTCTACTTTCCACTTTCTTGTTCAGCGTTATTAATTTAACATAGTTAAAGTAGTGTGTCAAGTTTAGTCACTTTAAAAAAGGGCAAATATCATCAATTTACGAAGCGTTAGATTAGATCGGGTTCTCTAAGTAGCGGTGCTTTTTTCATCGTGAAGTAGTAAGCGGCAACACCGGCGACCGTCGGTATCCACCATAAGGCGATTTTAAGTGCGGTTATAGCGGGATTTTCACCGCCGTCATCAATTAAAGTGAACGCTGCGGTTAAGGCACCGAACTGAGCGACAAGTAAGACGCTAAATAAAACTAGGAATATAAGTACTCTTTTTTTGCGGCGCACAAAAAGAAAGATAATACTAACTGGGAAAATAAGTAGCGACGGTATGAGCGCTAATAAGGGGCCACTTAAGTCATGATCAACAGCGATAAATAATAGCGGAAAGTAAATCACAAAAATAAGAATCGCCGTAATAATAACGGTGTAAAGTACAATTAAGAGTCGCGCGGCAAAACGGAAGGCGCGTTGAGGTTTTTCTTGCATAAAATATTCTCCTAATTTTATGGTAGCATTAATTCGCCTTTTAGAAAAGATGGAAAAAGAAAAAGGGACGTTCTTTTTTGCTTAGTCGTCCCTTCTTTGTTTTACTTAATTGCGGCTAAATATAATTCCGTAACTTTATCCCAATTAACGACGTGCCAGAATGCTGTAACGTAGTCAGGCCGACGGTTTTGGTAATGTAAGTAGTAAGCATGCTCCCAAACGTCAAGCGCTAAGATTGGTTGCCCTTCAAGAAGTGGTGTATCTTGGTTTGCTGTACTTACGACGCGAAGTGACTTATCAGCAGTTACGATGAGCCACGCCCAACCACTACCGAAACGTGTTTTCGCTGCGTTACCGAATGCTTCTTTAAAAGCATCAACTGAACCAAAGTCACGCTCAAGCGCGGCAAGAAGTTCACCTTCTGGTCCTTGACCGTTGTTAACTTTTAAAATATCCCAAAATAATGTGTGGTTGAAATGTCCTCCACCATTGTTGCGGACTGCACCGCGAATTTCTGCGGGTAATTTGTCTAAGTTCATTAAAAGTCCTTCTAAACTTTTAACTTTTAAGTCACTAACTTTCGCTAGTGCGGCATTTAAATTGTTCACGTAAGCTTCATGATGCTTTGTTGAATGAATTTCCATTGTTGCTTTATCAAAATGCGGTTCAAGTGCATTGTAAGCATACTTTAATGGTTCACGTTTAAATTTCATCTTTTTTCCTCCTATATATACTAAAATTATGCCAAAATTAGTCGCTTTTGTTTAGTGTTATGCTTTCTCTTTAATTAAGTTAGCCAGTAATTTAGCAAAGTCTTCGTAACTAACTGTCGTTTGTTTTGGATCACCAAATTTCCGGTACGTAACAGTGTTATTATCGCGTTCATTGTCACCGATTACAACTGTATAAGGAATTTTTAAAATTTGACTGTTTCGGAGTCGGTAGCCAAGCTTTTCATTCGTGTCATCAAGCTTAACACGGTAACCAGCACTTTGTAAATTCGCGACGAGTTTTTCCGCGTGCTCTAAATGGTATTCATTATTAACTGGGAGCACACTTACTTGCGTTGGGGCAAGCCAAAGCGGGAAACTACCTGCATAATGCTCGATTAAGATGCCAATAAAGCGTTCTAGACTGCCAAAGACAGCGCGGTGGAGCATAATTGGTTCTTCCTTTTCGCCTTTCGCATTAATATAAGACATATTGAAACGGCTTGGTAAATTCATATCAAGCTGAATCGTACCACATTGCCAGATGCGACCAAGACTGTCTTCAAGTTTAAAGTCGAGTTTAGGGCCGTAGAAAGCACCATCACCGGGGTTTATTTTAAAGGGGCGACCACTTGCTTCACAAGCTGCGGCCAAAATCTTTTCGCTTTCGTCCCACACACTAATCGCGCCGATATAATCTTTTTCGGGCCGTGTGCTAAGTTCTAAACTGTACTTTAAATCAAAAACCGCATAAACTTCGTCATAAAGTTCAAGTAGCCGGACGATTTCGTCATGCAACTGATCTTTCCGGCAATATATATGCGCGTCATCTTGCGTAAAGTTCCGCACACGGAATAGTCCATTTAAGGCGCCACTTGGTTCATGGCGATGGACGTTACCGTGTTCGGCCATCCGAATTGGTAAATCTTTGTAGCTATGTAGTGTATTGTTATATATTAAAATTGATCCGGGACAATTCATTGGCTTAACGGCAAAGTCACGTTCATCAATTTTTGTTGTATACATATTATCGCGGTAATTTGCCCAGTGGCCACTTTGTTCCCAAAGTTCGCGACTTAAAAGCATCGGTGTTTTAATAAATTCATAACCAGCTTCAAGTTGCTTTTTGTACCACCAGTTTTCAAGTTCCGTATAAAGGACCATTCCATTTGGGAGCCAAAACGGGAAACCTGGACCAAATTCGCTCATCATAAAGAGACCTAGTTCGCGGCCAAGTTTGCGGTGGTCACGTTTTTTTGCTTCCTCAAGTTTATATAAGTGGTCGTCTAGATCTTCCTTTGTCCAAAAAGCTGTGCCGTAAATGCGTGTTAGTTGTTTATTATCACTATCTCCGCGCCAGTAAGCTCCAGCTAAACTAAGCAGTTTAAAATGTTTCACATAGCGCGTACTTGGCATATGGGGACCGTAACATAGGTCAACAAAGTCGCCTTGCTTGTAAACCGTAATCCGTTCGGTAATTTCCTTAATTAATTCTTGTTTATAAACGTTATCTTTAAATATTTCGAGTGCTTTTTCTTTCGAAACAACTTCAAATGTAATTTTAAAGTCTTTTTTTGCTAAGGCGCGCATTTTATTTTCGATTTTAATTAAGTCGCTGTCGTTAATTGAAGTACTTCCAAAATCAACGTCATAATAAAACCCATCACTAATCGGTGGGCCAAAGCCAAACTTCGCGTGCGGGTAAAGGCTTAAAATCGCCTGTGCCATTAAGTGACTAGCGTCGTGCCGCAGTATTTCTAAACTAATTTCGTCTTGTTCGGTAATAAACTTTAGTTCACCTGACGCGCTAATTGGTGCGCTTAAGTCGTAAAGTTCGCCGTTAAGTTCATAGACTAATGGCCGCCCTTTAAAATCAACTTTTTTTAGGAATGTAAAGCCCGTTTCACCTTGAGTGACTTTAAGCTCTTGTCCGTTAAATATAATTTTCATAATCCCTCCTTCGAATAAAAAAACGTCCGTAAAGGACGCTATATGCGCGGTACCACCTTTATTCATGTTGCCATGCTCTCAAGTTGCTTTAACGCAGCATTACGATTAACTTATTTCGTTAATTAGCTCCAAAGTGGTAAGGAGAACGGTTTCTCTTTGCTTCCACCAACCGCAAAGTCTCTAGATCGACCGCATTTCTCCTCATGTCTTTTTCAATGCTCTTTTTTAATATACACCTTTATTACATAAAGCTCAATCGCCTTGTTTATTTCTCTAATTTTTTAAAACCGTAACATCCGGCCCCAATAAGGCCGCTATCGTCGCCAAACTCGGTCTCGACTAAGTTAATGTGCGGTAGCTTGTCAACAAGTGCGTTCCAGAAGAGGTGCTTTGAATTCATCACCCCACCGGTAACGGCAATGACGTTTGGATTAAATGATTCTTGAATATAATTAAAGAACGCTGTAATTAGCGCAAGCCAATCATCAAAGAGTGGCATCACAAACGGTTTTAAGCTTTGAACATCACTAAAGAAACTTGCTGCGTCGGCATATTTAATCCCGTTAATGTCGGCAAGCTTTTTCACGCCTTCACCAGACGCAATTTTTTCGAGTTCATAATGATTACCTTTATAAGGGAAAAGTGTATGACCGATTTCTTGACTCGGGTTTTTAATTTTCCCGTCTTCGATTAAACAACCACCAATTCCGGTGCTAATTGTCACAAAGTACGTTCGGGCAAGTCCTTTACCAGCACCGTGCATTGCTTCGCCAAAGGCGGCAATTTCGGCATCATTCATAATAAAGATTGGTGCTTTGAAAAACCGGCGTAAATGTGACTTTAAGTCAATATTTGTGACATTAACATTCGGTAATTCATCAATTAACCCGTTTTTACGAACGCGTCCAGGGACACCGATAACAATCCCTAGCGGTTCTTCTTCAAGTTTTAGCTTTCTAATTAAACCAACAATCTGATTTAAAAAGACGCCTTTACTTCCCGGCCTTGTTTTTTCTTGGACGCGGAAGTGCATTTGACAGTTTTTGTCAACAAGTGCAGCACGGACATTCGTGCCGCCATAATCAATTGCGACTACATACATTAAAATTCCCTCACTTCATTTAAAGCGACAATTCGTAAGAAGTTAGTTCCACCGACACCAGTTGGTGTGCCGCCTGTTATTATTAAATTATCTTTTGGTGTTAAGTTTAGTTGGCGCGCTTTAATTAAGCTGAATGCTTCCATATCTTCAATAAGTTGTGGAAGTTTGTTGACGACGACGGGGATGACACCGAAATAAGGGGCTACGCGCATTGCCGCTTGTTTCGAGGCCGTAATCATAATAATCGGACACTTTGGTCGGGAAACACTAATGCGAATCGCACTCCCGCCGCTTTCACTAAAACAGAAAATTGCCCGAGCATCAATTAAGTTGGCCGTACTTGCTACACTAGTAGCAATTGCATCACTCCGTTTTTTCTCGGAGTAGTTATAAGCAAAGTTCGCTAGTTGCGTGTACGGAAGTTGACTTTCCATCGCAATCGCAATTCTTTGTTGCATTTCTGCCGCTAAAATTGGATAAAGTCCTGTTGCTGTTTCGCCGCTTAACATCACAGCGTCTGCGCCTTCTTTAATCGCCGTCGCGACGTCACTAACTTCGGCGCGCGTTGGCATTGGACTACTTTGCATACTATCAAGCATTTGTGTTGCGATAATAACCGGTTTTCCGACTTTGCGTGACGCAAGAATAATATCGGACTGCATTAGTGGAACGAGTTCACTAGCAATTTCGACCCCCATATCACCACGGGCAACCATAATCCCATCTGCTTCGGCTAAAATGTCATTTAAGTTATCAACGCCTTCTTGGTTTTCAATTTTCGCAATAAGACTGACGTTTGGCGCGCCAAGTTCTTTAAGATACGCTTTAATTTCACGGACATCGTCGCCGCTCCTAATAAAACTAGCAGCGATTAAGTTGATCTTTTCTTTCACGGCAAAAGCGATATCAGCTTTATCAATCTCGCTCAGTGCCGGTAAAGTTAGCCGGGCCGTTGGAATATTAACCCCGGTCCGGTCACGCACATTATGCGTGTTATATGCTTTCGTTGTGATAACGCCGTTTTTCTTATCGACTTTCGTGACGTCAAGCCGAAGTTTACCGTCATCAATCTTAATTTCGTCACCAACCTTTAAGTCGTGAACAAGTTCCGGGTAATTAACGCTAAAGTCAGTTGCAGTACCGAGAACTTCATTCATGCGAATCGTTACGACACTATCTTTTAACACTTTTGCTTTGCCGTCTTTAAAGAAGTGACAGCGGATTTCTGGTCCTTTTGTATCCATCATAATTGGGATATATAAATGTTCTTTTTCAAAAGAACGGGTTAAATCAATAATATTCTTATGGCTTTCATACGTTCCGTGTGAGAAGTTGAGCCGAATAATGTTCATCCCCGCTTTTAGTAAAGCACGAATACTTTCTTCGGAGTCACTTGCCGGACCGATCGTCGCAATAATTTTCGTTTTTTTCTGAATGTTTAACATAATTTTTATTTTAAAGTAGTGATTACTTCAATTAACTCCTCAATTCTTTGATTTTCTTCTTTTGTCGCTGCGGCAAGTTTTGTATACGCTAAGTTGCCGTTTTTAATGCCAACGCAAATATTTAAAACGCCTTCACTAAGTAAGCGCATCGCATAGACGCCAAGACGTCCCGCAAGGACACGGTCACTCGCCGAAGGACTCCCCCCACGTTGGACACGGCCTAAAACTTCAACTTTTGTATCAAAGCCTGTTTCCGCGATAATTTTATTTTTTAATTCATATAAATTAGGAAACTGCTTTTCACTAACGATGACTAAAGCGTGGCGCGCTCTTGTTAAGTTAATGTTTTTTAGCGTTTCAATAATTTCGGCTTCTGTCGGCCGGTATTCGGGACTAATAATTAAATCAACCCCACACGCTGTGCCGCTAAGAAGTGCTAAGTCACCGCGATTATTACCCATAACTTCGATAATTGAGCAGCGGTGATGACTGCTTGAAGTATCACGCAGTTTGTCAACAGCGACCGTAATTGTGTTTAAAGCAGTATCAAAACCAATTGTAACTTCGCTTCCCATAACATCGTTATCAATTGTTGCCGGGATCGCAATTACTTTTATGCCAAAGTCACTTAACGCAAGTGCACCGCGGTAACTGCCGTCACCACCAATGACAATTAGTTCGTGAATATTTTTGGCTTTTAAGTTACGCGCCGCTTGGACAACAACTTTCGGATCACGAAACTCCGGTAAACGGGCTGTTTTTAAAATTGTGCCCCCGCGCATAATGATTTCACTAACGAAAGTGCGGTCGACTTCTTCGATGTTATTTGTGACAAGACCTTTAAAGCCTTCATACACGGCAAACATTTTAAAGCCGTGCGCTAAACCACTACGGATCACGGCACGGATTGCGGCATTCATTCCGGGGGCATCACCGCCCGAAGTAAGTACCGCAACATTACGTAATTCTTCTTTTCGTCGCATACGACTATTTTACCATTTTAATTGTTAAATTAAAAAGGTTCTACTAAAAAACGTAACTTGACAAAGTAATATCCGTTTTAAAAGGCGGTGTTAAATTTGTTAATGTAAAATGCTGAAAAGATAACAAATGTTGTTGCGGTAAAATCCGTTTAAGGTATAATGAAATTGAGCAACAGAGAAAAGAAACAACAG
>DASRNI010000029.1:0-61641 GCA_035647455.1 Bacilli bacterium | reverse complement strand
TCTTTGTATTTGGTTTACATAATATATATTATTGAAAGTTACATTATACAAACAAAAACACTACTTTAACAATTTGTAGTGTCTTTACTTACAAATAACGCTTAATGCACGCTAAGCTTAATTCGTTATTAACTTTAATGTTTTTCTCTTTCAAATATATTTGATTTTCTTTTAAGACTTGTTGGAAGCCTAAATCTAAATTATCGATACATGCCGCAATTAAGCTGTTACTATCATATCCCCTGGTTGGTTCAATTACATCAGCTGCATAAATTACTTTCATAAGCCAATTCATCCTTCCGCGTCCACTAGCATGAAATTTGATCGCATTAAGGATTTCCTTATCTTTAACAGCAAAATCATGCTTAGCTATATAAGCACCAATAAACTGGTGATGCGTCCATGGGTCAAGATGAGCGTACTTTTTAAAGTGAACACCCATTAACTCCTGTAGTTTCGCTGCTGGTACTTCTTTAGCAATATCATGGAGCATTCCGGCTTTAAATGCCTTTGCTGCGTTTTTACGATTACTTAACGCAATTAGTCGCGCAACCTTCGCTACTTCATAACTATGCATGTAACGCTTATTACTCATCCTTTTTGCAATTTCGCGGGCAAAGTATAGTTTCTCGGTAATAATGTAATCAAGGACGCTAAACGGGATATCAAGTGAAGCAAAGTGGCGGACGAGTGTACTACTTGTGCTACGCATCGGGCCTTCAATTACTTTCATGTTGTAATTATGTAAGTTTGCCTGATTAAGTTTTGCCCCAGGTCGCTTATAAACGACTACTTGAGCTAACTTAATTATTTCTAAAGGATTTTTCCAGCGATGAAACTCATTCGCCTGGTCACTACCAAAGAGTAAATAAAGTTCGTCGTCCGGATATAATGCTTTTAAGCGCTCCAATGAATAAAACGTATAATTTGTTTTTCCTTCGTTCGTTTGCTCGATATTCGACATTTCAAAAGCTGGATAATCTTCAAGCGCGAGTTTAATCATCGTTTCCCGCTTAACGAATGGTGTATCGACTTTTTTCCAGACCGTTGAAGGAGAGAGTAAAAAAGTAACAACATCAGCACCTAGCGCTTCTAACGCGTTTTGTGCGATGCTTAAATGCCCGTAATGAATGGGATCAAAGGAACCAGGAAAAATTATCCGTTTCATTTCGGAAACTTAATCGCTGGTTTATTAATGTTACGGCGGAATAAAAGGATTGTGTTACCTTTAATTTCAATTACCGTGGCCCGTAACCTTTCCGCGAGTGTTGCTCCTAGTTCTTCTTTTTTCGTCGCAACGCTTTTTAAAACGTGAATTTTAATTAATTCGTGCGCGCGTAAGGCATTGTCATATAGTGTAAACTGTGTTTCGCCAATTTCAAACTTTCCGATTTGATAAAGTGACTTTAAATTGTGGCCTAAGCCTTTTAAATATTTTGTTTGTTTTTTTGTAAGTTCCATAATTATATTTTGCTTTCGTTATAACTTATTGCGACGCCTTTTGGGGCGTAAATTCTAATTTTCTTTCCGCTGCCTTTAAAGCTAACAAAACCGTAACCGTTCCAGGCAACGTCATATTTGCGGTCTTCATACGTATTAAACTCATATGCATCTAAATCTTTTAAACTTGTCACAAGCGCTGAGATTGGCGCCGTTTTTTTCGTTTTAACAATGTTTTCAAACGTCCGATCAGCGCGGGCTAAGTTTGTCCGCATAATTTTAACAGTATCCGCAAAGTAAAACGTAAACGGAGCATACGGACCTTCAAGATAATCAAGCCGCGCAAGGCCACCGATTAAAATACTTTGATTCGGCGAAATTTGATAAGTCCGTGCTTTAATTTCGCGGCGGGGGACAATAAGCTTAATTACTTCTTTTTCCGCGACGCCTAAAAGACTATTACTAATCGAAATACCTGGAGTATCGTAAATTGTCCGTGTTTCGGTAATGGGGATTTCTTGAACAGCAATTGTCGTGTTTGGATATATACTCGTTGTTATATAGCGACTTGTGACGTTTTCAAAGTTGCGTAGGAGCGTTTTAATTAAGCTTGACTTACCGCTACTGACGGAGCCGATAAAATAAACATCGTTTTTATTTTTCGTCGCCTTAATCGCTTTCATCACTTCATCGATATTGTAGTTTTTCGTACTACTCGTTAAAATGACTTGTTTAACTTTTAAGTTCGCGTTGCGCGCGTGGCGTAAAACATAAGCTTCAAGCTTTTCTTTATTCGTTGAGCGCGGTAATAAGTCCACTTTATTCGCAACTAAAATAACATCAAGATCATGCAGCGCTTCGTTAATATCTAAGTTAAACGAAGACTCGAACGTAAAGATATCAACAACATAGACGAAGATCGCGTTTTTCTTGCGCGCACTTTCAATAAGTGCAAGGAAGTCATGCGTAATCACGGGTTCCTTTAAATGATCAGCGCCGTAATGATGTGTTTTAAAACAACGTTCACAAAGAAATACTTCTTCTTCCGAGCTTAGTTTCTTCGCAGGAACGTAGCCAACTTCATCTTTAGTTTCGCTTTGCATTACAGCCCCGCAGCCGTAACATTTTTTCACCTTTTTCAGTTCATCTACCATCGTTCCACTCCTTGAGTAAATTTTTACGCCGTAACTTGCGTCGTAACGGGCGGTCAATTAAACGGTTAAATCGTGTTGTCCATTGGTCTTCTTTGACGAGCTTTTCGCAAAGTAAGATGCGGGCGCCAAGTTTATTAGCGACAAGAACATCAGTTAAAAGCTGGTCACCAACAAACATCAGCGTCGCGATATCGATATCGTGAGTGCTTAAAAAACGTTTAATCCGTTTTGTAAACGGCTTTCTGGCACTTGCTAAGTACGGTAAATTAACGCTTGCGGCGTAACTTTCAACACGGGGACCTTTATTATTCGAAATAATGAAAAGTCGAATGCCGAGTTTTTCAAGTTCCTTTAAATAATTGATCGTTCTGTTACTTGCACGATGAGCGCGGTAACTCGCAAGCGTATTATCTAAATCAAGCAGTAAAGTTTTCACGCCTTGCTCTTTGAAAAACACCGGATCTACTGCATAAATGTTACTAGCGGCAAAAGTGGGAATAAAGTTCTTCATAATTTAATTATACTTATTTACTAAATGTAATAAAACATTTAATCATCTAAAATATCAAATATCGACATTTGTTCATATTTTTCTTCGGCCTGTTCGACAACAACGCTTTCCGCCTGAACAACGGGCTGATACGCTTTTGTTTTTTTACTAATCACTTGAACATTTTCTTCTAAGATACCGGTAATTTCCGCCCCGTTACCAAGTTCATTAATATTCTTTTTCGCATATTTATCAACTGGCGTTGGCGACAAGTCGCTAATTAAAAGCGGTAAAATAATGTTTTCCGATGTTAAAACGTTAATCGTGAAGGCATCACTATTTTTTGGATATTGGAACGTACTTACGACGTGATGGGGGTCACTTTTAAAGACGCGCATGACGTGCTGCTGGCGGCCGAGCCGGGCAGTTGTCATAAAGTAACTATAGTCAACGAGCCGTAAATGACCTTCACTTGTAATAATGCCGGTCCGCATTTTTGAATCTGGATCAACACTATGCAGACTAACAATTGTATCTTTTTTCGCCATGTTCAGCGCTTTAACCCCACTTGCTTTAAGTGAGACCACGGTAATTTCATTTTCGTTATAAAAACTTGCACTACCACTGCGGGTGACAATTAAAAGATCACTATCACCAGTAGTAAGTGCGGCATCAACGAGCGCGTCACCTTTTAAAATCCGCATACAAATCAGCGGTCGCGTATAGCGCTGCGGGACGAATTCAGTGAGTACACTACGTTTAATCATCCCTTTTTCTGTGACTGTCGTGAAATATAAATCATCACGGAACTCACGAACGATAAAGGCGCGGACAATTTTTTCTTCCGGGTTTAGGGCAATTAAGTTATTTAAGTGCTTCCCTTCATCTTTCCAGCGGCCTTCAAGTATTTCGTAAACGGGAATATAAAGATAATTACCTAAATGAGTAAAAGCAATCATAAAGTCTTTCGTGTTCGCTAAGCCCGTCGCGACGAGTAAATCGCTACTTTTAACGCCTGGTAACACATTATCACCACTACTGCGGTACGATTTTAAACTACTGCGTTTAATATAACCGTCACGCGTTAAAGCAACCATGACATCTTCGTCAGCAATTAAGTCGCGCTTATCAATTTGGACGACTTCGCGTTCATCAGTAATCTTTGTGCGCCGTTCGTCGCCAAACTTGCGCTTAATTTCACGTAAGTCATTAACGATTACTTGACGGAGTGCTTTTTCGTCTTCTAAAATATTTTTTAACTTATCAATATCGCCATTAAGCTTTTCTTTTTCAGCAGTTAAAATTGAAATATCAGTATTCGTTAATTTATAAAGTTGCAGCATGACAATCGCTTCCGCTTGTTCTTCACTAAAGTTATACTTTGCGATTAAATTTTGTTTAGCGTTACTTTTATCCGTACTACCACGAATAATTTTAACAACTTCATCGACAACACTAATTGCTTTAATGAGTCCGTCAACAATATGAAGTCGCTTTAAATAACGTGCTAAATCAAATTCTGAACGTCGCGTGATTACTTCAATTTGGTGATGAATATAACTATCAATTAACTCGACTAAATTAAGCGTCTTCGGGCGGTTTTCACTAATCGCAACGATATTTGCGTTATATGAAGTCCGTAATGCTGTTTTATCAAATAAATACTCTTTAATTACTTCTTCATTTGCTTCTTTTTTAAGTTCAATCACGATCCGTAACCCTTCACGATCACTTTCGTCACGAACTTCGACGATGCCATCAACTTGGCCACGTTGTTCAATTAGTCCGATATCACGGAGCAAATTACTTTTATTAACTTGATACGGAATTTCGGTAATGACAAGTAAATTTGCCGCTTTCGAACGTTCAAAATGCGCGGTCGCGGCAATTTCAATCCGTCCCCGTCCCGTTTCGTAAATTGCGTCAAGCCCGTCACTTTCATAAATCTTTCCACCGGTTGGGAAGTCGGGGCCTTTAATAAATTCCCGTAAGTCACTTACGTTATAACGCTTGCGACGTAAGGCAAAAATTAAGGCGTCAATCACTTCACTTAAATTGTGTGGCGGTATTTCTGTGGCGACCGCTACAGCGATGCCTTGGCTCCCATTAACAAGTAAATTCGGAAAGCGTGCCGGTAAAACAGTCGGCTCGAAAGCCGAGTCATCAAACGTTAACGCTTGATCAACGGTATTTTTATTTAAATCAAGCACGAGTAATTCACTAAGCTCACTTAAGCGTGATTCTGTATAGCGATACGCTGCTGGTGAATCACCATCAATACTCCCTTTGTTGCCTTGGAAGTCAATTAACGGATAACGGACGTTCCATTCTTGACTAAGCCGCGCGAGTGCTTCGTAAATACTACTATCACCATGCGGGTGATATTTCCCCATCACACTTCCGACAGTGTGTGCACACTTTTTCATTGGTTTTGTCGCTACGTTGCCTTCTTCAAACATCGCATAGATAATGCGGCGTTGGACGGGCTTTAAGCCGTCGCGAACATCAGGAATCGCCCGGTTTTGAATAACTTCTTTCGCGTATATCCCAAATCGTTCACCCATTACTTCTTCAAGGGGGAGTTCAACGATATTTTCAATAATTTCAACTGGTTTCTTTTTCTTACTCATTATTTCACCTCATCAAGAAAACTGTCATACTGACTAAAGTCAACGTTTTCTTCAATCCACTTCCGGCGTAAACTCGCATCTTTACCCATCAGTGTCCGCACGCGTAGTTCAACGATCAGCGGATCATTAATATTCACGCGAATTAGCATTCTTGATGCGGGGTTAAGTGTTGTTTCCCAAAGTTGGTCACTATTCATTTCCCCGAGTCCTTTATAACGACTAATGCGGTAACCGCTGCCGATTTTTTGTTTTGCTTCTTCAAGCGACCGATCGTCCCACGCATATTCGTAGCGAAGTTTTTTATTAACGACTTTACTGACACGGTAAAGCGGGGGAACGGCGATATAAACCATTCCTTCGCGAATTAAAGGCCGCATATAATGATAGAAAAACGTTAAAAGTAATGTTTGAATATGCGCACCATCAGTGTCAGCGTCCGTCATAATAATAATTTTGCCGTAGCGCGAATCTTCCAGATCAAAGTTTTGCCCGTAACCCGCACCAATTGTGCTAATGAGTGTTGCAAACTCTTCGTTCTTGAGCATTTTTTCGGTTGTACTTGTATCAGTATTGAGCGGTTTACCACGTAACGGTAAAATTGCTTGATGTTTCCGGTCGCGTCCAGTTCTGGCTGTACCGCCGGCACTTTCCCCTTCAACAATAAAGAGTTCATTAAGTTTATATGCTTTACTTTGCGCTGGAGTGAGCTTACCACTTAAAACGAGATCGTTTTTTGATTTACGAGTTTTGCGAAGCGTTTCTTTCGCTTTCCGCGCGGCAAGCCGAGCATTACGTGAATCAACACACTTCTTCACTAAACTAACCGCAAACTCATGATTTTCATGTAAATAATACGTAAACTGTGAATAAATAAAGTTATTGACCGCACTATTTGCGATATTCGTCCCGAGCCGACTTTTTGTCTGGCCTTCAAATTCGACGATTGGTTCCGGGATTCTAAGTGAAATAATCGCGGTTAAGCCTTCACGAATGTCTTGACCTTCAAGTTTCATTCGTCCGCGGAGTAAATTGTTACTTGTCGCAAAGTCATTTACTGCGCGCGTTAAGCCGGTACGGAACCCTGTTTCATGTGTTCCGCCGTCGCGCATCCGTAAGTTATTAACATAAGAAAGAATTGTTTCACCGTAGTCATCGCTATTATATTGCATCGCAATTTCCATTTCCATCGGTGTTTCAAGTTGGCCGTTATTCGTAAACACTTCTTCAAAGTAAGAAATGTTACCAATACTTTTTTTATCTTGATTAATCACGGAAATGTATTCAACTAAACCGTTTTCATAATAAAACTCTTCGCTTGATCCAGTGCGTTCATCTTTGACGTGGAACGTTACTTTCTTTAAAAGAAAGGCACTTTCTTGGAGTCTACTTGTTATTGTGTCCCATTTAAATTCGAGATTTTTAAAGATTGTTGGATCCGGTTTAAAGTTCACAAGCGTACCAACGCGGTTCGTATTACCAACGACTTCCACATCTTGGACAAGCTTTCCCCCATCTTCATAACGAACATGCGAAATCTTTCCGTCGCGCCAAATTGTGACATCGAGCCACTCACTAAGTGCGTTCGTGACGCTAGCGCCAACACCGTGAAGTCCAGCACTTGATTTATATGACGACTGACTAAACTTGCCACCAGCGTGGAGTTTTGAAAAAATTAAGTGAACGGCACTTTCGCCCGTCTTCTTATTAATCCCGGTTGGAATACCGCGGCCATCGTCTTGTACACTAATTGAACCGTTCTTATGAATTGTTACAGTGATTTTATTACCGAAGCCACTCATCGCTTCATCAACCGCGTTATCGACTACTTCCCAAACGAGATGATGAAAGCCAAGCGTATTCGTTGAACCAATATACATTGCTGGGCGTTTCCGAACACCTTCCAAACCTTCGAGAACATCGATTGAATCAGCAGTATATGCATTTTTCTTTAAATTACTCATATTTTACTTCCTTTGCATACATTAAAAAAACGTTTATAAATATTCATTTATATTATAGCAAATAATCACTTTAATTTGTATTATTTTGTAAGTTGTTTATACTATTACCAGAGAGGGGAAAATATGTCATTAATGCTGAAAATATTACTTTATATCGTTATTCCTCTAGCGGGCTATTTTATTGGATCAATTAATAACGCAGTTATTATGAGCGTTAATTACTTCCAAAAAGATGTCCGTCATTACGGTAGTAAAAATGCTGGAGGAACGAATACCTCACGTGTTTTCGGCCGTCGCGCGGGCTTAATTGTGATTTTTCTCGACATTTTAAAATCTGTCGTCGTTTATTGGGGGATTAATTTACTCTTCCTTTTTACAAATCTCGGGAATCATCTTGACTTTAATATTGTTATTCATACCGCCGTTTTCCTTGCCGCGGTGGGCCACTGCTACCCCGTGTACTATAAATTTAAAGGCGGCAAAGCAGTAAGTGTTGTTGCCGGTTTTGTGATTAGCACGAACTGGTTTTTAACGCTCTTGGGAATTGCCATCTTTCTGAGTGTACTTTTCTCGACAAAAATTGTCAGTCTTTCTTCACTCATTATGGCCGTGATCGTTCCTGTTGTGAGTTTCGTTTTAACAATAGAAAGCGTCAGTCGCGTTACTTTTTGGCCGCTTGCGAATAATAATTTAGCGTTTTACATCCCGACTTTATTTTTGCTTGCCTTTCTCTTAATCGCAAAACACCACGAAAACATTGGCCGTTTAATGCGTGGCGAAGAAAATAAAATTACCGACCGTAAATAAGTAAATTCATGTAATAAAAAAACTGCTTACTATTGAAGCAGTCTTTTTTTAACTAAGTTAAGTAACTTATTGTTGCATTGAGCGCATAATTTCGCGAACTTGCTTTTCGCTTGGTTTACGGCCCATCATCGTTAGCATTGTGCGGATTTGCTTTTCACTAATTGGCGGATTTTTCTTTAAATAAACTTTAAACGCTTTTTGGGCGATGAAAAAACCGGCCACTCCACCAAGAAGGAGCATTCCAATCGCTAAACCGATAATTCCGCCTGTACTCATTAAAATCATGTTTTTTTCTCCTTATGCCCGGCCGTCGTACGTGCCGTCACTTGTTTTAACAACGATTACTTCGTCTTGTTCAATGAAAAGTGGAACACGTAATTTCCAGCCCGTTTCTGTGACTGCGTCTTTTGTCGCGTTTTGGACCGTGTTACCTTTAACACCAGGATCACACTGGGTTACTTTTAATTCAACTTTCGCTGGCATTGTTAGCCCGAGCATTTCTTCTTCATAAGTCGCAATTTCGACTTCGCTATTTTCAACGAGAAAGTTAAGTTCCCACGTTAATGTGTCTTTACTTATTTCTAGTTGTTCAAACGTATCATTATTCATAAAAACAAGGCCAGTACCTGCATCATAAAGATACTGCATCTTTTGTTTATGAATGCTGATGCGGTTAATTTGGTAGCCACTATTGTAAGTTTGGTCAGTAATTGCCCCACTTCTTACGTTTTTGACTTTGAGGCGGACAACCATTTTACGCATCGCCGTTTTGTTATGTAATATATCGAGCACGTTATAAATTTCATCTTTTTCGATGAAAAAATTACCGGGCCGTAGTTCGGTTACGTTAACCATAATTGCCTCCTTTTTTTATTTATTTATCGTTTTTCACGATGAATGGTTTGTTTGTTACAACGGGAACAATATTTTTTCTTATCAATTCGTTCCGGATTGTTTTTTCTATTTTTGCTTGAGAGATAATTAATCTCTTTACATTCAGTGCATTGTAAGTGTATTGTAACTCGCATAAATATTTCTCCTTTAGTTTGCTTTGCTATAATAGCATAAAATTGTTTTAATTAATAATAATTAAATAAAGTTATTTCGCGTCGCTGACGATTTCTTCTTTCATTTTTTCGTTAAACTTTCCCGCTTTAATCATCTTAATCTCATGTTTATAGGGCGGATTAGTCTCAACATACGGTGATTCAAGTATTTTTGGCACCCCTTGGAGTTTCGGATGATTGATCACTTCTAAGAGCGCTTTAAAGCCAATTGTGCCAAAACCAAGATTTTCATGGCGATCTTTACCGGCGCCACGCGGGTTTTTCGAGTCATTAACGTGAACGGCTTTTAAGTATTCTAAACCAATGACTTTGTCAAACTCGGCGATTAAACCGTCAACATCCGTCACGTCATAACCAGCGTCATTAACGTGACACGTATCAAGACACACACCTATTTGTTCTTTTTTATTCACGCCATCAATTAGCCGTTTAAGCTCTTCAAATGAACGGCCGATTTCTGTGCCCTTTCCGGCCATCGTTTCCAGCGCAATAATTGTTCCACTTGTATCGTTATCAAGCACTTCATTAAGTCCTTCAATAATCTTTGCAATCGCTGCGTCTACCCCCGCGCCAACATGGGCCCCAGGGTGCAAGACAACAGTTTTAATCCCTAAACTTGCTACACGATTAAGTTCTTCGGCTAAAAAACTAACCGCAAGCTCATAAGTTGCGCTTTTTATCGTGTTTCCTAAGTTAATAATATATGGGGCATGGGCAATAATATCCGCTTTGTTAATCCCAACTTCTTCCATATATTTAAGTCCTTCGGCAATTTTGAATTCTGTTGTCGGGATGCGCCTTGTTGTTTGTGGTGCGCCCGTATAAATCATAAATGTATTCGCCCCGTAACTTACTGCTTCTTTAGCGGCACCAAGCAGATAATCCGGTGCTTTCATTCCAACATGACTACCGATAATTAATTTACTCATTTTTTACTCTCCTATTTCTTCCGTTTTCGTTTATGTTTACGTGCAATCCGATCAATCTTCGCCTTACGGCGTTTTTTATAGCCCGGCTTAACTTTTTTCGGGGCGCGACGATCAACAGCTTTACTGATTTTTTGACTTAGCTCGGTTGTTGCCCGTTTATGGACCGAAAATTCTTGTGGTTTGGCAACTTCTTCAAAGTTTTGTGCACGGTACGCAATAAAGCGAAACTCAATTTTTTCATCAAGCAGTTTACGAATTACTTCTTCGTCATCTCGATTATAGAAACTATACGCGTTACCACTATTTGTAAAGCGACCAGTTCGACCAGCGCGGTGAAAATAAAATGATAAGTCGGCTGGGAAGTTAATATTAAGCACGTCACTTACGTTATCAATATCAATTCCGCGCGCGGCAATGTCACTTGCGACAATTACCGGAAATTCATCTTTATTAATCCGTCGCATCATTGCCCGACGGGTTCGATTATCAAGATCACCGCTCATAATGCCAACTTTAACTTGGGCATTAGCAAGATATTCATATAACACTTTAACTTCTTTATTTGTTGAACAAAAGATTAAAAGTAAGTACGGTTGGTACGTTTTAATAAAGTTAAGCGCGGCTTCGTGGCGATTACGATGGGCAACATCAATTAAGTAATGCGTTACTGTTTCACTTGTCGTAATTTCTTCGTCAAGCATAACTATTTCACTTACATCGGCATAAACATGCATTAAATCACGGACAAGCTGCGGAATTGTTGCGCTATAAAGTTGCGCAGTTGAAGGTTGAAAGTATTGTAAAATCTCACTTGTAATCCCTAAAAACCCTGAATCCATGAGCATATCTGCCTCATCAATAATAATTGTATCCAAATGGCGTAAGCTAATGACCGTTTCTTTTAACGCTAAATCATGAAAACGACCCGGTGTTGCAATAATAAGCTCGGGACGACGAAGCATTTGTAGCGCTGTTTTGCTGCGTTCAATACCACCTGCTAAAAGTAATAAACGTAATTCACGTTCTAAAACGTTCAATTCACGGGCAAAATCATAAATTTGCTTAGCTAGTTCGCGAGTTGGCGCTAAAATTAATGCCGTCTCAATCTCCCCACGATGTAAGCGCTCAATAATCGGGACAAGAAAAGCATGTGTTTTCCCACTCCCTGTCTTCGCTTTAACCATTAGCGATTCACCACGTAAGGCACGCGGTATAACTTGTTCTTGGACTGGGCTCATACGTTCGTAGCCCCGTTCTTTTAAAGCCTGAACTAAAGGCTCACTGATGTTATACATCCCAAAATGATGACCTAACATATTTATAAGCCTCCTTCCTTTTCCTAAATAACTACTTGTTACTTACTATATAACTACTAATTAATTACTTTTGAGCTTATTTCACTAATTCTGGCGGAAATTCATGTTTAATTGCTATAACTTCAAGTGTTGGGTCAATTGTAAGTAATACTTCTTTCATTTGCGGCATAAAGATGTTTTCGATCTCATGCGGAACGTTTAAATAGTTGTAGCCTGCGTTCATTACATCACGACGAACATGATGCGGTGCATCGCCACTTATATAAATGTCATAACCTTCTTCAAAAGCATGGCGCCATGAGCGCGATCCTCCACCACCAATAATCGCAACTGACTCAATCATCTCTTTGCCAGCATGAACAAGTTCACCGTATTGCGCATTTAGCGCGGTAACCGCATGCTTAGCAAACTTTTTGATTGGCAGCGGGCGAATTAGTTTCGCACCACGGGCCATCGGGTTACCTTCAAGGGCAACTACATCACTTACACCTAGACGCTTGATTAATGCATCATTCATCCCATTTGGTGCTTCATCAAAGTTTGTATGAATTGAATAAACCATCATCGGTAGCTTGTCCAGTTTCTCGACAAACGCCTTTTTGGCTGGATCACGCTGGAAAACGCGAAAGCGCGTGCCATAAATTAACGGATGATGCGTAATCACTAAATCAGGGCTATGAGCAAGCACTTCATCAATAATAATTTCATCTAAATCTAAAACAAGCACGATTTTCCGAACTTTCTTAACTTTCTTTCCAGCCATATAACCAACGTAATCACCATTTTTAACGGCAATCCGTTTTGGGTAAAGCCGACCAAGTCGTGTAAGGAGTGACTTAGTATTCATCTTCTTCTCCTAAATCAATTGCATTTTCAATTTGTGCTTGAATTGCAATTAATTCGTCACGCTTACTAACATCTAACTTTTCATTTTCGAGAAGTTTTTCGTTTTTCGTATATTCTGCCGCCCATTTTGCGACAAATGTTGCTGTTTTCTTTCGTAAGTTTTGTGGTCCAAAGAGTACTTCAACCCCACAAACAGCGCAAGGGACGTTATGAGCGACGATAATTTCGTAAAACTTGCCGTTTTCTTCAACAACTTCTTCATCATATATTTGATAGCCTAAAAAGCTAATCATTTTGCGAACTTCACCTTCATGACCTTGCGGTGCTAGGATCAGTCGTTCAACGTTATCAAGTTTATCGCTATGCTCACCGAGTATATCAATAATTAACTGACCACCCATTCCAGCAATAACAACAGTATTAATGTTTTCCGGCAGTGCTTCAATCCCACTACTAAAACTTGCTTCGACTTTTTCACCATCTGGACTTGCTTTTAAAGCATTTTCAAGGCGGGCAAACGAATCTTTTTTATTTTCGTTCGCAAAAACATACTTATGGCCATTTTTAACGAGCCATAACGGTAGTAAGCCGTGATCACTGCCAATATCTGCGACAATATCGCCTTGTTCAATAAAACTCGCAATTGCGTTTAATCGTTTGCTTTTCATCTTAGAAATGGTCCTTAAGTCGTTTACTACGCAGTGGGTGACGTAGTTTCTTAATTGCTTTAGCTTCAATTTGGCGAATTCGTTCGCGTGTTACTCCAAAGATTTTCCCAACTTCTTCAAGTGTTCGTGGTTTATCATCATCAATCCCATAACGGAGTCGTAAAACACGTTCTTCCCGTGGGGTAAGAAATTCTTGCAGCATTTCCAGTAAATCTTCACGGAGTAATGTTCGGCGGACAAATTCCGTTGGTGATTCGGTTTCTTTATCTTCAACAAAGTCACCTAAATGTGAATCATCTTCTTCACCAATTGGGCTTTCTAAACTAACTGGTTCCATCGCAATAGCTTGAATGCGGCGAATTTCTTCAGGTGGGAACCGTTCGTCATCAAGTTCAATACTAATTTCTTCAGCAGTTGCTTCGCGGCCATACTCTTGCGTTAAACGACGCTGGGTCCGGCTAATTTTATTAATCGTTTCAACCATATGGACAGGAATGCGAATTGTTCGTGCCTGGTCAGCAATCGCGCGGGAGATTGATTGGGTAATCCACCACGTTGCATACGTTGAAAACTTTAACCCACGGTTATAGTCAAACTTATCGACTGTTTTCATGAGTCCGATGTTACCTTCTAAAATAAGGTCCATAAATTGCATGTTTGCGTGACTATACTTTTTCGCGATTTTAACTACAAGACGTAAGTTACGGTTAATTAGCTCTTCACGGGCATCAAGATCACCTTCTTCGTGATAGCGCCGGGCTAAATCAACTTCTTCGTCAGCAGTTAATAAGTCATAACGACCTATTTCGCGTAAATAAAGCTTAACTTCATCGTGAACTTTAACGTCTTGGCGTTTAATTTTTTTAATGCGTTCCTTTTCTTCGTGATCAACAACTTCTTCATCTTTAAAAACATCACCAAACGCTACTTCCTCTTCAAAAGAAAAAGTATCATCCATTAAATCATCATCGTCATCATCTTCATGAACGACATTAACATTTTTCATTTCGAAGAAATGGACGATTTCATCGTACTCATCATCTTCAAGATCAAGATGCGCAGTCATGTCGATAATTGCTGAATGCTCAATTGAGTTTTCATTTTCACCAGCTTTCACTAGTAATTGTTCTTTTATTTGTTCAAGCGTTAGAAGCTCTTTGTTCTCACCAAAAGCTTCACGCGCGACTTTTACTTTCTTTTTACTCATCAACTATTGTCTCCTTTGTTATTTTTTCGTTCTATATTTCTGTTGTAACTCGCGTTTTAACTTTAAGTACTTTAATTTAATTGGTCCGATTTCTTCTTCGCGTAATTCAACCGCTTTAAGTTCGTTCGTTTCTTGTAAATTTAACAAACGTAACTCGCGTTCGTAATTTATTTGCTTTAAAGCATCGAAGAGAATATCTTCACGAAACACTTCCGTTGTTTCTTCTTCAATTAAATCAAGGACTTCTTCACTAAATTGCGCTTTCTTCGTTTCGTCACTAAACGAAGTATTAATATGCGAAAGTAAATTAGCAAACTTCACATCACTTTCGAGCGCTTCATATTCATTTAAGTAATTAGCGATATAACGATATACTTCATCGCTAAAAACTTTGACGTGTTCGTTAAAAAACGTCACTGCTTCCGGGAAGTTTAACATTTGTAAGACAACAACACGTTCGGCTAAAAGTAGGCGGTCAACTTGCTTGCGAATTGGCAGTTTTTGCGCGATTGTTTCATTTACTTTCCGTTTTGTTTGTTGTTCTTGCCGTTTCTTCTGATACATCTCCAGTAAAATCGTACTGCTAAAGTTCGTTTTTTCACTGAGCTTATTAATGTAATCATCTACTTCAAGCCGGCTTTTCAGTGTGACAATCGCACTTGTCATTTCGTCGGCAAACTTCCGTCGTCCGGCAAGTGTCGTTAAGTCAACGTTTTTTTCATAATAATTAAATAAATACTCCGTCTTATCAATTAAATCCTCGCTTTGCTTTTGGAGCGCCGCGATTCCGTGATTCGTAATAATATCATCAGGATCGTCACCCGCCGTGCTTTGGCGAACAAGACGATAACTAATATCTAATTCATCAAGTAGTTTCATAATCCCTAATGTCGCTAATTGGCCGGCTGCATCACTATCGAGAAAGAGACGGATTTCTTTATTAAGCTTGCGGAGCATATTAACGTGCTCACGACTAAACGCTGTCCCCATTAAGGCAACGCTACTTAAAATGCCCGCGCGGTTTAACGCAATAACATCAACGAAACCTTCGACTAAGTAAACATGTTTTACTGCGTGCTGCGTTGTCATGACGTAATCGTAGTTATAAAGCGTTTCGCCTTTAATAAAGATTGGTGATTCCGGTGAATTAATATATTTCGGGCCGTCATCGCCTAAAAACTCACGCGCACTAAACGCAACTATCTTGCCGTCTTTATTAGTTAGTGGGAAGATAATTCTTCCTTTATTTTTATCAAAAGAACGATCAACATCACCCGCAACGATACCTAAGTCATCAAGTGCTTTCAGTGAATGGCCATGTTTACGTAAGAAGCTAATTGTTTCTTCACCGTTAAGGGGCGCATAACCAATTTTATACTTTTTGATAAGTTCGTCACTAATCGCGCGTTTATTTAAATATGCGCGCGCGTCGCGTGCGTGAGCTTGTTTTAATGATGCTTCGTAAAATAACGCTAGGTCACTTGCCGCTTTAAAAAGCGGTTCATTCGTATCAACTTTCGCCGTACCTGCTGGTGCTTCAAAAACCGGATGCCGGAAGTTAACGTAACCCGCAACTTTCTTCGCTGCCGTATGGTAATTCGTTTTTTCAATTAACTGAACGAAACTAATCGCGTTCCCACCAGTATTACAAACAAAACATTTAAAGATTTTTTTACTGGGCGAAATCATTAAGCTCGGATTCCGGTCATCGTGAAACGGACAAAGAGCTTTAAAGTTTTGTCCAGCCTTTGTTACGTTAATATAACGGCTAATTACGTCAACGATATCAACCGAAACAAGCAACTCATCGTATACTTTTAATAAATCTTGCGACATGCTCTCCTAAATAACTACTAATTAGTTACTATAATTCAACTTTCGAGCGAATATACGCTTCGAGTTCACTAATTTTGATTCTTTCTTGACTCATCGTGTCACGTTCACGAACTGTCACACTTTCATCGTCTAATGTCTCAAAGTCGACGGTCACACAAAACGGTGTTCCCACTTGATCTTGGCGTCGGTAACGACGACCAATCGACCCTGATTCGTCATAACTTACAGTAAACTTCTTCGCTAACATGCTAAAGAGTTCTTCTGCTTTTGGACTAAGCTTTTTAACAAGTGGTAAAACACTTACTTGGTAAGGAGCAAGGTGTGGGGCAAGCCGCATAACAATCCGGTCTTGTCCGTCTACTTGTTCAACATCATAACTATCAACTAGAACCATGAGTAAGAGCCGATCAAGCCCGACACTAGGTTCGACACAATACGGAATGTATTCTTCATTCGTCATTGGGTCGCGATACACAAATTTGGCGCCGGTTGCGTCAATGTGGCCTTTTAAGTCGTAATCAGTCCGATTAGCTATCCCCCATATTTCACCCCAACCGAATGGGAATAAATATTCAATATCAACCGTTGCCTTACTATAAAAGCTTAGTTCAGCCGGCGTATGATCACGGAAACGAAGATTGTCTTTTTTGACCCCTAAGTCTTCAACGAATGTAAGACAATAATCTTTCCAATATTCAAACCACTTTTCGTCAGTTCCAGGTTCACAGAAAAATTCTAATTCCATCTGGGTAAATTCACGAGTCCGGAAGATAAAGTTCCCTGGGGTAATTTCATTCCGGAATGCTTTACCAATGTTTGCGATACCAAATGGGATTTTTTTACGCATTGTGCGTTGTACGTTGCGGAAGTTCACGAATACACCTTGCGCAGTTTCTGGTCGTAAGTACACAGCGTTTTGACTGCCTTCAACCGGACCGATATGTGTTTTAAACATCATGTTAAATTTACGAATATCGGTAAAGTCACTTACGCCACAATTTGGACACTTGATTTTATGTTCTTTAATTAATGCATCAAGTTCACTATCACTCAAGCCTTCAACTTCGAGTTCTGGTTTACTCTTATTAATCAGTTCATCAGCACGGTGGCGCACTTTACAATTTTTACAGTCAATAAGTGGATCATTGAAGTTTTTCAAGTGACCTGTTGTTTCCCATACGCGCGGGTTCATTAATATTGCCGCATCAATTCCGACATTAAGGCGCGATTCCGTAACAAACTTCTGCCACCAGTAATTACTAATGTTATTTTTGACATTATTGCCAAGTGGGCCGTAATCCCACGTATTCGAAAGTCCGTCATAAATTTCGCTCCCTTGAAAGACAAAACCGTTTTCAATGAGATGCGTGACGATTTGTTCAAATTTGTTTCTTTTCATAGTTTAACCTCACAAGATACAATTATCCACGAAATGCTGAAAGTTGTCAACCTACTATGAGTGTTCTACTATGAGAATGACTGTTTTTATAACAATTCTTTACTTTTAAAAGTAAAGTTATATATATCTTCGGTATATTTCAAGAACATGATAAAGAGTTTTTTCACTTCTTCATCACTAAATTCATGCCGTAAAAACTGTGTTTCATTAAACATAAAGCCATAACGAACGATTTTTACTTCGTGTTCCGTCAGTATATTTGTGTTGTGATCACGGCAATTATTACAAACTAAACCACCGAGAACAAAATTAAGCCCGACAATGTTTTGCTTTGATAAACATTTAACACAGTGCTGAACTTGAAAAGCATAACCGACGCGGGCAAGAAGACCAGTTACAAAAAGATAAAGTAGTGAATAAATATTCTTTGTTTCTTTTAGGCTTGTTAAGGCATTACGAACAAATATAAACGTTTCGCGGGCTTCTTCTTCTGTTTGCACGGTACGACTAACAATTTCGCCAATTAAATTAAGTGCAGCCAGTTTTTCATAATCACTAAAAAAAGACGCACTCGAAACAAGTGATTTTATATATGTTAATGTAAAACCAGCTTTTGTTGTACGCAGCTCAACATTCACTAATGAATACAAAAGTAAACTTGTGCGACTGCTACTGCTCGCTTTTTGCCCACCTGTCGCGCGAAAAGTTATGA
The DNA here is from genome assembly GCA_035647455.1 of Bacilli bacterium. Taxonomy (GTDB): domain Bacteria; phylum Bacillota_I; class Bacilli_A; order RFN20; family CAG-826; genus UBA1361. Next base: position 43,179 of record DASRNI010000029.1, on the reverse strand, counting down.
AACCATCCTTACTTAAACCGTAAACGATATAATCATTTTCGCGATATGGGGTTAAACGTAATAAAATAACTTCTTTCATTGTCGAATAAGTTTTTCGATTATTTTCGGATCACTCCGCCAGTTTTTATTAACTTTAACTTTAATTTCCATTTCTGCGGGCATTTTGAAAAAGTGACTTAAGTCATATTGGGACTGAAGACGAATCCGTTTAATCATTTTGCCTTTTTTACCAATTAAAATACCTTTTTGAGAATCACGTTCACAAATAATCGAAACATAAGCAACAATTTTATTCGTAACTTCCAGGTGATCCGTTACAACGGCAATGCTATACGGCACTTCTTGTTCAGTTAAATTCATGATTTTTTCCCGAACTACTTCGCTAATATACTTTTCTTTATCGACTTCATGACTTTTTGGGTCAGGATAGAAAAGTGGCCCTTCTGGCAGTAACCTAAAAATTTCATCAAGTAAAGCATCAATATTAAAATTACGGACACTACTTACTTCGATGAGTGATACATCAGGATAAAGTTCGGCGTATTTACCTTTTAGCGCATCAACTTCATAAGGTCGCGCTAAATCGATTTTCGTTAATACAATAATCATTTCATTATCAATTTTTAAGCGTTCTTTTAAATATTGGTCACCAGGCCCAAAAGGAACACTCGCATCAATTACTAAAAGTGTTACATCGCTCCCGCGAATGCTTTGGTATGCTTGTTTGTTTAAATGGGCGCCGTAATGGGATTTTGGTTTATGTAAACCCGGTGTGTCAACAAAAACAATCTGTCCACGTTCGTCGTTATATACACCTTGAACATTAACGTTTGTCGTTTGCGGTTTTGGCGTAACAATTGCCCGTTTTTCTTGAAAAATCGCGTTCAGTAACGTTGACTTTCCGGCATTAGGACGACCTGCAATAGTCACAAATCCACTTTTAGTCATAAATCACTTTCATCAAAAGCAAATGGGAGTAATTCCGTCGTTGATGTCTTTTTAACGCTGCCATTCGTGCTTGCTAAGTAAATTACGGCATCGCGTGGTAAAAGTTCATGTAAAACTTGCCGGCACGCGCCGCATGGACTAATTGGTCCGGTTGTATCACCAATAATTGCTAGCGCAACGATGTCTTCCTTTTTAACACCGCGGTTTAGCGCATGGTAAACGGCATTACGTTCGGCACACATTGCAAGTGGGTAACTCGCGTTTTCGATATTTGCCCCCGGATAAACTTCGCCGTCCTTCGTGAGTAACGCCGCACCGACTTTAAACTTGCTATACGGTGAATATGAATTACTCATCGCTTTTTCGGCTTGTTTAATTAATTGCTTCTCTTCCATCTTAACTCCCTCTTTTTCCAATTATTTCATTTTGTAATTTAATCATTATTTTTTCTTCTTCCGGCGTCGCATGATCGTACCCAAAAAGATGGAGTAAACCATGAACGAATAAAAATTTAAATTCGCGTCTAACTTCGTGTTCATAAAGTTCCGCCTGCCGTTTCGCTGCAAGGGCGTTAATAACAATTGAACCTAAATTAAGCGGTGCATCTGGGTTAGCTAAGTAGCTTTCGAGTGTTGCCTTATTTTGATACGCAAAAGAAAGAACGTCTGTCACTTCATTTTTGCCCCGCGTCTTCAAGTTTAATTCGCTAATCCGCGCGTCTTCAACAAGCAAAACTTCAACAAGATAGGTTCCTGTTTGAAACGTTAGTTGATCAAGTGTATCGTTCATAATCTCAATGAAAACTTTTTTGTACTTATTATACTTTCGATCGACATTATTTTCAAAATCTAAAATAACTTGACGCATAGTTTAATTTTATCACGAAATCACTTTAATTCGTTAACAAGGAAGTTCGCTAAATAGTAATCACCACGTTTTTCCCGCAATTTAAGAAACTTTTTAGTTTCTTCATAAAGATAAATAAAAGCGAAGAAGTAAAAAAGAAAGAAATTGAGATGAAAGTTGAGCGCTAAATTCATCAGGAGAAAAGTAACGGTAAAAATTAAAAAGTAAAATATGATTTTCGTAAATTCATACCAACTTACTAACGTAACGCTCTCTTTAAGTATTGCTAAGTAAAGTTTCTTTGTAGCGCGAATAGGGCCACTAAAAAAGACTTTTTCTTGTTGCGTTAATAAATACACTTTATCGCTTTGTAGTTTCTCAATAAAATGCGTGAACAATGCGAATAGAAATAATAACAAAATAACAATAATAAAAACCGGACCATTAATCACAAAAAGGCCCGCGACAAAAAGCAAGTTTAAAAGTAAACTATACTTTTCATACTTATAACTAAAAAGCGTCGCCTTCACTGCGCTTAGTTTTTTAAAGCCGCCTAAATCAAAGGAACTTTCTTGCCTTAATATTTTGGCAATTACTTCTTCATCAAAACGTTTAAAAAGTAAAATCCGCGTAATGCGTTCAAATAAAAACAAGAAAAAACTTAATGCAAAAAACAAATAAGCAAAAATGATAAAGTCTAAGCTCCCAAGAAAATAAAATGCACTAAATATAGCCGCGACGAATAAAGTGTTTAAAAAGTAAAGTAAGCCAATCCGTGTTTTGATTTTAAACTTTTCTTGTCGTTTTATTTTATTAACCGCGGTAACACTAATGTAATGAAGCGTAAAGTACTCCGCTAGTGTTTTTTCGCTTACGACATAACTTTTTCCGTTAGGATCATTAAGAATATAAAAACCAAATTTTCGTTTTACTGTGACAAAATGGAGCAAATTGTTAATTTTTAACTGTAAAATAAGCGGACCTTTTTCATGGCGGAGTTTTTTTATCGCTGTAACTTTCCGTGCTTCAAGCGTGATACCGTGCTTAAGCGCAATTTGTTCCATTCGTAAAAAGTTCGACGCACTTTTCGCAATCGGCGCCATTAAGTAGTTTTTATCTTTCTGCACGTAACTTATTAAAGTTTGCAGAGCGGCAAGCCCGCAACTGTTATTTTTACTCTGCGGTAAAAGGTATGATGAGAAATTCATACTTATATATACAAAGGCATAAAAAAAACTGTCCCGAAGGACAGTGTTTAATTGTTTTACTTAACGACGACGGCGAGCTTTACGCGCTTTACGACGCGCTGCTTCCGCTTTGAGTTTCCGGCGGAGACCGGGTTTAACATAGTATTGACGTTTCTTTGTTTCGGAAAGGACACCAGCCTTGTTAACTTGTCGTTTAAAACGTCTTAACGCATCATCGAGCGTTTCATTTTCACGAACAACTGTTTTTGGCATTAACTATCAACTCCTTCCCTTGCAATATGCACTAGTCACTATATTAGCGAACATTCGCTAAAAAAGCAACTATATTATGTGTCACCTTGTGACGAATTCTCGTCATCTTGAAAATATTGATCACTATGAGCATTTATGAAGTTATTTAAGTGCTCACCTAGTTCTAATTGTGTCTTTTCTACATCACGTAAAAAGCGAACAACAAACATTTTATTATTTTTCAGTGTCACGACTAAACTTTGCCGAAAGCGGCCAAAGCCCGTTACTTCAAAAAGACTATGTGACGTCTTTTTCTTGCGACTGTGGTAAATCGTTATTTCCTTATCTTCTACTTCAACAAGCGTTTCTGGCCGCAAAAAATATGTCACAATGACGACGAGCTGCACAAGTAAAACAACCGCTACACCTGCGGTTAAAAGATATGCTTCAGTCGCTAAAGGTTCCGTAGCTTTTAAAAGTAAAGCTAAATAAAACGAATAAGCGACACTAATAACGACAAAGCCGAGTAAATAAAAGATAATGCCACGAAATGACTTCTTATAAGCGAGCAAAATTAATATCCTTTACCTTCTTCACCTTTGAAAAATGCGATACCGTTACTTGTACCAATGCGGTTTGCCCCAGCTTTTACCATTGCTTCTAAGTCACTAAGTGTACGGACACCGCCACTAGCTTTAACACCAACATTTGGTCCCACTGCTTCGCGCATCAACTTAACATCGGCAACCGTTGCACCACCGGTTGAAAACCCTGTACTTGTTTTAACGAAGTCGGCACCAGCTTTCTTTGCTAAAACTGAAGCGCGAACTTTTTCTTCATCCGTTAAAAGTGCTGTTTCGATAATTACTTTTAAAATAATATGTTCACCGACAGCGTTTTTAACCGCACGTATATCTGTATATACATCAAGATCAAGGCCGGCTTTAAGTTTACCGACGTTAATCACCATATCGACTTCTGCTGCTCCTTCTTCAACAGCAATTGCTGCTTCGAGCGCTTTGCTTTCTATACTTGTGGCTCCAAGCGGAAAACCAATAACTGTACAGACTTCAACATCCGTTCCCGCAAGTTCAAGCGCGGCGAGTGAAACGTAACCAGGGTTAACGCATACACTCATAAAGTCATACTCTTTAGCTTCTTCACAAAGTTTAACAATATCCTTTGGTAAAGCATCAGCACGTAATAATGTGTGATCAATTAGTTTATTTATTTTCATAGTATCCTCCGTATTTATTTTATCATTTTTTGTCGTTAACTACGTTAAAAGCGCGAAAACTAAGGTATATTCAGCAGTATTTAAGTTTCTTTTTGAGTTTCTTCATTAACAAAGATGTCCGGATAAAGTTTCCCGACTTCAGCAAGTAAACCGGGGCGTTTGCGCACCGCTCTTACGAGTACTTGAATCGTAATATAATATAACGAATCATCCGGGGCATTAACTAAGCGTTCCCAGTCGGCTAATGCTAGTCCTTTTTCATTCATAAAAGCCATATAAAGCAGACCGCGTACGATGACAAGTTGTTCAAATTCGTCGGCTTGCGTTTCTTTAGTGCTAATCAAATTTGTCCGGACTATTTCATCGTACACGTATTTAGTCGTGTATTTTTTAACATAATCATAAAACTCCTGATTACTTTTCTTAATCACAAGGTCTTTCTCACCTTCGTAATCTAAGTCGATCGTAAAATCGATGTAATAATTTTCTTCAGCACGAATAAGTGCGAGTAGTTCACTTAGTTTTTTCTGATTAAGTATTGCATTATTCATAATTAAGTCCTTTACTACCGCTAGCTATTAGCTAACTGCGGTATTTCCGTGGTATTATTAATTATATTTTATCAAAAAAAAAGGAGCAAGTTAACATGAGTTTTGTATTTGCTCCTTTTTTATCAAACGCTTACTTTTTCTTTTTCTTCGTTTGTTTTGTTTCCACTTTCTTTTCACTAATATCGCGTCCAGCGTAATAATTACATTTTGGACAGACGTGATGCGCTTTAATAAGTGCACCACAATTAGGACAAGTTGTTAAGCCGCTAACACTAAGTTTAAAGTGTGTACGACGTAATCTTTTGCGGGTTTTTGAACTTCTACGTTGTGCAACTGCCATAATATTCTCCTTTTAATAACGTTCACATTATAGCAAAATAATAAGACATGTCAAGAATTTTATACATTTTATAAGTTTTATTTAAAAAGACTGATTATATGAGCATATTTTTTATCACTATTTTACGACACTGTCTAAATAACTAACTTGTTTATAGCCGTTAAATGTCACCGTCACAACTTCATTTTCCAACTCTTCTTTACTTTCAATTAGTACTTCAAGATAGTTTGACGTATGACCTTTATAAAGTTTAAGTGTTTCGTCGTACGTCTCGACAAGCACTTTAACTTTTTTACCAATAAACTTGTTACTATAACTTTCATTAAGTTCGTTGCTTAGTTTTAATAAAGTTTGCACACGGTTTTTCTTTTCTTGCGGTGCGACATGTTCTTTAAAAGTTGCGGCAGGTGTTCGTGTCCGCATACTATACGGGAATACATGCAGTTCACTAAAGTTTACCGCTTTAATAAATGCGACGGTTTCGGCAAAAAGCGCTTCTGTTTCTCCCGGAAAACCAACAATAACATCCGTTGTAATCGCGACATTTGGGGCTTTTTCGCGAATTTTCTGAATCATCGTAATAAACTCCCCTGTCGTATACTTCCGATTCATTCGTCGCAATATTTCGTCACTCCCGGCTTGGAGCGGAATATGCAGATGACGGGCAAGTCGCTCGTCGGTTTCCATAATTTCGAGAAGCTCATCCGTTACTTGGTTAGCTTCAATGCTGGAAATCCGTAATTTATATAATTTCGGGACCGCGCTTAAAATTTCTTTGACAAGTTTTGTCAAGTTTGTTGTTTTTAAGTCTACACCGTACGCTCCGGTATGAATACCGGTTAAGACAATTTCTTTGTAGCCACTTTCAACTAGTTCTTTTGCTTCGTTAATAATCTCGCTTTCCGCGCGACTTCGTAATTTACCGCGCGTTAAAGGAATAATACAAAATGTACAAAATTGGTCACAGCCATCTTGAATTTTTAAATACGCCCGCTTTTGCTCGGGACGGCCAATCGTTTTAAGTTCTTCATAACTAAACGTGCGCGAATCGTCATCGATATCAATAATTTGCGTTTTGTTTTCGCTAAAAGTTTCTAAATGCTTGATAATATTGTTTCGTTTTGAGGTGCCGAGCATAATATCAATTTCGGGAATTGTTACCGCTAATTCACGGTTAATTTGTGAATAGCATCCCATCACAACGAGTGTTGCATCGGGAAACTTTTTCGCAAGTCGACGAATTTGTTGGCGCGATTTTCGGTCAGCATTACTCGTCACACTACACGTATTAATGAGCGCAACACTTACTTTATCACTCACTAAAGCTGGTAAATAACCCGCTTCTTCAAGTTTTGTTTTTAAACTATCGATTTCGTAACTATTTACTTTGCACCCAAGAGATACAGTAACATATGTTTTATTTTTCATCGGACCGTCCGGATAAATTTATTATAAAGTTTCTGACTAATTAAGTCATTCGTGTAGAGCGCTGTGATAAAGCCTTTTTTATCAAGTGCATAATACGCTTTTACCGCTGGTAAGACACGTTCTTTTATGTTTTCATAGTTTGGTGACTTAATGTTTTTATCAAAAAGGCAAATCCGTTGGTCAAGGCGACCTTGATTGTTTACGATAAAAACTGTATTAAAGTCATAATGGTAATACGCTCGCGTATTTTTATGTTCATAAAGAAAAACTAAACTTGTAAATTTTGATTCAAGCAGATTAAAGTTATACGCTTCAAGAAAATCAATTAAATAATGATTAAGATCAAAGTTCGGTAATAGTTCTTTCGTAATTAGCAAATTGTTACTAACACCAAAAAGGGGTACACTGATCACCGTATCTAAATGCGTAAATGTCGTCAGGCGATTTTCTTTGGCGAGTAACGTAAAACTTTGCTGCTTAAGTTTTTCAATTTGCTGCAATACTTCAATAATAATACTCGCAATAATTAAAGAATAACCATCTTTATCGTTATCAAAATATAGTAAAGCGTGATGTTCATAAAGCAAAGAATAATGTTCACGAAAGCGTTTATACTCGCGACTGCTCGTAAGTGCATCACGGCGTTGCTGTTGTTTTAATGTTTGAAATATTTTCACTTTGCCCCTCGTAAAAAGTTATTAATAATACTTAGTGCATAAATGACACTAGTTTCTGTCCGTAAAATCAGCGGACCAAAAGTAACCGGAGAATAACCCAGGTCAGCTGCTAAAGTTACTTCTTCCGTTTTAAACCCGCCTTCACTGCCAATTACGATTGTAACGTCGCTAGGAGTCTTTAAGTGTGAACTAAATGTCGCTTCTTGTTCGTGTTCGCTCGCGATAATTTTTACGCCACTTCCCGCCTGTAGCGCATCAGTAAAGCCCGGTATAAAAATAAGTTCAGGAATAGCGTCGCGCTTTGCTTGCATCGCGGCACTTTTAATAATTTTATTGTAACGAATTAATTTGTTTTCTGAACGGCTTTCTTTAATTTTAACAACGCTATAAGCCGATGTTGTCACAATGATTTTTGTCACGCCGAGCTCAACCGCCTTTTCTAAAGCAAGTTCAAATTTATCGCGTTTTGGCTGCACATAAATCAAAGTAAGTGTATAGTCTAGTTCATTATTTAGTTGTTCTTCACTAAAAACAGTAAGGTTAAAAGGAGTGAAGCTTGCAACTTTTGTGCGGTAAAGTTTCCCACTTGCAACAACTTCAATTTCTTCATGCGGTTTAATCCGCAGCACTTTTGTTAAATGGAAAATATCGTCGTCTTGAAGACGAACTTCACCATTTATTAACTCACCAAAAAATCTGTAACTCATACTTTAATGCACTTAAGTGCATTTATATTGTAGCATGAAAGACTTAAAAAAACCGAGCGATTAGCCCGGCTCTCTTTTAACGTTTGAAGCGTTTTTTAAACTTTTCGAAAATCGATTCTTTTTTCGGTTCAATTTTTTTGTATTGTTCAAGTAAATCTTTTTGTTCCGTGTTTAAGTTCGTCGGCGTTTGTACTTCAACTTCTAAATACTGGTCACCAACGTTACCACGCAGACCTTTGACTCCTTTACCGCTTAAACGAAGGACGGTTCCTGGTTGTGTACCGCTTGGTACTTTAACTTCCACAGTTCCGTAAACAGTCGGAATGTCAATATCAACCCCGAGCGTTGCGTCAACAAAACTAATCGGGACTTTTAAGTAAATATCGTTACCACGGCGAATAAAATCTTTATGAGCTTTAACGGCAATTTCTAAGTATAAATCACCATTAGCACCGCCATTATAGCCGCGTTCACCTTTACCTTGGACCCGGATTCGTTGCCCTTCACCAATTCCGGCGGGAATATTTATTTCTAAGTTTTCCTTAACCCGGTTGTAGCCGTTACCGTTACATGTTTGACATTTATTTTTAATAATTTTGCCACTACCGCTACATTTCGAACAAGTGCGTTGTGACTGAACGTTACCTAAAAATGTTTGTTGATGGAACGTTTCAACACCGCTTCCGCGACATTTATCACAAACCGAAACGTCACTTTTACTTTCGGCACCGCTACCAGCACAGGTTGGACAAATTTTATCGTATGTATGATTTAATTCAATTTTCTTCCCGCGAATTGCATCCATAAAGTTAATGCGGATCCGCGTCAAGCTGTCATTACCACGCACGGGACCAGTTTGGCGTTGTCGGCCAGCGCGTTGACCACCACCAAAGAAACTTGAAAATATATCGCCTAAATCGATATCCATCCCATCAAAGCCGCCAAAACCGCCTTGGAATGGGTTATGACCACCGGTTTGGTCAAATGCTGCATGACCAAATTGGTCATATGTTGCTCGCTTCTTTTCATCGTAAAGTATATCGTAAGCTTCTTGGACTTCTTTAAACTTTTCTTCAGCGTCCTCCGCCTTATTTTGGTCTGGATGGTACTTTTTCGCTAGTTTACGATACGCACTTTTAATTTCATCACTCGTTGCGTTCTTTGAAAGGCCGAGCACTTCATAATAATCACGTTTGGCCATAGTTATCCTTTCTTAAGAACAAGTGCGGCATTTGCCGCACTGTCTCGTTTTTATTCTTCGTCGTCTGTTTTTTCGGTAAAGTCAGCGTCGACGACATTTTCATCAACTGGTTCACTAGCTTCTTCCGTAGGTTGCTCTTGTTGCATTTGTTGCATCATTTGCGCGGCTTGTTCAAGTTCACCAATTCGTGACTTAAGTGTTTCGTAATCTTCTTTTTCGAGTGCTTCTTTAAGTTCGGTTAAAAGTTTTTCACTTTGCTCTTTTTGCGCAGCGTCAACTTTGTCACCTTGCTCTTCAAGTGAATGCTCGATGTCGGCAATGTATTGTTCCGCTTTATTTTTAAGTTCAACATTTTCTTTACGTTTTTCGTCTTCTTCTTTAAAAGCTTCAGCATCTTTAACCATGCGGTCAATTTCTTCTTTGCTTAAGCCACTCGAGTTCGAAATCGTAATTTGTTGTTCTTTTTGCGTATCTAAATCTTTTGCACTAACTTTAACAATTCCGTTAACGTCAATATCAAACGTAACTTCAATCCGTGGCGTTCCGCGGCGGGCTGGTTTGATTCCGTCAAGTCGGAAGTGACCAAGTAGTTTATTATCACGGGCCATCGGGCGTTCACCTTGGTACACCATGATGTCAACCGAAGGTTGGTTATCCGCAGCGGTTGAGAAAATTTGTGATTTTGTTGTTGGAATCGTTGTATTACGTTCAATTAATGGCGTTAAAATTTCGCCCATTGTTTCGATTCCAAGTGTTAAAGGTGTCACGTCAAGCAGGACGACATCTTTAATATCACCGGCAAGAATTCCGCCTTGAATTGCCGCACCAATCGCGACTGCTTCATCCGGATTAACCGTTAAGTTTGGTTGTTTGTTTGTGAGTTTTTTAACTAAATCTTGCACAGCGGGCATTCTTGTTGATCCACCGATAAGTAAAACTTGGTGTAAATCTTTTGCGGTCATCTTTGCATCGCGAAGTGCTTGGACGATTGGTTTTTCAACACGGGCGAGTAAGTGTTTTGTTAAATCAAGAAACTTTGCGCGCGTTAATTTACCTTCGTAACTAATCGGACCCGCATTACCCATACCGATAAACGGTAAGCTAATTGTTGTTTCAAGTTGCTGACTTAAATCAATCTTCGCTTTTTCCGCAGCTTCTTTAAAACGTTGGATGGCCATTTTGTCGCTTAAATCAAGTCCGTGTTCTTTTTTAATTTCGGCTTTAATCCATGTGACCACTGCGTCATCCCAGTCGTCACCACCAAGATTGTTATCACCTGCGGTTGCGACAACTTCAAACGTGCCGTCACCAATATCTAAAATTGAGACGTCAAACGTTCCGCCACCAAGGTCGAAAACAAGGATGTTTTCACTTTTATCCGTTTCGAGCCCGTATGCAAGTGCGGCTGCGGTTGGTTCGTTAATAATTCGTGTTACTTCTAAACCAGCGATTTCACCGGCAACTTTTGTTGCTTGTCGCTGCGCGTCGTTAAAGTAAGCAGGAACAGTAATAACTGCTTTTGATATTGTTTGGCCAAGATTTTTTTCAGCGTAATCTTTCATATATCCTAAAATTCGTGCACTAATTTCTTCCGGTGTGAAGTCTTTTTTGAGTGCGCCAATTTTATATTTCTTCGTCGTTCCGATATCGCGCTTAACACTGAGTACGGTATCCGGATTTGTGACTGCTTGGCGTTTTGCTGCTTCACCGTTAAGTTGCTCACCATCACTCTTGAAAGCGACGGCTGACGGTGTAATTGCTTGCCCTTCTGGGTTGGGAATAACTTTAATAGAGCCATCAGCAGCACGATAACTCACAACACTATTTGTTGTTCCTAAGTCAATTCCTAAAATAATTTCTTTCTTTGTCATAATTCCCTCCTAATTCATTTCTTCTGGATTTATTTCTGCTTGTTCGTCTTCTTTTTTTATATTTGTACTCACAACGACCATTGCCGGACGAACGATACGGTCGTGGAGTTTGTAACAATTGTTATGGACACTGATTACAGTGTTATTTGCTAAGTCAGGGTTATATTCTTGTTCTAAGGCGTACATATAGTCACCATCAAACTTTTCCCCTTCCTTAACCGCGATCTCCGTGACACCTTCACTTGTTAGTGCTTCTAAGAGTTGGCGATGAACGTAAGAGAAGCCCGTTAAGTAGTTTTTCAAGACTTCGTCTTCAACTTCAACACTGAGCACTTTAGTGAAGATATCGACGACAGGTAAGATTTTTTCGATAAATTCAACTGCGCGATACTTAATAATTTGCGTGCGGTCTTTCGCGTCTTGCTTCCGCGCATTCGCCATATCAGCGTGGACACGGTAGTAATCGTTTTTCCACTTCGCGACTTCTTCTTTGAGCTCTTTAATTTCTTTTTCGAGTTTTTGTTCTTTCGTAAGTCGCTTTGCTTTCGCTTTCTTCGGTTTAACTTCTTCCGTTTCTGCTATGTCTTTTTTTTCTTCATCATTCATTACTTTCCCCCTCTTTCTTCTCGGTGATAATGTTTTCAAAATATTGTTCAAGTTGATCCGTGACGTACTCAACGGCCCAAAGGACACTATTGTAATCCATCCGCTTTGGTCCAAGCAAGACGAGCTGGCCTTCTTGGCGACCTGGTAAAGTTAACTTCGAACTAATGAGACTTAAGTCGTCATCTTTTTCGCCAATGCTAACGGTCAAGTCACCGTCACCCGTAATTAGTTCACGAATACGTTCTGGGTCATCAAGAATCGCAATTAGTTTCCGAAGTTTTTCGCTGTCGTTAACGAATTCGGGCTGTTCAAGTAAACTTTCTTTCCCATAGAGTCGTAAGCGGTCACGCGCATAACGGACAAACGCTTCCGTAAAGGCATTAGCGAGTACTTCTTGTTCGACTAAGTAATCAGTAAGGAGCGGCGTTAAAAGTTCAATCTTATCAGCAACTTCACTAATTTTGCTGCCAACAAGTCGTTCGTTAAAGATTGCGACAACTTTACTCACGTCTTCAAATGTACTACCGGACGGAATCATAAATGTTTTATGCTCAACGTAACCTTGATCGGTCACAAAGATTGCGGTTGCGCTGTGACGTGGTAATTTAATTAACGTAATTTGCTGGAGCGTTTCGCCATTTGCTTCCGGTCCAAGCACGACACTAACTAAATTCGTCATTTCACTAAGAATCGCACAGCTTTGTTGTAATAGTTCATCAACCGTTGCGGTTTTACTGTCGATAATCGTTTGAATTTGATACTTAATATTATCGCTCACAACTCGCTCGCGTAAGTTATTAACATAAAACTCATAGCCGAGCCGCGACGGTACACGACCGGCGCTTGTATGCGGTTTTTCAAGAAAACCTGCGACTTCTAACGCTTGCATTTCGGCCCGGATCGTTGCCGAACTATACGGTAAGTCAAAATTTTCCAGTAAAACTTTCGAGCCGACTGGCTGCGCGGTTTTAATGAAATGTTCAACAGTATACTTCAGTACTAACTCACGTCGACGATAGCGCATAACTTCTCCTTTTGGCACTTTCACAGATTAACTGCTAATTACTATTATACAAATAAAAATAGCACTGTCAACCTTTAAGTGCTAAATTTATTATAAACTATGTTTAAAGTGCTGTTTTACGCCGTATATTCAAGTTTTTGTGGTGTTTCACAAAAGATATCATCAACATTTATCGGGCGTAAAAGCCGTAAACCATTGATGATTACGACAAGTGTACTGCCTTCATGAACGGTGACTGCCGCCCACATTGGGAGCGGAAACACAGTATTAATAACAACGAGAAAGAGCACAACAGCAAGTGCGAAAATAATATTTTCAACGACGACACGGGAAAGCTTTTTACTAACTTTATGGGCGTAGACTACTTTCGTTAAATCGTTTTTCACAAGCACAGCATCGGCAACTTCAATTGCGACATCAGTCCCGTCACCCATCGCTATCCCAACGTCACTACTTACTAACGCTGGTGCATCATTAACCCCGTCACCTACCATGATGAGCGGTTGATAATTTTTCCGTAACTCATCAATGTAATCTTTCTTTTCGTGGGGAAGAACGTTACTCACAATTTCATCAACACCAAGCTTTTTCCCAATCGCTTCACTCGTACGCTCGCTGTCGCCAGTTAGCATGACGGTATAAATACCCTGATTACGTAAATAAGTTAATGCAGCACAGGCACTTTCTTTCGGCGCGTCTAGCGTCGCAATCAGCATTTTCACTTCGTCATCAGCACTAACTAATATTGTTGTCTTACCTTCGTCACTAAAGCGCTCTTCGGCCGTGCGAAGTAATGAAGGTACTTTTTTAAAGCTTGTCGACTTCATTATTTTATAAGTTACACCCGCGTGTACGGCTTCAAGACCAACACCGATAATATTTTTGACCGTTAAAGGTAGTGTAAGATCGAGCGCAAAATGTGTAATGATCGCGTTTGCTAACGGATGATTTGCTTGTTTTTCCATGCTCACAACAATATTAATTAAGTCAGTTTGCGCGCTTTCACTTAAGTTTTCAATGAATAAAACATCAGTAACGGCTGGTTCACCATTTGTAAGTGTCCCTGTTTTATCAAAAACAACAGCCTTACTTTCACTAATTAATGAGAGACGGTCACTCCCTTTAAAAAGCACACCGCGCTTTGCTAAGTTACTTAACGCCGAAAGACTTGCCGGAATATCACTAACGGCGAGTGCACAAGGCGAAGCACCTATGAGTAAGATCATTGTGCGCCGAAATGCTTCGTTTAGTTCAAGCGGTAAAACGTAATTTGCAAAAAGAAAATAAAGCGGCGCAAGTAAAATAACAATAGTTACGTATATTGGTTCAAACTTTTTAATAAACGCAGCTGTTTTTGTAATATTCGTTTGTGTATGCTTAACGAGCTCAATAATTTTCGCAAAAACGGTTTCCGAACTCTTTTTCATAACTTCCATCACTAAAGTACCTTCTGCGTTAATCGTACTCGCAAAAACTAAACTATCTTTCGTTTTTAAGCTTGGCATACTTTCACCTGTAATTGATTTTTCATCAACAACACTTTCGCCACTTAAAATAATCCCGTCCGCGGCGATTTGGTCACCAGGTAAAATTAAAACACGGTCACCAATATTAAGTTCATCCACCGCAACAATCGTCACTTCGTCATTAAGACCAAGTTTCCGTGCGTTTGTAGGATTAAGTGCGAGTAAACTTGTGATTTCTTTTTTACTACGACTTTCCGCGTATTCTTCAAGAAAGTGCGCGCCGGCGAAAATTAAAATTAAAAGCGTTGCTTCGCCGTACTCCCCTAAAATAATCGCCCCAACCGCACCAAGCGTCATTAAAATATGAATATTTGGTTTAAAGCTGCGGGTTTTAATCGAGTTTTTTACTGTATCAATAATTCCTTCGAGTAAAACATGGTGACCTGCTAAAACAAGGGCGACTAAGTTAAAAATAATTTTTAAAAGTGCGGGCATAAAACTAAAATACGCCAATATATGCAAAATAACCCCAATAAAGTAAAGTGTTAATTCAACAATAAAATGGATTCGTGTGTGCTCCCGCGCACATGTTTTAGTATCTTGGCAATCAGTTTTCATTTTCTTCCTCCGCTAAATGGACATACGCCATTTTGAAAATATTCACAACATGATCATCATCAAGCGAATAAAGTTGATAACGACCAAGTTTTTTACTTTTAACAAGACGGTGCTTTTTAAGAACACGTAACTGGTGACTTACCGCACTATGCTCCATATTAATCGATGAAGCAATTTCATTAACCGTACAACTCCTTTGAAAAAGGAGCGAGAGTATTCTTACCCGCGTTTCATCGCCTAGCACTTTAAAAAACTTCGTTAATTTAAGCGTTTTTTCTGTCGTTAGTAGTTTGGCAAAGTTTTCCATATATGAATAACCTTTCATATATCATTTTACGGTTTTAAAATTTTATAGCAACTTAAATAAGACAAAATTTAATAAAAGTTTACCTTCGTCAGTTAAGAGAACACGTTCTTTCGTAACTTCTAGTAAACCGCTCGTGATTAAGTTCTTACTTTTTTCGCCAAAAAGTTCCTTAAATTCATAGCCTGTGCGAGCTTTAAAGTCATGCAAAAGAAAACCATCTTCACGGCGTAAATTAAGCATAATATATTCTTCAATAAACATTTCTTCAGTAATGTTTTCGCGCGTTACTTTTAACTTCCCTTGGATATATTTCGTAAAGCTACCACCAATTGTGTAGCGTTCACGGTTAATATAGCCGCTTGCACCGTAACCAATAGCGTAATAATTTAAGTTTTGCCAGTATAGTTCGTTATGTTTACTTCTGTAACCACTTTGCGCGAAGTTACTAATTTCGTAACGCTCATAGCCGTGTGCTTTTAGCGTTTCGTAAATATATAAATACATCGCCCGGCTCGTTTCTTCACTAGCTTCCGGCCATTCGTTTAAGTAAGCGACTGTATTTTCTTCTACTGTTAAGTTATACAAACTTAAATGGGGCGCATTTAGTTTTAAAATGGCCGTAACATCTTTTTCAAGCTCACTTAAAGTTTGGCCGGGTAAGCCAAAGATTAAATCAACACTAAAGTTTGTGAAGTCAATTTCATGCAAAAAATTGATGACTTCAACGACATCTTCATAACGATGTTTACGGTTAAGTTCGGCAAGTTTCTTGTTACACGTTGTTTGGACACCGATACTTAGCCGATTTACGCCGTACTTTTGTAAAAGTAATACTTTCTCTTTTGTTAAACTTTCAACATTTGCTTCAAACGTAAATTCAGTAACGTCCTTTGTGTACGGCGCTAAAAGCATTAAAAGTTTTTCAAGTTCACCGTAACTTAAACTCGTCGGTGTGCCACCACCAACATAAATTGTGGTAAGTGACTCTGGCACTTCATAAATTAATAAATCCCTTTCAAGCTGTGCGAGAAAGGGAAGGATATATTTTTCGTGATAAATTAATTTGGGAAAATCACAGTAATGACAAATTGTTGTACAAAAAGGAATATGAACATAAAGTCCATTATTTTGTTTCGTCATCATCAGCTTCGTTTTGCATTTGCGCCAAGACTTCTTCATCAGTAATATGTTCTAAAACACGATCAAGTTCTTCTTGGACGGCTGTTGCTTCATCAATTAAACCTTTTTTCTCACGAATTCCCGGTAAGAAAAGGCGTAATAAAAATGTAATAAGCGCAATCGCACCAAAAAATACGATTAGTAAAACTAAAATAACGCCTGGGCTATCAATACTATAAAAAGTTAGTAATAAATTAATCATAAGCTCTCCTATTTCCGCTCAATTGGGGTATATATAAATTTATTTTTTAATTTTTGTTTATCGTAATAACCGGAATTCGCTAAGTGATCCATCGATGTTCGCGCCGTTTCATAAGCACAACCAATGTAGTCACGGAACTGGGCGATTGTGTAATATTTACCAAGTGTGCAATGTCGCGCATAAAAGGCCGCTTCAATCTTTGATAAACTTGGGTCACTTTCAAGTAAGTGACGTTCGAGTAAGTTTGCTTCTTCTTCACTTAATTGAACCGGTAATTTACGGACAGCAATCCGCAAGTCTTCGTGTGGCTTAATCACTGTAGGTGCCACTTTTTCTGGTTCACTCTTCGTAACTGTAGCGTAACCAATAATTTCTTTCGGATCACGCTTTGGTCGTTCAACTGGTTGTTCAGTTACTTCGTCAAAAAGACTAATTTGTTCACCTTCTACCGCACTAACATGTTCAGCGCGGTCGCCCGGCATAACTTGATGCTGTTCTTCACGGACGATTTGCACTTTAAGCTCGGCAATAAGTTTTTCAGCTTCACTTAAAATTTCTTCCGTCACATCGGCAAGGAAGTTGACAAAATATGTCAAGTCACTCGTTCGTTTCACTTCCAGCATAATTTCTTCTGCTTCTTCACGGTGCCGTGCTAAAAGTGTTTCAAAATTAAGTAAATACGCGAACGTTTCAAAATCATTTTGCGCTAAATAGCTTTTCGCAAGTAAAATCGAGATTTCTTCGCTATAAAGATCAAATGGTTTAATATAGCTCGTAAAGAAAAGTAAGGCACTGAACTTGACAAAGAAACTTGCACTACTTATTTGCATAAAGCCGAGCATGTCATTAATCATGTCGTAAATTTGATTAATTGGGACATGAATAAAAACGCGACCAATCAGCGCTTTTTGCTGTGGATCTTTATATTCATTTTGGCGGTAAACATACGTTAAGTTGCTTACGTCGTTAAAATATTCACCAATTTTAATTAAAAGATTTTCATCAAGCGGAATGTTTTTCGTTGCTCGTGTGACTTGTAACGCTTCATAGTAATTTAGTAAAACAAACTCGTGCGGACTCGGCGCACTTACGTCACCGTGATAAACCGAACTAACAAAGTTAGTTGTCAGCGGTACATCATACTTTGCCGCAACCGAAGTTAACAGCTTTTCAAGCATGCGGATTTCGAAATTAACGAATTGATTCGAGATTAATTTTAGTTCATTAATGCTTCCCATCAAGCGGGTAAGACGACGTTCGACTGTGTTAATCTTGTCACTAATTTTTGGAGTTTGGACGATCCGTAAACGGTTTTTTTCAACCGTACGTAATGTTAACTGGGTTGTGAAATTTTGCCGGTAGTTAATGACCTCATGCCAAATATTCTCAATTAAAGTTGACCCCATTTCTCGGGCAACTTGTTGTTTTGTTAAGTATTTATCATTACTAAATTTTTCACCACGACTCATTTTTTCACCTCTTAAACATAGTTTAACACAAAGACATTAATTATTAACTATAAAACTACTAATTAATTACTAATCGTCTTCAATACTTAAAACACTCATGAATGCTTCTTGGGGAATTTCGACGTTCCCGACAAGTTTCATCCGCTTCTTTCCTTCTTTTTGCCGTTCTAATAGTTTACGTTTCCTAGAAACGTCACCACCGTAACAGCGGGCCAGAACATCTTTACGAACCGCTTTAATATCCGTGCGCGCGATCACTTTATTATTAATTGCCGCCTGGATTGGCACTTCAAATTGTTGGCGCGGAATAAGTTTGCGCAGCGCCTTAATAATTGCTTCACCGCGGTGAAATGCACCCGGACGATAAACGATCGTACTTAGGGCGTCAACAACTTGATAATTAATCAAAATATCCATCTTCGCGAGCTTACTTGCTTGATATTTCGTTACTTCATAATCTAAGTTCGCATAACCGCGCGAAACACTCTTCAGTTTATCAAAGAAGTTATAAATAACTTCCGCAAGCGGAATTTCGTAAATTACTTCCATCCGTAAATCATCTAAAAACTTTAAATCAACGTAAATACCGCGCCGATCTTGACATAACTCCATAATTGGCCCAACAAATTCTTGCGGGGTCATAATTTTCGCTAAAACGTACGGTTCCCGAATTTCATCAATCGTTACCGGGAGTGGTAATTTACTCGGGTTATCAACTTTCATCACGGTGCCATCAGTTTTTAAAACTTCATAAATAACACTTGGTGCGGTTAAAATTAAATCGATGTTATGTTCGCGTTCAAGCCGCTCCTGAATAACGTCCATATGGAGTAAGCCTAGGAAACCACAGCGGAAACCAAAGCCAAGAGCAACACTTGTTTCAGGCTCATACTTTAATGCAGCATCATTAAGCGAAAGCTTTTCAAGTGCTTCTTTTAAGTCGTTATATTTATCGCTATCACTCGGATAAAGACCGCTATAAACCATCGGTGTAATTTCACGGTAACCAGGTAGTGGTTCACTTGTTGCATTTGCGGCAAGGGTAACTGTGTCACCGGTGCTTATATCTTTAATATCACGAATTTGTGCGGCTAAATAACCAACTTCACCAGCACTTAGTGAGTCTTGCTTTTGTTCGTTTGGTGTGCGAATACCGAGTTCAGTTACTAAATACTTTTTCCCGGTTGCCATCATCATAATTTCGTCACCAACTTTAACCGTACCTTCTTTAATCCGCAGCATAATAATTACACCGCGGTAAGCGTCATAATAGCTATCAAAAACTAGTGCTTTAAGCGGTGCCTCGGGGTCACCTTTTGGGGCTGGAACTTTCGCAACAACAGCTTCAAGTACTGCTTCAATATTAAAACCAGTCTTGGCACTAATCCCGATTGGCATCATATCAATCGCAATGCGATCAATAATTTCTTCGCTTACTTCTTCAACGCGCGCACTTGGTAAATCAATTTTATTAATCACCGGAATAATTTCAAGTTCATTATCAAGCGCTAAATAAACGTTTGCAAGCGTTTGTGCTTCAACACCTTGACTAGCGTCAACAACAAGCACTGCTCCTTCACAAGCAGCTAGCGAACGGCTAACTTCATACGTAAAATCAACGTGACCCGGTGTATCGATTAAGTTTAAAGTATACGTCTGGCCATCTTTTGCTAAGTAATCAAGAGTCACCGCATTAAGTTTAATCGTAATCCCACGTTCACGTTCAAGTTCTAAACTATCAAGCACTTGGTCCTTCATCGCCCGTTTCTCAATCCGGCCTGTATGTTCAATTAAACGATCGGCAAGTGTACTTTTGCCGTGATCAATATGCGCAATAATTGAGAAGTTGCGAATTAAATTACTATTTATCTTCTTTTTACCTTTATTCATCTTTGCTATTATACCAATTTTTTTATGTTTTGCACGCTTAACTAACATGTTAGTTAAAGAAAAACGCACTTAATTCGCGTTTAACTTCGTCACTTGTTACCGCTTTTACTTTACGGGCATTGTAGTTTTTAACAACTTCGCGATACGGATTTTCACCGTAGCGTTTGTCGATTAGTAATATAAAACCGCGATCAAAAGGTCCCCTAATAACGCGCCCCATCGTTTGCAGTATTTTATTAGTTGCTGGATAATGATACGTATACATAAACCCATTTAAATCTTGTTCGTCGTAATAAGCACGAAGTTTTTGGCTCTCTAGTGTTAATGCAGGGAAACCAACCCCAACGATAATTACGCCGCCAAGCCGGTCACTCACAAGATCAACGCCTTCACTAAAGCTACCGCCAATTACTGCGAGTCCAAGTGTCGTAACGGTTGGGTTTTCCGTAAAGTTACTTAAGTAGTTCTCCTTGTCGCGTTCAGTCATGAAACTTTTTTGCAACACAAGATTAAAATCATCATGCACGAAATATTCCTTGATTAAGTTTAAATAATGAAAACTTGGGACGTAAGCAATATAGTTGCCGACTTTTAAACTAATCGCTGCTTTAATTTTTGCATAAACTTCACTAATCGTTTTTTCACGGTCTCGGTAATATAGCGAAGTTTCGTCGTCATAAAGTAATAATAAGTTTTCCGGATTAAACGCATTCGGGACTTGTAAAAATTCATAGTCATCAATCGCAAGTAATGTTTTAAAATATTGTTCGGGGGCAAGTGTTGCACTAAACATAACAACATTATCGATATTCGCAAGTGTTTCGTTAATAAGTGGCGTAGCGTTAAACAACTTCAAATCAAGCTGGAAAAACTTTTTTTCTTCCCCGTCATCACGAATAAAAAGCTTAAAAGTATCATTATAAAATTCATAGAGTTTCACAAATTTATTCACATTAAAATAAAAGTCACTAAAGTCTTCACTCAAATTAGCCCCTTGTTTAAACATATAGTCGTTACTTGCACTTAAAAAGTTTTCAAGCAAAGCTTGTAGCTTTAAAGGCACGACGGGAACTTCACGAAATTCTTCGGTGTTTTCTTTTTTTAAGAGCCGTAATTCACGGGCGATTGCATTAATATGCTTACGAATTTCCGCATGTTCCGGCCCTTTAAGCACAGTACGAAGCTTAAACAAATCATCAAAATCAAGTGTGAAACTATAATTATCTTGAACGCGGCGGTGTAAGTTATGCGCTTCATCAATTAAAACAATCTGTCTCGTCGCTTTCGTTTTAAAGAAACGCTGTAATTTAACAAACGGATCAAACAAGTAATTGTAGTCTCCTATAATCACATCGCAATATAAACTTAAGTCGAGTTGAAATTCAAACGGACATACTTCATACTTTTTCGCAGCCGCCATAATGATCTCACGGGTAAAGATATTATGTTGACGGAAAGTGTCAAACACCGCTTCTTTAATTTTTCCGAAATAATTACGGGCAAACGGACATTCATCAGGATTACAAGCAACTTTATCATTTAAACACATTTTTTCTTTCGCGTTAATGACAATTGACTTTAAATGTAAACCACTCTGTTCGAGTAGTGCGAGCGCATTTAGCGCTTGGTCTTGGCCACTTCCTTTCGCCGTTAAATAAAAAACTTTAAGTTTTTCGCCTTTTAAAAATTCAAAAATTGTCGGGTAAAGTACCGCAAGCGTTTTCCCGCTGCCTGTTGGTGCATTAATAAAAATCCGGTCTTTCCGCGCATAGTTTTCCGTTATCCGGTCAATCATCAACTGTTGTCCAGCATGGATGTTTTTGTATGGGAAAGAAAGTTTTTTAATTGTTTGATCACGAACTTGCACATAATCTTCCGTCTTTGTGACGTAAAATATATAACGTTCAAAAAGTTTATCAACTGCGGTAAAAAGTTCATCAATTGTAAAGCGGTAACGATAAACTTCTTTACTTAAATCAATTTGTGACATATAAGTTAAAGATATATGCATTTCTTTTTTTGCATGTTTTATAGCGTACATTAACGCATAAAGCTGTGCCTGGGCTAAATGCCACGCTTCGTTCGTTTTGTAAAACGTTTTAAGGTCGCTATTAGTCGTTTTTAGTTCGTCAATTGTCACTTCGTCACCATTTGTAATAATGCCGTCAGCATATCCTTGCAAGAAAAAACTAAACTCACCATACGTAAATGTATGGCTTAAAAATACTTCAACTTCATACTTTTCATTTTGTTTTGCTTGGTAGTAGCTATGAAGCCTTGTCCCACGGACAAGTGTATTAATGTTAAAAATCCGTGTGTCGATATCACCTTCACGGAGTAAAAAATCAACTAATTGATGCACACTTAAGCTAAATATTTTATTCGCCATTAATTTATAAATTAATCTTTCTTAAAGTCCGTTCGCCATGCGTATAACTTAAACCGTCAAGCGCATTTTTCCCCGGTTTTTGCACCGTAAGTAACTTAATCACACCTACACTGTGCTGGAGAAAGAGTCCTTCGCGCTCGACGACAAATAATTCGCCAATCGGGGCAACATGTTTTTCTTTATAAAATGCGGCTTTTAATATTTTTAAATGAAGATTATTGTAAGTATATACTGCACCCGGTTCAGGACTAAAGGCGCGAATTTTACCAAGGAAATTCACTAGTGGATCATTAATACTGAGTTTAAAGTCGTCTTTTTTTAATAGTTTCGTAAAAGTCACTTTCGTCTCGTCTTGCGGAACCCCTTTATTTTTAAGCGTTACAACGTCTTTTAAAACTTCATTCGTCACGCACTTCGCCGCAAAGACGGTTTTGTTACTAAGAGTTGCATAGTTATCTTCAGGGAAAATAGGAAACATCTTCACCCCATAAACTTCACCAGCATCCATTTTTTCAACCATTCGCATGAGCGATACACCGGTCAGTTTATCGCCATTAATTAATGCATGCTGAATTGGTGATGCCCCACGGTATTTAGGTAAAATCGAGCCGTGATAATTAAGCGCGATAATCTTTGCGTGATTCAGCACTTCTAGCGGAACAATTTGCCCATAAGCAAAAGTTAAAATAACATCGACATCAAGATGAAGGAAAAATTCATAATCGTTTTTAATATTAATCGGAGTAAATAAGGGAATGTTATGGGCCTGGGCAACTTTACTGACGTCAGTATGTTCAACCGTTTGTTTCCGGCCAACTTTCCGGGCTGGGTTACTAATGACGGCGATAATGTTAAAATTTTCATTAATTAAGTGAGTGAGAAATTCAGCACTCATCGCTGGTGAACCCATATAAACGTAACGTAATTTTTTGAGATTTTCCATATCTACAATTATAACGTAAATTAACGCGTTCGCAAAATTAATGCGATTATTAAATATAAAATATTTATGGCATTTTTCTTTGCCTTTTTAGTTTATAACGTTTATAATGGTTAGGTGTATAAAGAAGGGATGATACTATGCCAAATATTAAACAACAGAAAAAACGCGTCTTAACTAACGAAAAAGCTCGCCAACGCAACGCTCACTTCAAATCACGCGTTCGTACGCAAATGAAAAAAGTTCGTGTCGCCGTTAGTAACAATGACAAATCTTTAGCAGAAACAGAATTACGTGCTGCTATTTCACTTTTAGATCGAGCACAAGCACGCGGAATTTTCCACCGCAATAAAGTAGCACGCTATAAAGCTGACTTAACGCGACTTGTTAATGAATTAGAGTAATTAATAATTAAGTAAAAATAATTCAAATCCATAAAAGCGGTCGATTTGGCCGCTTTTTATATTGTAATCAAGCAGTGCTAATTTTTCTAAATCACTAAATATTTTATTTAAGTCCGTGAAACGAATATTATCCATCGCAAGTTTTACTCGGTACGGATGGACACTGAGCGTTTCACTAATTTGTTCGTTTGTAAGACCGTTCTCATTAAGAATAAACACTTGTGCATAAAGCCGAAACTGGCGTGCGACTTGGTTAATGAAAAAATGTGCTTCCCGATTAATTACTAAATAATCACGGTAACTTTGCAACGCTTTTTCTTTATTACCGGAAACGAGATTATTCACAAGAGCGAAACTATCTTCTTCTAATTTCGGGCTCACAAGTAAATTGACCGTTTCACTTGTAACTTCATGCGAATAAAGTAAAAGTTTCTCCGCTTCACTTAAAAAGTCCGTCGCCCCGCTGATGCGTTCGGCAAGTAAGTTTACAGCGTCGCGCGTTACGGTTGCTCCTTGTTGTTTAAAGTACGAACGAATAAAATGCCGCCAGTCGTCATCACTAATTTTCGCGGCAACATTCATCGTGCCGTGATTTTTTACGTAAACGTAAAGTGGATGTTTTGTATTTAAATCAATACTCCGCACAAGTAAAAATAAGTGTACATCTTCCGTTAATAAATCAAGCGCTTTTAAGTGGTCATCAGTGAATGTTTTATTAACTGTCCGGCTCACACCTTTTTCTAAAAATGTGGCGTGATCAAGCACAAGTACTTTTTTTGTTACACCAAGCGGTAAGTTTTGCGCGTCATCAAGAATTTCATTAAAAAGTGTCACGCGTAAATCATACTTAACGTAATTAAAAGCATCGCGTTCACCAATTAATGTTTTAATGTGCTGATCGAGTTTTTTTGTAATAATTGCAATATCACTTGCCGCATATAAATGAATCATGTCTATATTATAGCTTTTTTATAAACAATTGTCCCTTCAATATCTGTGCGCCGAACTTTAACAGCGTACTTATTAAGAACCGCGAGTACTTCTTGTTCCGGGTGACCGTGTTTATTATTAAAACCGCACGAAATCACCGCTTCTTGTGGTCGGTAATGGGCGATGAAAAGTTCACTCGTACTTGTGCTACTACCGTGGTGGCCAACTTTTAAAATATCGATGTTGAGATGTGGATACGATTTTAAGATTTGTTCTTCGTTTTCTTTATACGCATCACCCGTAACTAATATATCGAAATTTAAAAGACGAAAATAAACGATCAGCGAATTTTTATTTTCATCATCGTAACCACCGGGATTTAAGTTACTAATTGTTAAATCGCCGAGTTTAAAGGGGAATTTTGTTTTATCACTAATCACATTTTTTACATAGTCATGATTAATAAGCGTCGGCAAAGCTCCGTTATGGTCAAAATGGTTATGCGTGATAATAACGTAATCGAGTTTTCGTACTTTTTGACGGTGAAAAAAGGGAATCAGAACATCTTGACCAATATCTTTATTCGCAAGACCGCCGGTGTCAATTAAAAGTGTTTTACCGCGATGAATCACAAGCGTACTGTCACCTTGTCCCACGTTAATAAAGAATAGTTTTGACGTTAAATAGTTTGTCAGTGGAACTGTTTTGAGAAGCAAGACAGAGAACAGTAAAACACCCATAAATTGTTTATTTTTATGCAAACGGAGCTCATTAAAATAATAAAATCCACTAAAAACAAGCAACATTAAGATGATGAAGAAAGGTGAGCTTGCGCCTACAATAAAAGGGAAACGAAAAAGACTCAGTTTTGCATTAAGGTTTAAAAGTAAATTACTGAATACTCCAACAACATTATGAAGTGGCCGAATGATAACAGAAAGAAAAAAGGTGAGCACAATTAAAAAGTAAAACGGGGCAAAAATGAGCTGAGTCACGGTACCTAAAAGTTCAAATTTATTCGTTGTTAATACTTGATAAATAGTAAAAACAAAATAAACAAGCAGAAAATTAAAAAGTCGCTCCTTCTTTAGCTTTCGTGTTTGTAAAGAAAAAAGAATGATTAAAGTATAAGCAAGATAAAAGGCGGGATTAAAAATAATATACGGATTGAATAAAATAAAAATCGTTGCACCAATGAGATTAACCGTTAAATTAGAGAGCGTTTGCTTTAAGAAACGGCGATTAGCAAAAAAGAGCATGGCCGAGAGAAATATCCGGTAAAAAGCAAATTTTGTCGGATTAAAACAAAACAAAAGCACGAGAAAAAAGTAACTTACAATTGCCGCAACCGTGTCTTTTGTAAAAAGAGCGACAAACTTAGCGATAGAGCGTCGAATAAAATTTAAATGAAAACCGCTTAAACTAATAAAAGTTAAAGCACTGAGTACTGTGTCTCCTTGTGCTTCTTTTAGCCGTTCACTTGTTATTAAAGTTTGGAGTAATGCTTGAACAGGCGGATCATACTCGGTAATCAGCTTATTTAGATTGAAAAAGCGAAAAATAACGCTTCGACGAATTAAAGAAACTTGGGCTTTATGTAGTTCGCGATGCACACCATTACTTTGTAAATATGTTTTAAAATCAAACTCACTCTCTAAGCGGACGAAAAATAAGTCTTTTATTTCCCCTTCAATCTTAACTAAATCACCAAAACTATACGGATTATCGTAATAGTTAACGTAATATAGGCGGAGCGACTTGAAAACAAGAAAATAGTTACTTTTACTACGTAAAACGATCCCGTAACTACTTAATTCCGGTAATTTATAAAATAAGGGAGGAACGTAATAAATAAGAAACCCACTCAGAACCGCACCGTAATAAAAGTAACGACTTCTTTTATCGCGAAATAACAAGAGAAAGATAAAAGCAAGACCAAGAATAAAGTAAATTGAATGGTGAGTTAAGAAACTAAAAATAAATGCTAATAAAAGCAATAAAAACGTCATCGTAAAATTAAAAAGTTTTTAAGATTTTCAAAAGTTGCTTTCCCAATTCCTTTCACATCCATAATTTGTTCTAAATACGTAAAACTCCCATGCTCAACACGGTACTCAATAATCGCCGTCGCAATTGTATTACCAATCCCATTAATTGCCATCAAGTCTTCTTTAGTCCCCGTATTTATATTTACTTTCGTTAGTAGTACATCACCACAATAGTCATCAAGGTCATATAATGGGGCAATGTAGTAACTCACATTTTTAACTAACGGTGTTTCATCAATATACGCGCGATTATCAGCGTTACTTTTTGGCCCACCAGCACTATTGATCAAGTCACCGATCGTTTCATTTTCATTCATCATATACGTCCCCGGTTTCAGTACTTCCCCCGTCACCGTAATTGACCAATAAGTATTATCAACTTCGACAATTGAATTTGTCTCTTTTACACTAGCATCATAGTTATCAATTAATACAAACGTAAAAATAACAATAACCGTCACAACAACGACACCAATAATCATCTTTAACATTAAATAAAAACCTCCTTACTTATATATAAGGAGGAATTTAATAAGTTAGAACAGTTTATTAATTTATTGGTTTAGTTGAGATTTGCACAATAACAACTTCGTAAGGTGTTTTTGCATTGACAATAACTTTGTCACCAACTCTGCGACCAATAATCGCCTGTGCGATTGGTGAATCAAGTGTAATCACGCCGTCGAGTGGTTTTCCTTCAAATTGACCAACAAGGCGTAAAATCATTGTTTCTTTAAATTCAAGGTCTTCGAGTTTTACATAATTACCAAGTGATACTTCTTTCGAGTTTTTTGAAAACTCAATAATCTCGGCATTATTTAAAATGTGTTCAATTTCTAAAATCCGACCTTCAATTTTTCCTTGTCGTGTTCGCGCGGCATCATAGTCAGCGTTTTCGCTTAAATCTCCGTACCCGCGTGACTCTTCAATTTCTTTTAAAATAAGCGGACGTTCCACTTTTATCAAATGGCGTCTTTCTTCTTGAAACGCTTCATAACGTTCTTTTGTTAATTGATATTTTACTTCCTGCATAAGCTTTACCTCACAATGTGTTGCCATTATAGCATAATAAATCTGACAGCGCTATTGAGAAAATTTTAGTCTTCTAATTCCTCTTCAAACGCGCGAAAGACCTCTTCAATTTCCGCTAATTCTTCAGCGTCTTCGACGTAAGAAATTTTCCCGTCTTCATAATACCTGACGAACATCACATCGTCTTCGTCTTCTTCGTCATAAAAGAAAACATATGTCGCATTCCGTTCTTCGTTTTCATAGGAAAATAAAATACTGAAAACAAATTCGTTCCCTTCTTCATCAACAATAGTAAGCTCATCGCTCGTCATTTCTTTAATGCGGTCGTTAATCATTTTGTTCCTCTTTCTTTAAATATGTTTCTAATATTATTAAAGCGCTTGTTTCATCGATCTTATTTTTCATTGTTTTTGATGAATAACCAAGCGCATGTAGCCTATCTTGCGCTTCTAACGTAGTATAACGTTCGTCAATTAAAACAATTGGCAGTGAAGTTTCTAACGCTAAATCATGTTTAAACCGACGCACCGATTCACTGCGCTCGCTCTCTGTACCATCACTATTAAGTGGTAAACCAAGTGCAATTACTTCGGCGTTTCTTACCTTTATTTCCTTAATTACATCAGCGCGTGCCTTAAAATAATGTTTTGCAGTAAATCGAAAAACACCAACTGGTAGAGCGATTTTTGTCACTTTATTATAAAAAGCTTTACCAAGTGTTTTTGTACCTAAATCGAGCGCTAAAACGTTACGCATCAAGTAATTCCTTCATGTAGTTATTAAGTTCATCGATCTTGACATTTTTTGTCAATGCACCATTAGCAAAATCAGGTCGCCCACCACCAGTACCACCAAAATGTTTTGTCACAGTTTGTAATAATTTCCCAGCGTGGTATTTAGTTGTCATCTTTTTACTAACGGCAACGTGAATTACTTGACCTTTTTCCGTTGGTGCAAGTAAAACGATTAAAGCAGATTCGTCTTTTTCCTTGATGAAATCGCTAAGTGTCATTAAGTCTTCACGGCTAAAGTCACGGTAATAATTAAGATATAAATTAACATCCTTAACTTTTTCGTAACTTATTTCTTTCGCAATGTTTTGTAATTGTGTCATCTTAAGTTTTTTAAGTTCACGACTAAAATGCTCATTATCATCACGTAATTTTCGTACCGCGCTTAAAAGTTCTTGGTTATCCTTAACGGATAGAATATTCGCAAGTCGCTTCACAAAAGTTTCGGCTTTTTTATGATGTTCATAAGCTTTAAGTCCGCTTACTGCTTCAATACGGCGAACGCCGCTCGCAATACTGCTTTCGCTAACAATCGCGAAGTTAGTCACAAAACTTGTGTTTTCAACGTGCGTACCGCCACAAAGTTCAAGGGAAATATCCCCAAACTTCACGACACGAACGTCATCACTATATTTTTCGCCAAACAAAGCTTTCGCGCCGAGTTTTAATGCCGATTCTAGCGGTAAAACTGTTATTTCTAACGGAATACTAGCGTTAATATATTGTTGAACGAGTGTTTCAATTTGAGCAAGTTCATCATCTGTTACTTTTTTGTCATGGGTAAAATCAAAGCGGAGATAATCGCTACCAACGTAACTTCCTGCTTGATTCGCGTCGCCACCTAAAACAACGTTCAAAGCTTGATGGAGTAAATGTGTTGCCGTATGATTTTGTTTAATTAAATTGCGTGCTGCTTGATCAATTGTGAGCGTTACTTCCATCCCTTCTTTAAGCGTGCCGTAAAGAATTTCAATTTTATGGACATGTTGGCCATGTGGTGCTTTAAATAAGCTCACAACGTTACCCAGAAAATCCGTGCCACTAACTTGACCTAAATCACTAACTTGCCCACCGCTTTCCGCGTAAAACGGGGTTGCACTAAAGATTGCTTCAACAACTTCATCATCTTCTTTAACGCGTATGCCATCTTTAAATAATGCGGTCACATTTGTCGTTAACTCACAAGCTTTTTCATCAAATAAACTTGGCATAACAAAACTAAGCAAATCTTTACTTTGTCGCTGCATACTATTACTGTCACTACGGGCTTTTCGGGCACGTTCTTTCTGTGCTTCTAAATGTTTCGTAAAGTCACTTTGATCAAGCTCAACATTGTATTCAAAAGCAATTTCCCGTGTTAATTCAAATGGAAAACCATAAGTATCATAAAGCATAAACGTTTCTTGTCCAGTAAGTTTTTTATTTTTTTCAAGTAAGTCACGGACAATTCGTTCACCATTTTTTAGCGTTCGTAAAAAGCGGTTTTCTTCCGCTTCGATTAATTTCTTAACTTTTGCGGCGTTTTCATTTAGTTCAGGGTAAAAGCTTTCCATCGCTACAATCACTTCATCAACTAAATTACTTAAAAATGGTTTCGTTAAATTTAGTTTTTGCCCATGAAGCATCGCGCGTCTAAGTAAGCGCCGTAAAACGTAGCCACGACCTTCATTACTAAAACTCGCCCCGTCACTAAGTGCAAAGACACAAGTACGGATATGATCACTAATAACCCGGTAACTAACGACATAGTCGTTATATTTCGTTTTGCTTAGTTTTTCAAGTTTATTAATTGTTGGTAAAAATAAGTCCGTTTCAAAGTTTGATACTGTTCCTTGCATAACACTAGCGATTCGTTCTAGTCCTGCTCCTGTATCAATGTTTTTTGAAGGTAGTTCTTCGTAATCTTCACGTTTTACGCCTGCTTTAGCATTGTACTGACTAAAAACAATATTCCAAATCTCAACAAAGCGTTCGTTATCAATATCGTCTTCTAAAAGTAGCGTCCCTTTGTTTGTTGGGTCTTTATCTTGCCCTAAATCAAAAAATATCTCCGTGTTCGGTCCGCACGGTCCTTCGCCAATTTCCCAATAATTACTTTCCGCAGGAATAATATGTGTTTCTGGAATGCCGAGCTTGAGCCATTCTTCACGCGTTTCCGTGTCACTTGGATGATACGTAAAATAAAGTTTCACAACGGGTAAACCTAGCCACTCCTTACTCGTTAAAAATTCATAACCCCATTTAATTGCTTCCGTGCGAAAATAATCACCAAGACTAAAGTTGCCAAGCATTTCAAAAAACGTGTGATGGCGGTTTGTCACACCAACATTTTCAATATCATTCGTACGAATACTTTTTTGGACGTTGACGAGACGACGGGAACTAGGTACTTTTGAGCCGTCAAAATAAGGTTTAAGCGCGGCAACACCGCTATTTATCCAAAGTAAAGTTTTATCATTATGGGGAATTAAGTTTGCCCCAGCAATAATTTGATGATTTTTCGATGCAAAAAAAGATAGCCACAGCTTTCTTATTTCGTTACTTGTTAATTTTTTCATAAAGTTTCTCCTTCAAAAAAAGTTACACAAGGAACGACAAGTGCCGCGGTACCATCCTTTTTCATCTTAGAGATGCGCTTAATTGCTTCGTAACGTGAAGGTGACGGCGATAGTTAGTCGCTCTTGGAAGTGGCTTGCTTTACGAGAATGTACACTTTTCACCGTTATGTACTCGCTAGTGTTCGTAAAACTTCGTTTCCGCATCGATTTCGTGTTTATTATAACATGCGAACAAAATTTAGCGGTAATTAAATTGATTTAATAAATCAAAGTTTAGTTATTTTGTTAAAATAATATAGGAAAGGCGGAATAAATTATGAATAAATTGCATACAGTAACACGCGGTAAACTTATTAAGCATGAACTAACGATGCATAGTTACAGCGACTTAAGAAAACGCACGATTCGTGTTTGGTTACCAGAAAATTATGATGCGAATAACAAAACAAAAAAGTTTCCTGTGCTTTATATGCACGACGCACAAAATCTCTTTGATTTTTATACAAGCTTTGTTGGGGAATGGGAAGTTGATGAAACAATCAGCCGCTTAATTGACGAAGGTTACGGTGGCGCAATTGTTGTGGGGATTGATAATAGTCCCGACCGTCTTAACGAACTTTCACCGTCATGGGCTAGAAGCAAAGTGGGAAAAATACTCGAAAATCCAAGTGGCGAAAAGTACGCAACGTTCATCGTTAACGAAGTTATCCCTTTTATTAATCAAAACTATCACACTTTACCGGAACGTGAGAACACGCTAATTGGTGGTTCAAGTATGGGTGGCGTAATGTCGCTCTTTATGGCCTTAAATTACGCTGATGTTTTTGGGGGCGGTCTACTTTTTTCCAGTGCACTCCAACTTTACGAAGAAAAAGGGCTTGATGACTTTCTTAAAAGTGCGATTAAACAAGCAAAAACTTTGCCAAATCTTTACATTTATAGCGGTAACGCTGGTGGTGACGCAGCGATTGGGATGTATGTTGATATTCTTGCGCATAAATTAGTTGAATTTGGTTATAGTAAAAGCCAGTTAACGACACTACTTGACGAAGAAGCTGACCATAATGAAAAGGCGTGGGCCGTTCATTTCCCCCGTGCATTTCAAACTTTAGTTAACATTAACGTTAAAAAATAAATTAATTAACTGTCTTGCGCGGTACTTCATGATATTGCCGCGCTCGCGGTTCATAACTTTCACTTGCGCCAATTAAAATAATCGGGTCTTCGTAAAACGCCGGTTTGCCGTTAATAAGCCGTTGCGTTCTCGTCGCATCTAGACCAGAAACAACACAAATTGCTGTGAGTTTCGTCACGCGTTCTGCAAGTGCAAGTAACGTTGGCATCACACCAAAAGGTTCACCACGAAAATCTTTATCAAGTCCTGCCGCAATGCATAAAAAGCCGCGATCTGCTAAATTATTCAGCACTTCTGGCAGCTTTTCATCAAAAAATTGTGCTTCGTCAACAATAATCGCATAAACGTCATCAGTAATATAACGCTCAATTTCTAGCGATGTATTAATATTAATCGACTTTTCTTTCTTCGCATTATGCGAAACGATATATTCATCGCTATAACGGTCATCAAGCACAGGTTTAAAAATTAAAAACTTTTTATTTGCATAATAAAAACGTCGTGCCCGACGAATTAATTCTTCTGTTTTTCCGGCAAACATTGGCCCGGTAATTACTTCAAGCCGACCTTTTTTTTGTTCTTTAAGCATAAAACCTCTTTTCGTTCTTAAATATTGTACTATTTTTTCGATTTTTTTCACGAGTTATTATTAAACAAGTTTAGTAAAAATTACGTTTTAAGGAACATGATTTCCTGCTGCTTTAAATAAGGCATACCAGTCTTCTCGTGAAAGCGTAATATTAACCGCTTTAGCAACCGCTTTAATCCGTTCAGTATTCATTGTTCCAATAATTGGTTGAATACCTGCAGGGTGGCGCAAAATAAAGGCGATGCTAATCGCTTCTTTTGTTACACCGTACTTCGTGCTAAATTCGTCGAGCAACGTATTGAGTTCCTTAAATTCAGGATGATCGATATATACACCCGCAAAATTGCCAAAAAGAAATGGTGACCATGCTTGCATAAGAATTTTATGTTCACGCATATAGTCAAGTAAGCCTAATGCGTGATGGTTTGATTGTGGACTACCATGATTAGCGAAAATACCGCTACTTACAAGCGGTAAATGGCCAAGTGAAAACTGAAGCTGATTAACAAGGAGCGGAAAGCCGACTTCTTTTTGTAAGTAACTTAGTTGAAATTGATGCATATTACTAACACCAAAATAGCGAACTTTACCACTAGCGTGAAGTTCTTTAAAAGCGCGCGCTATTTCCGGCGGTTCGTAAAGCATATCAGGCCGATGGAGCAGTAAAATATCTAAATAACTCGTGTCTAACCTTTTTAAAATCCCATCAACGCTTTCGATAATATGTGCATAACTAAAATCATAGCCAATATCACGTCTAATTCCAACTTTTGATTGGATTATTAAGTCTTCTCGTCTAGTTTCTAGCGCTTTAATTGCCGCACTAAACTTTTGTTCGGAAACACCGTCACCGTAAATATCCGCGTGGTCAAAAAAGTTAATTCCTACATCAAGTGCAGTCTTAATGATTCTTTTCGCTTCTTCCGGCGTTTTGTCCTTCAGCCGCATTAAACCAAGACCGATTCTTGATACTTTTAACGATGTATCACGTAAATTAAAATATTCCATTTGCTCACCTCCTACTTAATATTAACATTATTTTCTTTTTAGTATTGTTGTCTTTTATTGAGAAAATTAGTCTTCGTAAATTTCACAACAACTATTTTGTTAATTTTCAATAAAGAATAGTGGAATTTTTCCATTTACTTATGTCAACACAATCAAATATATTTGTGACAATTTTAGTAATGCAAAGTTTTACTCATTAGTAAATGATTCTTGGAGCGCTTCACACCATTTAATCCATTTCGTCGCATAATCTTTGCTACTTATTATCCGATTGCTTAAGTCTTGAATCGTGAACACGTTTTCTTTTTGGCAAGCTGCCACACACTTTGCATATAGCTCCCAATTTAATTGATCTACGTCCCATACAAAAGGCACACGGTCGAGACCGGCTAAATAAGCAGCGTATGCACGAGTGTGACCATCAGTTAAAATGATTTTATCGCCAAACCGTTTTAACGGTAAGGGGGCGAAGTTACTTAAATCATGCGGATTAAACCAAAACAATACTGCTTCTAATTTTGCTTTAGATAAATAAAATTGGGAGGGGTGAATGTTTTTAAATGTTATGTCCTTGATATTCATTATTTTATTTTAACAAAGATTCTAAAAACAGGAAAACGTTTAAAACATCAGGTAAATAAAGTTTATGCCTTTAACTTTACCATTCAATAACCGATTGAATAATCATTAATATATGGATAATTCTTTTTTTTCAATTCTTTAATTAAAATATCCGCATAGTATTTACCCTTATTTTTTAAAACAAAAGTTATCATTGAAAAGGGAAGAAAATCTAAAATATTAATTGAAAACTTATATTGATTAATGAGTTCATTATCTTTGACTAAATCGCTAACAACAAGTGTTTTATTAACAACTTTATCATAAAGAGCCCAGTTCATCTGCACTCTAATAAAATCAGTTCCTTTGTGACCAACTGATCGAACATTAGGACTGTTTTCCAAATAGTTTACAATTGTTAGGACATCTTCATTAGTGACAACAATATTAAATTTTAAATCAACATTCAAGGGCCAGTTAAACAAAACAATATCTTCAACGTTCTTTAATCTATTAAACACTTTTAATGCCCGTGGATTAACATAAAATTCGCGAGCATAATTGCTATCAATGTGAGCAGTAACTGAAGCAATTAAAGGCGTGATAGTTCTAACTATTAGATCAAGTTTTGTAATATCCTTTATATCATCTTTCTTGATCGTTATAATCTCGAGCCATGAGCTTATTGCCGTTAACATACCTTCAAATCTATTAACGTTTAAAGTTAGTGTTTCTTCTTTTTTCGTTACAGAGTAAATATAGTTTTCCGAAATACAAGACTCGGTTTTATAATAAAAAAGGAGCATGTTTTCTGCAAAGTATGCCTGATCATAAGTTTCCATAACTTCGTATAAATCGCGAATTGAATGATCGCCATGCTCGAAAAGTTCTTCATCAATATTTTCATCAACTTTGCTGAGAAACTCGTCATAAGTATAAGCATAAAAAAATATTTTACCCGCGACTTCATCAGCTTTTTGTTCATGCCAAATATCAAATTCTTCTAATCGTTCATCAACTAATTTATATTCTTGGCCTTTGTTTAAAGAAAACAAAATTCTTTCATCATTTAGTGTACTATGAAGAGCATTACCTTGGCACGAGACAAGTGAAAGTATAATAGGAAGTGTAATAATTTTCTTGATTGTTTTCATTTTCTTACGTACCCTATACGCTAATATAACTATAACTTATGCATCCACTTGTCAATAGCAGCATAGTGTATTAGTCACTCTCACCGATGTAACTTTGTTCGAACAAACATTTGCACAAACATCTAGTAAATTTGACTATAAAATAATTGCAATTTGCGGTTTTGTCATATGCATTGTGCCCTAATCATAGCAGAAAGTCAATATTGACTATGCCGTTATTGCAATTTGCAATTTTGTCATACGCAAATTGGCGTACACGTCGGGAGTTCGACCAGTAACACAAAATAAAAAAAACGAACCATTTCGGAATGGTTCGTCTATTTTTCGGATGGTGCCCAACTCCGTGCTCTGTTAGAACCGCTTTTTTGGGTAACTGATTCATTATTATTAGCTATATTAATAAATTTCGAGAAATTTTAGTTAAATTAGTTGTTTTTTTACAATTTGTAAATTATCTAAGTGAGTCGTTATTAATCCGTAACTTTGTTAACGAAGTCACTATACAACTTATACACTAATTCACTATCAAAACTAATTATCTCATTAAAACTATATCTTTCGATTAGATGATGGACGAATTTAGCACCTAAATAATACCCAACATCTGCTTTACCCTTATAATTAGCCCAATCACCAAAATATCGCTGATTAAACCGCGTCATCGTTAGTAAATCTTTATGAAAATCTTTCAGTATCATTGTAAAGTTTTCATCGCACCATTTTTTCCAATCATTATCATCTTGGTGAAAATAGTTTAAATCTCCGACTAATGATTGCTCAAAGTACATTGCAATACCTTCTACAAATAATTGGTAAACAAAAAAGTGCGCATTTCCTTCATTTAATTGTTGTAGTAATCCAAACTGTTTATGGTAAACGTGGCCAAGTTCGTGATAAATAAGACCTCGCATTTTTTGCGGTTTGAACCATTCTAACTCAAGTATTTTTTCAATGCCTAACAAAACAACATTTCTTCCGTTTATTTCTGTAGCCCAACCCGCACCATTGCAAAGCCCCAAAAATAAAACAACATCAACGTCAAGTTTTTGCTGAAAAGTATCTACAACTCTTGCATTTAGTTTTTCAACAACTTGTAAAAAAGACTCAGACAACAATGTTAGGTTTCTATTTTTATAAACATTATTAATAATTGGCAAAAAATCTTTTTCCCAACAGTAATTTCCTGAACTTATGTAGTTATTAACTTCATCCTTAAAAAGATTGGCGGAATTTTCATAAATGCTATTTATGTAGCCTTCCCATTTATCCAAGTTAAATTGTCCATCATCAAACATTAAATCAAGTTGATCTAACGTATTAATTATTGTAATCACTATTAAAATCTCATTCTATGGTTTTAATGCCGTAATTGGTACAACAATAACACCATCTTCTCTTTGATAATAAGCATTTGTTAAACCACAAATTACTACTAATGCGCTTGGTTTTCTTGCTTTATCACTTTTATTAAAATATTCATTCATCTTTAACAAACTTTGCGCAGCTTCATCAATTTGATTTGCACCAAGTTTAATTTCAACAGCAATCCACCGTCCATTATTAAGTTCAACTACTGCATCTAATTCATGATTAGTGTCATGGTGTTTATAATGAAAAACTTGTGCACCAATGCTATCAGAGTAAATTTTTAAGTCACGAATAACTAAACTTTCAAATAAAAAACCAAAATATTCTAAATCATTAAAAAGCATTGTTTTAGTTAATCCTAACGCTGCAACAGCAAAAGACGGATCAGTGAAATGCCGTTTTGGTGTTCTTGCCACACGTTTGCTTGAGCGATAATTTGGATCAAAAGCATTTTGATTTTCAATAATAAACAGCCTCTCTAATACATTTAAGTATTCAATCAGCGCCGTTTGTTTGATTGTTTCTTTATCATACTTATTAATATCATTAAGCAATACCCTATTACCTGCCATTGTGCTCTCGTTACGAGCAAGCGAACGCAAAAGAGCTTCGAATTTATCTCTATCACGTTGTATACCATCAATTTTATTAATATCACTATTGAGTAAACCACTTAAATACGATTTTGGTGTTTCGCCATAAAAATCATTATCTTGTTCAAGGTCACTTGGCCATCCGCCTCTTATTACTAATGTTATTAATTTGTCTAAAGAAACTGAATCAACTAATTTATTTTCAATCCTATTATCAAATAATTGCAGCAAAGATATGTCTCCTGTTGAGTCATTTGACTCAAATAAAGATAATGTACGCATCTTTAAAGTATGAATACGACCGACACCGCTATGTAACACTCCCTTCATAGCGGGCGTTGAAGAACCCGTCAAAAGAAATTGTCCTTTTTCTCCTCTAAAATCTACTTCTTGGCGCACAGCATCCCATATCGATGGTACTTCTTGCCATTCGTCTATTAATCTTGGTACCACACCCGAAAGAGAACCCATTATATCGAGTTCGGCAAATCTTCTATTTTGAAAGTTACCTGTTGGATCCCCAATGTATATAACACTATTCGCATGTGCTAGAGCGGTCCAAGTTTTTCCACACCACTTCGGTCCCTCAATACATACAGCGCCAAAAATCTTCAGATATTTAACAACCTGTTTATCAATTAGTCGATTTCTATAGGTTTTTGGTTTTAAACTCATTGCCTACCTCTATACGATAAATATATAACAAAAAGAATAAATCGTCAACACAAACGATAACTTTTAGTCAATATTAACGATAACATTTAGTCAACATTGACGATGGTTTTTAGTTAGTATTAACGATAACTTTTAGTCAAAAATGAAAAACCATGCATTTTATTATTTTTACCAATAAAAGCAAATTGGCTTGTTAATTGGATTAAGTGTTACATTTTTGTTTTACATATAAGCCTAAGTTAAAACAAACATTATAAAAAAACGAACCACAATAAGTGATTCGTTCAATTAACGAGTGGTGGCCCATTGTCGAAACAACTAGAACCGCTTTTTTGGGTATCTGATTTATTTTTAATCGCGATTTTAATAAAATCAAAGAAATCTTAGTTAAAATAGTTGAATTTTTCCACTTCGTAATTATATAAAGTATCGAATTACGGTTTTAAACACCCAATTGGAATTACGTAAATTCCGTCTTCACGTTGGTACGCTAGTTCAGTATTAGTGATTACCATCATAAAGGAAGGTTTAGGGCCTAGAACAATTTCCTGTAACTTTAATAAATTGGCAGCCGCTTTTTCTAATTCGTTTTCTCCCATCTTAACTTCAATTGCCCCCCATTTACCGTCATTTAATTCAATAATGAGATCGACTTCTAAACCACTTGTGTCGCGATAATAAAAAACGTCCCCACCTAAATAGTTTGCATACACACGTATGTCGCGTGTAACGATTGACTCGAAAAAGAAACCAAATAATCGAAAATCTTGTTTTAGTTTTTCTGGAGTAAGCCCAAGCGAAGCTACAGCAATGCTTGGGTCAACAAATTGTTTTTTACTTGCACTACGAATCGTTGAGGCGCTCCGAATATTTGGTGACCAAGCCGAAACGTTTTCAATAATATAAAGTCGTTCAAGCGCATTAAGGTACGTTTGATAAGTTTTAGCATCAATCGCAAAACCTTCACCACTTTGGTCTTCATATATCGTTTTATCAGTTGCTAACGTTGAAATATTGCGGGCATAACTTTGGATAAAACGCATGAATTTAATTTTATTTTTCCGCACACCATCAACTTCTTCAGCATCACGATTAATAATACTCACAAGTAAATCGCTTGGTACTCTTAGTGCGGCACTTTCATTTAGTTCAATGCTCCCCGGCCAACCACCACGACAGACGAGTTTAGCAATATCATTTAATGAAACTTTTGAACGAACCGGTTTCATTTTTCGGCTTTCAAAAAGTTCTGCTAATGAAACAGTGCCAAGTGAATTTCCACTTTCAAAAAGACTCATTGGCCGCATATAAACGGTATTAATTCTCCCAGTACCAGTATGCGAAGTTTTAATTGTTTGCTTTTTAGTGGATCCGGTAAGGAGATATGCTCCTTTTAAATTACGTTCATCTATATCCAAACGGATAAAATCCCAAACTTCAGGCACTTCTTGCCATTCATCAAATAAGATAGGTAATTCACCCGCTAAAACTTCTTCCTTAGAAATAGTAACTAGTGTTTGATATTGTTTCTTAATAATTGGATTTTGAAATTTAATGTTTGTTTTCGAAAAAAGCATTGCGGTTGTTGATTTACCAGCCCACTTTGGACCTTCAATGTAAACAGCGCCACTATAAGTTAGTTTTTCTGTTATGTCTTTTTCTAATAACCGTGGTTTGTAGTTATGCATAGGCAATCTTATTCCTTTCATAATATTATTTTACAGTAATAGCAAATGATTGTAAAGTTTTTTCCCAAAATTACAGATGTTTTATTCCCAAAAAAACAGAAACAACATTCCCAAAAATATAAACATCCACAAAAAACAAACCACTTTCATGATTCGCTTGTTTTTTGGACGGTTGCCCATTCCGTGCTCTACTAGAACCGCTTTTTTGGGTTAACGATTTATTGTTTATTGTTATCTTAATAAATTTAAATAAATGTTAGTTAAATTAGTTGAATAATTACATTTGTAAAATTCAAGTAAATAAAAATCGTACCTTATTCGAAAATCTCATAGTAAATTGCATGAGAAAACAATCGGTAATAGGGATACAATTGTAAATATTTTTATTTAGTATTTTAAATGTATATTACATGCCGTATTCAATTGAATCATTATTGATGTAAGGATAATTTCTTTTTTTTAATTCTTCAATTAAAATATCAGCATAGTGTTTACCTTTATTTTTCAAAACAAAAGTTATCATTGAAAAGGGTATGAAATCTAAAACACTAATTGAAAACTCATATTTATTGATAAGTTCTTTGTCATTGATAAAATCAGTCACAACAAGCGTTTTATTGACAACTTTGTCATATAGAGCCCAGTCCATCTGCATTCTAATAAAATCCGTTCCTTTGTAACCGACTGATTTAACATTAGGACTATTTTCCAAGTAACTTACAACAGCTGCAACATCTTCATTAGTTACAGATACATTAAATTTTAAATCAACATTTAACGGCCAATTAAACAAAATAACATCTTCAACATTCTTTAAATTATTAAAAACTCGTAGCGCACGCGGGTTAACATAAAATTCTCGAGCATATTTGCTATCAACATAAACAGAAACTGAGTTAACTAAGGGCGTGATAGTTCTGACAATTAAATCAATTTGTATAATATTCTCAATATCATTTTTTTTAATCGTTACAATCTCTAACCAGGAACTTATAGCAGTTGACATGCCTTCAAATCTATTAACGTTCAAAGTCAAAGTTTCGTCTTTTCTTGTTACAGAATATACATAATTTTCCGAAATGTTAGGTTCGAACTTATAATAAAAAAGCAGGATATTTTCATCAAAGTACGATTTATCATAAACTTCAATAACTTCATTTAACTCTTCAATTGAATAATCACCATGTTCAAAAAGATCCGCATCAACATTTTCATCAATTTTAATTAGAAACTCATCATAAGTATAAGCATAAAAAAATATTTTGCCCGTAGCTTCATCATTTATTTGTTCGTTCCAAATATCGAACTCTTCTAATTTGTTATCCACCAATTTATAATCTAAACCTTTGTTTAAAGAAAATAAAACTTTTTCGTCATCTAGTGTAGTGTGATCAACATTGCCTTGACACGAAATAAGCGCAAGTAGAACAGGCACTAAAATAATTTTCTTATTTTTTTTCATTTTACTACCCACCATTTTCTAATCTCCGTTATACAAACAATTTAATTGTATATTTTGTGACAATGCTTATAATCTCATTATAATTGTTAACATTTATCATTGCAAATGGATTCAAAAAATTGTGGATAGTTTGTATAGGTAAAAAATTAACACCTCCGTAAAAAATATAAAAAAAGGCACGAAAAGTGCTTTTTTGATAGCAGGGCGAAGTCTAACAGTGGCGGAATATGTCAAACTTTTAGTTCATTTGGTAATTTAGGAGCGTACGGCAAGATATCATCTAACGGTTGCTTGTCAAGATTTTCTAAAAGATAAATGAGGTATTTTTCAATATTTAAATGGTTAATTAATGCAGTGCGAATAACAGAAAAGATCACCGTTGTGTACTTTGCGCCTGCGTATGATCCGGCGGTCATAAAGACTTTGCGATTAATAACAAATGGTTTAACCGCGCGTTCAGCAAGGTTATTTGATATTTCAAGATACGGATAATCAAGATACGTTAAAAGTTCATCCCAAATCTTGCGAACATACTTTACAGCGCCTTCAAGAGCAGAGTTAGGCGAGAGTGGTGTATCAAAAATGTAGGCTTTTAATTCATTAAGCAGTGGAATTTGGTCGTGATGACGTTTTGCGCATATTTCGGAAGGAAGAACAGCGTCAGTTTTATACTTAGCTTCGTAAGCAAAAAGTTCGTTGATGAGCGTCAGTATTTTGTAACTTAATGTTGTTTTCACTTCGGATGCAGGTAGTGCTTTTAAGATATCGCTGAAGCGACGCCTAGCATGGGCAAAGCAGCGTTGTAGTTTAATCGCGGGATTATTTTTCGCAAGTTTGGTGTAACCAGCATAATCATCACAGACGATGTAACCGTCATACTTTTCGAGCCACTTTGCGGTTAAGTCAATACTGCGTGATTCATGAAAATCATAAAGATGAATTTGCTGGTCAAAATAGCTTGAAGCATAGACGTAAACATAGCTTTTCTTGCGATTTACGGCGTTTTCCGGGCGTTTAGCGATACTTAATGTTGTTTCATCAGCGTGAATCACTTTGACCGAGTTATTGAGTAAATCACGTTTCATGGCGTTATAGACCGGCGTTAATTTTTCGGCGAGCGTTTGCATCCAGGTGGCCATAAGTTGCTTCGAGATTGGGACGTTAAGGACGTTGGTAAGATGTTTTTCTAGATGATGGAAGGGGATTCCGAGTTCATATTTATGGTAAGCAATATAGGCAGCGAAAGAAGGTGTTAAAACAGAGCCCGGGAATACTTCCTGACTAAGCGGATAAACGAATTTTTGATCGTGTTTACATTTGTAGGAACGCTTAATAACTTTCGTAACTTTAATCGTTGAAGGGATTACTTCAATGATGTAACGTTCTTTTTGGCTAGCAAGCGTTAAATCGTTTGAGCAGGTCGGACAAACGAGCGAATCTGGTTCTTCGTAAACCGTATCAACAACAGCGGATTCTAAATCAACATTAGCGAAATTCTTCCCACCTTTTTTGCGGCCAACCCGTGCTTTCGTTTGTTTGTTTTCTTGTAAAACAGCTTCCGGTTCATTGATGATGATTTCGTTAATTTTTTCACTTTTAGCAACGAATGGTTTCACTTGTTCAATGATAAGTTTCTCGCGAACGATTTCTTTATCTTTGAGTAGTTCGTTAAGTTTTTGTTGTTGTTTAAAAATGAGGAGCCGTTGTTCTTCGTTTTCAACCTGGAGTGCTTTGTTTTCAACTTGGAGTGCTTTGTTTTCTTGTTCAAGAATAGCGATGCGTTTAAGTGCGTCTTCTAAATTCATACCGATATTTTAGCACATATAAAAAAAGTTAGTTATATATAAT
>DASRNI010000028.1:0-276705 GCA_035647455.1 Bacilli bacterium | reverse complement strand
AAGAAACATCTTTTTAAAAGTATTAAGTTATTTACAAAAGGAAAGCTAAATTTACCAAATGATTCGAGTGCCGGAGATATTTATTATAAAGATCGTAAAATTGAAATCAGTATTAAACATGTTGATGGTGCACGCTTAATCAATGCGAAAATACCGAAGTTTCATAAAGGGATTCCGCTTGAGTATGATTTAACGGTTAAAGCACTGAACGAAGATTCACTCGTCATCGTTACGCCGTACGCTGATGATAAGAAAGCGTTTTATTACAATCAAAAAATTAATAACTTAAGTGCGACAGGAACTGTTAAGTTTGGTGACGAAGTTTATGAATTTAAAGATACACAAGGTGTACTTGATTGGGGCCGTGGCGTGTGGACACGTGATAATACATGGTATTGGAGTTCAATGTCTACATTAGCCAAGGACGGCACACCAATTGGCTTTAACTTAGGTTACGGATTTGGCGATACAAGCGCGGCAAGTGAAAATATGGTTTTTTATAAAGGAAAATCATATAAACTTAACGACGTTGATTTTGGCATCCCGGCTGATAGCTTTACGAAAGAATGGCATTTCACGAGTAAAGATAAAGCAATTGACATGAAATTCACACCGCTTTACGATAATTTTAATTACATTAATTTACTCGTTTTAAAACAAGATTCGCATCAAGTCTTCGGGGTCTTTAACGGTACAATTCGCGTTAGTAAAGATTTAGTCGTGCCGATTAAAGATGCATTTGGATTTGCGGAAAAGGTCCGGAATGTCTGGTGATTTCGTAAACTTACGCTCTAAATATTATCAAGCGGGAACAATCCCGCTTTTAGAGTATCCCCGTCCCCACTTCGAACGTGATAGCTACTTTTCCCTTAACGGACCGTGGCACTACGCTATTAGTAAAGACGCAAAGAGTCAAGCGTTTGCCGGAGAAATTATTGTGCCTTTTTCACCGGAAGCACTTCTTTCAGGTGTAAACCGCCGTGTTAAGCACGATGAATACTTAATTTATGAACGTAATGTCGTGCTGCCAAAAGGTTTCAAAAAAGAACATCTGATTCTCCATTTTGGGGCGGTTGATCAAACAGCGCATATTTATATTGATAACAACTTTGTCGCCAAACATCACCTTCCTTTCTTCCCCTTTAGTGTCGATATTACGAAGTTTGTTAAAAGTAACAAATTTACACTCCGGGTGGTCACCAAAGATGTGACACACCGCGGGAATACTTTCGTTGGGAAACAAAAAGAAAAACGCGGTGGTATTTGGTATACACCACAAACAGGTATTTGGCAAAGTGTCTGGCTCGAAAGTTTACCAAAAGCTTATTTAGAAAACGTTGCAATTAACCCTTCTTTTGATGAAAAGACTGTAACTTTTACTTTTGCTAAAGTTGGGAAGGGTGATATAGCGATAAAAATCTATGCACAAAATAAGCTCATAGAAACAATAAGAACATCAGACGATGAAATTAGAGTTACATTTAGAGACATCAACGCTTGGTCGCCAGAAACACCGTTTCTTTATGATGTCGAGTTCACTTTTAACGAAGACATTGTCAAATCATATTTTGCTTTTCGTAAAATTAGTAAAGCACTTGATAAAAACGGCATTATGCGGTTTTGTTTAAATGACGAACCAGTCTTTCAAAGTGGTATTCTCGACCAAGGTTACTATAGTGATGGTCTTTTAACTGCGCCGAGTGACCAAGCGTTAATTGATGACATTATGCTTGTGAAAAAGATGGGGTTCAATATGATTAGAAAACATATTAAGATGGAATCATTACGGTTTTATTACCACTGTGACCGACTTGGCAT
Source organism: Bacilli bacterium (assembly GCA_035647455.1). GTDB lineage: Bacteria > Bacillota_I > Bacilli_A > RFN20 > CAG-826 > UBA1361. The sequence continues at coordinate 274,887 of DASRNI010000028.1, read as the reverse complement.
GCTTGTATGGCAAGATATGATTAATCTCGTCCCACCAGCGCTATATAATGTGAACGGTGCGAAAGCAATGTTTTTTGGTCGCCATCACCGCGATATTAAAACAAAACGCTACGGTGTTAAAAACGCCGCCCAACGTAAAATCTTTGAGCGTGGACTCGACGAACTTATTAACGTACTAAAGTTTTTCCCAAGTATTGTTACGTGGGTCCCCTTTAATGAAGGTTGGGGCCAGTTTAACGCTAAAAGTGCGGTTAAACGAATTAAAGAGCTTGATAATACACGGTTAATTGATCACGCAAGTGGGTGGAGTGACCAAGGAATTAGTGATTATTATTCAGAACATATTTATTTTAAAAAATTAAAGTTACGACCACGAAAAATTAAAAACCGGATTATTGCAATCACGGAATTCGGTGGCTATAGCTATAAAGTTAATAACCACATCTATAATCGTGGTAAAACTTTTGGCTACCGCATTTACAAAGAAAAAACAGCTTTAATGAATGGTTTCGAAAACCTTTATTTAAAGGAAGCACTTCCACTAATTAATCGTGGGTTAAACGTTCTAATTTATACACAATTAAGTGATGTAGAAGACGAAGTGAATGGATTAGTTACATTTGACCGAAAAGTAATTAAGTTTGATATTAATAAAGTTAAAAAAATTAACATGCAACTATATCATGCATTTGCAGACCAAAAAAAATAAAATTATTGTTTAATATTTTTAACGCTATTACGAATAGTTAATTGTGGTTTTAGCACTAAACTTTGTGGCACTTTTTCTTTATTTAGTTTTTTCAGTAAAATATCACAGACATGGTACGATAAATCTTTTGTTGATTGCCTAATTGTTGTGAGCGGAACGTCAATATTTGCTGAGAAAAACAAATCATCAAAACCAACGACAGAAATATCTTCACCAACTTTAATGCCTAACTCATTTGCGGCTTTATAAAAACCATACGCCATCATATCATTAGCGACGAAAACGGCGGTAATATCTGTGTTTTGTAAAAGGTCTAACCCACAAATGTAACCACTTTCGAACTGATAATTTCCGTAACGAATATAACTTTCATTAAACGGTATTGCGGCTTTTTTTAAGATGTTTTTATAGCCATTATAGCGCTGTGTTGCCGAAAGCGCATTTTTAAGTCCGCCAATAAAGCCAATCTTACGATGACCATTATCAATTAAATGCTGAACCGCAACTTCAGAGCCGTACAAGTTATCAATCGAAACGTACGGAAACGGTAAATTGGGCGAAAAACGGTCAAAGGCCACACAGGCAGTATCGAGTTTTTCAAGTTTACCTAAAAGTTTTTCATCAAGTAAAGCTTCATGTGAAAGTGAAATTAATAGTCCATCAACGCGATAACTGAGCAAAAGATCAATATAGTTTCTTTCTTCAATTGGATCATCGGCCGAATTACACAAAATCAAACTGTAACCGTGTTCACGAAGTGTTGTTTCAATGTAAAGTGCTGTTTCGGCGAAAAAATAGTTCGTAATGTCGGGCAAAACAAGACCAATAATATTCGTCTTATTAGTCGCTAAACCACGAGCAAGTGCACTCGGTTGATAATTATGTTTCTTTGCGATTGCCAAAACTAAATTTCGCTTTTCTTCCGAAACACGAATTGGACGGCCATTTAATATTAAGGAGACCGCTGTTTGTGATAAATTTGCCTTTTCGGCAATATACTTTAAATTAATCTGCATTATTTATTTTCTTTTTCACTTCTTTTACTTCGGCTTCAGTTGGTATTGCTTGCTGCGCCCCTTGCCGGGATACAGTTAGTGCCGCAACAATGCTTGCGTTGTTAATTGCCGCTTTTAATGATACATCACGGGTTAAGTCGGCTGCAATTGCGCCAACAAATGCATCACCAGCACCGGTCGTATCGACTACATCTGCCGTAAAAGCATTATAGCGCAAAGTTTGCCCGTTTTCATAATAAAAACCACCTTGCTCACCAAGTGTAATGATAATATTTTTAACGCCTGTAGAGACAAGTTTATTAATTACGTCATCAATCGAAAACTTCTCATTCTCGGTCTTTGTTACTGTTTTCGTTTCCCATTCATTCATAATGAGTAAGTCGACGTCACGTAAGATTTCCATTGGGAAGTCAGCAATCATTGGGGCGGGATTAAAAACGACGTATAAACCAAGTTGTTTTGCTAACTTAATTAATTGAAAAGTAACCTCCGGCCTTATCTCTAGTTGCAAGACTAAGATATCCCCAGGTTTTGCATATGTTTCTAAATCATTTTTTGCTTCAGCATATGTATATGCAAAATTTGCCCCAGCATTAACAATAATGCGGTTATCACCGTTATGGAGCATGACAATTGCTACACCAGTGGGTTCTTTCTTTGTTTTTATTAAATTATAGTTCACACCATAGTGCTTAAGTCTCGCAATTAATTGCGCTCCAAAAACATCATCTCCAACCGCACCCATATGAAAAGTAGTAACGCCTTGTTTAGCACTTGCAACTGCTTGGTTCGCACCTTTTCCGCCCGCATTTGTAAAGTAATCTTTACCGAGCACGGTTTCACCTGAACGCGGGAAATCAGCCGTATGAACGACGATATCCATGTTTAAACTGCCAACAACAAATACTCTTTTCATAATTATTCCTTTAAACTTTCTGTGCTAATTTTGTTGTATATGCCGCAAGTTCACGAATGCTCATTCGTTCATGGGCACGGACATACGTAATTAAGGCATCACCAATCGGTTCAATCCAATGTTTTTCAATCCCTGCTAAACCAACTTGAATGCCAACAACAGTCGCAATTTGCGCAGCGTTACAATCAACATCATAACCACAGTTACAACAAATTGAGATTGTTTCGGTAAAGTCATTATTGCCAAACCATAATGAAACTATTTCTGCTGCAGCATTAGGGTAAGCATGGATCCAATTGTAAGTTTCAAATCGGACACGACATTTGTCCCACGCTTCTTGCCATGTTGCACTAGTTTTGCATGCATTAAGCGCAAATGTGATGACATCATAATATTCACTTTGCTTTGGAATATATGCAATAACTTGCTCAAGGAGTTTTTTATTATCTTTTTCAATATAAGCACCTGCGACAAGCATTGCATTAAACATTTCACCTAATACACCGTTGTTATGATGAGAAACAATGCCATCAATAAAAGCATAATGTGCGGCTTTTTTAAAATCTCCAGGCGCAATCATTCCACAAACTGCTCCGCGCATTTGCGCACCAATCCATTCGCGATATGGGTTATGTAAATAACCTGATTCTGGTGGATAAATCCCTAATTTGAGATTTTTTAATGCCCACTCTTCAGCAGACCACCCAAAAGGAATTAGCGCTGTCCACTCTTCCCCAATATCACTTGCTGTAAGATTTTTGCCTTTACGTTCCAATGCTTTCAAAAAAGCAATTTCGTAAGTTATATCATCGTTATACGTATTTGGTTTCCGCACGTAACTACGAATCGTGCCAAATTTTTCATAAATTGTTTCCGGAATATACCCTTCAACTGCAGTTCCGGCCGCACCACCGATAATTTGCGCGAGCCATCCGGCATAGTTTGCGTCCGCAAATGCTTTGCTTTTCTTATCATAAGGAACGCTTTCGGGTAAATCAACATCAGCAAGATATTCAGCAAAAGTATTGTATTGTTTATACTGCCAATACGGGTGATTTTTAATTTTCGGTGCATTATTCAAAATGTGCCAAATTCTTGTTGTGATACGGTTAAGAGCAACCATATCATTACGGTCATGAGCAGCAACACCTTCGTCGAGTAGCGCTTCAGCTTCTCGAACATCATAGCCCATATTATCCATCGCTTGGACCGCGCCGAAAATAACGCGCTCAGGCGCCCCTGATCCGGGGACATTAGAAAACCATTTCATTTTGACACCGATGTCATCAATTTTTTCAAACTCTTTAGTAATTAACCAACCTTGTTCTTCATCTGTTAAAATTACTATTTTAGCATTCTCCATTAAGAGCTTTTCTTTATACCATGCTTTGTGTTTCATTTTCTTCTCCTCCTTTGTTTAAAACATGCTTTTTGCGTGAAACTTTTTTTATAACCGCAAAAATGACTAACGCAATAATCGTCATTAAGTACGGTAAAGTGTTAAGTAATTCGTACGGGAAACTAAGTACTGTTTGGGCACCAACGGCAAAATAATCAAACGCCCCGAAAAGTAAAGCAAATAATAATGTGGGAAGCGGCTGACCTTGTCCCATTGCTTCAGCGGCAATACCGATAAAGCCACGACCCGCAACCATCCCGGCCGAAAAGTATGACAAATAAACCATGGAAAGATACGCACCACCAAAACCAGCAAGAATGCCAGCAATGACTAGCGCAACAATTTTAATTTTTCTTGTATTAATGCCCACGGACTTTGCCGCTTCTTCATTGTGCCCTACTGCCTTAAGATGCGTACCAAACTTTGTCCGATTAAGCATAAAGGCGAGTAATAAAACGACAAGAACCGCAACATAAACAAGGATGTTCTGGCCGAAAAACGCTTCACCAATAATTGGTATTTTACTAAGTAAAGGAATTTTAAGATGGGGAATTAAGACACTCGGATTAAGTGAAGAATCGCCTTTAACACCAATTACTGCATAAAGAATATAAATTGTTAACCCACTTGCTAACGTATTAAGCGCAATCCCACTTAATATATTATCCGTTTTCATTTTCATCGTGAAAAACGCAAAAACAAAAGCCATAACAACACCGGTTATTAATGCAGAAAGTAAGCCGACAAACCAACTTTGTGTTGCAAAACTAACTAGACCACCTGCAAGTGCGGCAACTGACATCGTCCCTTCAATATTAATATTTAATATCCCGGCCTTTTTAGAGACTAATGCCCCAAACGCTGCAAAAATTATTGGCGTCGCAAATAAAATCATCGAAATAAGAAACTGTTCAGAAAAAATAAACTTAAGCATTAACTTGCTCCTTTTCTGTTTCTTCTTGCCGCTCGAGTGCAACTTTTAGCCGCTGCCGTTTAAGCCGCACTAAAAACGCCTGTCCACCAACGAATAAAATAATTAACGCTTGAATGATATAAACAATTTCATTTGGTACATCTGTAAGGCGCGCCATTTCACTCGCACCAACCCGCAAGTAGCCGAGCAAAAAGGCAGAGAACGGAACTAAAAGCGGATGAACAAATGCCATAATTGCGACAATAAAGCCGTCAAAACCGTAGTTTGGTAATGCTTTCCATGTAAAACGATATGAATTACCGAGTAAGAAAGCCGCACCACCAAATGCAGCAAGCATTGCCCCAATAATTTGCACGGCAACAATGATACGTTTAACATTAATTCCTAAATATTTAGCATGTTTTTCATTTGCACCGGTCGTGCGAATACGAAAACCCCACTTCGTGCGATATAAAAAGAAATAAGCCGCAAATACACTAATAAGCGCAAGAATAATACTCGTACTCACTTCATTAAATTCATTTAAAAATGGTAGCCGCTGGTTATCTTCTAAGAATGGAGTTGCTAAACTTGAATGATCGGGATCAAAAAGGAAATTATTAAATAAATACATTACAACCCAGAAAATAATAAAGTTAAGCATCAGTGAAGAAACAAATTCATCGACTTTTAATGAAGATTTTAGTTTTGCCGGGACATAGCCAACAATGCCCATAATTACCCCCGCGCTGAGCATCGCAATTAAGGGTCCGAAAAACCATGATAAATTAAGACGCGCAGAGATAACTGCTCCAATAAAGGCACCCGCAAAAAAAGCACCTTCACCAATCATATTAAATTGCCCACCTTTAACCATAATACAAACAGCAACACCGGTAAAAATAAGCGGAACTGTTTGGGTGATAACCATGCCAAATGTGTAATCGTCTTTAAGCGGAGAAAACAAAAATACATCTAACGCCTTTAAAGGTTCTTCACTTGTAATTAAAATAACGATAAATCCTAAAGTTAATGCAATTAAAAGCGACAACACAATCCGCAATAAATTAACCAAATACTGCTGCGTTTGTGGCCGATAATAAATTGTTTTAATTTGCGCAAGTATTTTTTTCATTGCGGCCGCTCCATCTTTTTAACTCCTAGCATATAGTAGCCAAGTTCATATTCATCAATTGCTGTTAAATCATTAATCTCGGCCGTTATCTCTCCGTTATAGAAAATTAAGATTCGATCAGCAAGTGCTAACATTTCATTCCAATCTGTTGAAACAAGCAAAATACTCGTTCCTGCTTTTTTTAATGCGCGCATTTTTGCAAAAATGAGTTCCATCGTTCCAACATCAACACCGCGAGTTGGATGTTCCGCAATCAGTAGTTTAGGTTTTGTTTCAATTTCTCGTGCGGCAACAACTTTTTGGATATTACCACCAGATAATAATTCAATTTGCTGATTAATCGCCGATGTTTTAATCCGATATTGTTCTCTTTCAATTAACGCTTCTTTTGTTAATTGCCTTTTGTTATAAAACCCTATCTGTTTTTTACTCGTATTGCCAATTTTAAGTGCAGATAAATTTTCAAAAACCGATGTTTCTAAATTAACACCTAATTCCATGCGGTTCGCTGGAATATAACTAACCCCACTTGCGCGAATTTCTTTAACGGATAAGTTTGTTATGCGTTTTTCACCAAGAAATATCTCGCCACCTAAATACGGTTGGATGCCGGTAATAATTTCAATAACTTTATCTTGACCACTACCTTCTACACCGGTGAAACAAACTATTTCCCCGGCATTTACCGTAAAATTAATTGGCACGTCTTTTGCAGGATCAATCAGTAATTCGCTTACATTCAGCAATGTTTTATCACTAACTTTTTCAGCCTTTTTCTGCCCAAATAAATTGATTTCAAAGCCAACCATCAACCGTGATATTTCTTCTACAGTTAACTGCTTAACATCATAAGTTCCCACACTTTTTCCTTGCCGTAAAATCGTAACACGATCACAAAGTTGTTTTATCTCATCAAGTTTATGCGTGATAATCACAATTGTGTGTCCGGCATCACGAAGCAAACGGAGTTGCGCAAATAATTCATCGCTTTCTGGTGCGGTAAGTACTGCTGTTGGTTCATCAAAAATTAAAACACGGGCTGACTTTGAAAGTACTTTTAAAATCTCGACTTTTTGTTTTTGACTAACACTTAAATTACCGCATAACTCGTGAAAAGGAACACGGATGTTAAATTGTTCACTTAATTGCTGAAGTTTTTTTTCCATGTCCTTTTTTAAGAGCACATTTAACTTCGTTTGCTCGACACCTAAAAAGATGTTTTCGATAACAGTCATCTCGTCAACAAGCATAAAATGCTGAAAAACCATCCCAATGCCTTCTTTAATTGAATGCGCTGGGGATAATATCTTTACTTCTTCACCACTAACAAATATTTTACCTGAAGTCGGGGTTTCTGCGCCATATAAAATCTTCATCAACGTACTTTTACCAGCGCCATTTTCGCCGGCAATCGCGTGAATTTCCCCTTTTTTGAGTTCAAAAGTTATGTCATCATTTGCTAAATAACCGTTATCGTATACTTTGCAAATGTTTTCCATTTTAATTGCAAGTGGCATCATTATATTCCTTATTGTTTGTTTGGATCTAAAGAATCATAATACGCATTTAAAGCGGCGGTAGATGTAAAGCGGCGTAAACCACTTTCAACAACTATGTCGCCGCTAATGATTTCCGCAATCAAGCCTTCAATAAACGTTTGATTATCGAGCGAAACAATTGATTTGTAGTTATCATTTTGGACAATTCCAATTTTTCCTTCTTTTAACCCTTCATATTGTAAAACGGCGTATTCTAACTCATCATTTAAAAATTGTTCACTAAGTTCATAAAGCGTTAAGTCAACGCGCTTTAAAACTGAAGTCACAATTCGTTCTGCTTTTGCAACATCGACATCGGCAAAATATTCATATTGATCACTATCAACCCCTATAACATATTTGTTATTGTTTTTTGCAGAGTCAAACGTCCCCAATCCAGCTTGAGAAGCAGCGGCAAACAAAACCTCAACATCACCTTCATTAAACATTGTATCAGCGAGTGTTTTACCTTTAGGACTATTAAAAAAGTCACCAATATAACTATTATACGCAAGCACATTTTGATCGAGTGCATCGTTGACTTTATTCACGCCTTGCATAAAACCGTAGCCAAAGTCATTAATAATATCAATTTTCATCCCACCGATAAAACCGGTTTTTGTTTTATTAGCATCAAGCGTCATTAACGCTGCAAGTGCACCCGCTAAATATCCACCTTCATTTTGTTTGAAGAGCACGGAATGTACTGTTGGATAGTCCGCGGCTTTATCATCTTCGATTTCAGCATCAAAAAGAATAAATCGTTTGTCGTCATAGCGCTTGTTTTTTGTAACACGTTGCAATGGTTCGCGCATATCGTTAGTTCCAACAATAATTAAATCATAATCATCATTTGCCGTTAACCTTAATGTCGGCTCCCACCTAGTGTTATCTGTACCCATTTCAACAATATCAACAACAACTTCTGGATAATCTTTTTTAAACTTCTCCATTCCTGCTGCAGCCGAGTCGAAAAAAGACATGTCGCCTAAATTACCGTTAATTAGCAGCGCAATCTTTGTTTTTCCGTCGCCAACTGGGGTTGATCCGTTCGAACTATCGCTACTTCCACTTGGCGTACAAGCGGCAACAATAACAGCAATAAACGGCAAGATAAATTTCACTAAAAAATTATTCTTTTTCATTCTCAAATCTCCTTTTTGTTAAAGAATGGTACTTGGCGGTTTTCCACCAAGTACCTTATTAATTAATTACCACACAACAGGTGCATACGTCCAAAGCATATAGTCACCATCACGCATTTGGTAACCATTGACACCCCAACTTGGTTCGCGACCATCAACAGTGTAAAGCCAATAAATATTTTCTTCAGCATTGTTAACATAGTCACCAAGCGTTGTGACAAAACCAACATCGATGCCATCTTGGGCAAGTGCTTTATCAGTAACGGCAGCTTTTAAGAACTCACTACCCCACATTGTGTCGGATTTTAGAGTAACTTTGCCATTAAACATTACATCGTCACCACCACCAACGATTTTAAGGTTTATTGAATACGTTGGTGAATATTGACCAGCATCAGGTGCTTCTTCACTAACGCGATCGGCACCAACTTCAAATGCCCAGTCGCCACTTTCACGTTCAGGATCAACTACTAGTGCTTCCCAATCAACGGCTTCATATGTCCAAAGCATATAGTCACCATCGCGCATTTGGTAACCATTGACACCCCAATCTGGTTGACGGCCATTCACTGTGTAAAGCCAATAAATGTTTTCTTCGGCATTGTTAACGTAATCACCAAGCGTTGTGACAAAACCAATGTCAATCCCTTCTTGGGCAAGTGCTTTATCAGTAACGGCAGCCTTTAAGAACTCACTGCCCCACATTGTGTCTGATTTTAAAGTGACAGTGCCGTTATAAAGAATTGTCTCGGCTCCACCAACAATTTTAAGATTAATTGTAAATGTTGGAGTGAATTGTCCAGCATCTGGCGCCTCTTCAGTAACTTGATCGCTACCAACTTCAAATTTCCATGGTAGTTCACTTGGTTCCGGTGTTGGTTTACAACCGGAGAGGGAAGCAAGTGCTAACCCTACAAAAAGCCAACTAAATTTTCTTTTCATCTCTTAACCTCCTGTTACCTTTATTTATAATTAGGTATTTACCTAAGATAACCAAATTTATGGTGCAGCAATAAAGATTGGATTACTGATTGCGTATTGGACACCTTGTCCAAATACTTCGAAAATAAACCAATCATCAGCTTCTATATCAGTTAGTTCTACTGCTGTTTTTAAGCGACTTTCATCATTTGTTTCAATTGTTTTAATAACTTCACCATTCTTAATAATTCGTAATTCTTCAAAGCCGTCACGAGCGAACAATTCAATATTAGCCGTTGCATTATCCGCAGCAGTAACAAGCGTTTCACCGTAAGTTTTACCAGCGATATCGGCATAAATCATTGGCCCATTTGTTAAAAAACTATGACCTTTGCGAATTGATTCAAGCACTTTTTCTTCAGTGATTTCTCCATCAATTTTAACAACAGTTGATGGTGAACCAGTATATTTACCATATTTTAAGAACAACTTGTCATAATCTGCTAAATCTTGAATATTTGTTTCATCAAAATCAGGGTCATGACGATATGGCCCGGAAATATCATGATTATCAGTACCAGCGGTAGCTGCTAAATAATGTCCACCATTTTTAATTTCATTTAATGTTTCAAACCAGTGAAGTTTACTGCGGTAATTTTGACCTTGATAAGATGTTTGTTCTGGTTCATAACGACCATCGGAAGGGAGAAAATATCCGTTCCAAATTTCCACCACATCAAAGGAATCAATTACGTCCCAATACGGGAAACCCATATGTGAGATTGAATACGGATGATTAATTTGGGCGACGGCACCCATCCAGCGAATTGTATCGCCAATATAGCGGATGCGTTCCCGAATAATATCATCTTTTTCGGCTTGGGGTTTATTTCGTTCTACATCGCGTAATGTCACTTCATATAAATCAAAAATTAACCCTAACCCGAGCGCATTATAATGGCCAAATTCTGTTGTTACTTCAACACCTTCGTATGCGTTAAATAATCGCTCCTGACCGTGCGCATCAATATTAGCAACAACACGATTACCTTGAACCCATTCCGGTAAACCGTGACCAGTATTATGGTCAGTTAAGAAACTAAAATACAAATCGTTACTAATGTTACTAATTAAAACATCATGAACAGAATTTAAACCATCAGAATGGTAACTATGTTGATGTAAATCACCACGAACCCATCCTTTAGCGTAACTATCTTCAAGTTGAATAAGACGCACATCTTGTAAATAATACGTTTTGTACGCCTCCACCGTAATTGTTTTTGTCACGATTGAATATTCGTAGCCACGAACATAATGTAGTTTATAAGTACCAGGATCCAAGCGTAAATTGTAACCTGAATATAAACTAGTGTTAACGCGGTGCGTATTACCCTCTTCGTCTTCAACAATAATTCCCGCTGTGACTAATTCACCAGCATCGGTCAGTACTTTTCCCCGTACTGTGGCCATGCCAATTGTCGAGCCTTCTTTTTCACTAACAACTGGATCTGAACTCGCTTGATCGCTTGTGCCGTTTTCACTCACACAACTCGTCACGACTAAAAGCGAAAAAAGGAACACTAAACTTAATAATGTTTTTTTCCTTCGAGGCATTATCTTTCCTCCTTATACTGCGCTTAGTATCTTGCAACCTGGTAAAGCGCTTTACCATCTTTAGTATAACAAGATGCAGAAAAAAGTCAATTAAAAATAAAGCGTTTGGCAAATATCGTGAATTTTCTAATACTTTAAGGAGTAAATACAAAGTATACACTACTCATAAAATTTTTAAAAAAATCTACGTTTTGAGATTTTTTATTTTTTTTGTTTAATTGAATCGCGTACCGCTACTTCATTCGTTTAACATTTGCCTGCGCGCTATTTTTCGTTCGTTGCGGTTTTTGAATAAGTAAACAATTGAAAAAATAAACGGTATTGCAAAAAGGGCAAGCTTCATGCTTCCGAGACGAACGCCGCCTGGGCGGAGACCAAAAAATAAAATTCCGTTAAAAACATAGAAACTATAGAGCGCAAGCATAATAATCATAAATATTATTTCAACAATTCGCTTTTTAATGATGAGTAACAATATACCTAGTCCCATCGTAATTCCCGCAACTGCGCCAAAAATTAATAATATATCCGGATCTGGAGTAATGGCGTAAGCATTTTATTGCGAACAAAACCCATAAAATCCTAATAATATTGAATATATTGCAACGATGTATTTTGCTCCTTTTGCTCTCATAATATCTTAAATCTTCTTTTTAAAATAAACTATTTATTACTTTTACTATAGCAAACGAACTTTCATTCACTTTTAAAAGTCTTAATTTTAACATTGTTAGCACTAAAACAATCGATATAATATTTGTTATTTTGTGTGAAAGATGCGGTAAATTAAACATAATACTATCTTGACCACAAAAATCGATAGCGTTATAATAGAATTAGTCTTATTTAAATAAAAAAGGAGAACAAAATGCTGAAACGCCTATTTTTACTACCAATATTGGCAGTATTAATTAGTTGTCGACAAGTACCGCCGCCAGCACTTGAATTTTCGATTCATGGTGGCGATATTACCTTAGTTAATGGAGAAAGCAAGCGGCTTTATATTGATGAAGGAAATTATGAACTTCATTACCCTGGTCAAACACCTGATCCGGTGTGGACTTCTTCAAACACTAGTGTAGCAGTTATTGAAAATGAAATACTTTATGCCGTTGGTGTTGGCACATCAACAATCAAGGCGACGATTGATAATAAGTACACCGCTACTGCACTTTGCACAGTTACCGCTGCATTTCCAGAGAGCTTTTATATTCATCCACATGAAAAAACACTTGGCCTTAATGAAGAGTTACAAATGATTTGGCAAATTTATCCGGATTACGCTGTCCAAGATTTAACATGGACAACAAGTGATAGTAGTATTGCGACTGTAAGTGCTGATGGGCTTGTTATGGGGCTAAGTGCTGGAACCGCAACAATAACAGCAACGACCGCAAATAACTTAACCGATGAATGTGTAGTTACTGTAGCCGACCGCACACCGTTAGCGATTACGCTTGAAAAAGGACACATTGATTTAAATGTTGAACAAAAAATCACCGTTAACTTCTGGGTCGTTCCGCTACACTTTGACCATTCGTTCGAGTTTACGGCTACTTCAAGTAATTCAAACGTCGCAAAAGTTGAAAGTCGGATTATTTTTACTAGCGGCAGAGGCGAAGTTGATATTAAAGGGATTGCGCCTGGAGACGCAACAATTACACTTAGTTTAGCTAATGGTGTAAATGCTTCTTTCACCGTAACAGTAAGCCACGTTTTACCGGAAAGCATAACGTTTGATGTCGGCCGTGTTTCAATTCTAAAAGGGCGAAATTACACGATAGATTACACAATACTTCCAGAAGACACAACCGAAAAATCATTAACGTGGTCAAGCGATGACCCAAGTGTTGCAACAGTTTCGGAAGATGGACGAATTACTGGAAATGAAGTTGGAATTACGACAGTACGCGCCACCGCCGTGAACGATGTTACCCAAGAAGTTACCGTCAATGTTTACGCGGGAAAAAATGATTACAAACAGCCAGAAAGTGAGCCAAATGATACGCTACAAACTGCACAATTAATTACGAATCTTGGTTCGACTATTGTTGGTAAGAATGCTAACTTAGCCGACAAAGATTACTATCGAATCATTACTGTTGCTGGTGAGCAGATATTTATTGATTTCCGCGCTGACCGTGATTATTATAGCGAACACTTCAGCGTTAAAATCTTAAACTCTGAAGGTGACCTTGAAGCAGCTCTTCCTCTCATCGAAGAAGGCTCCCCAACTTCACGAAGATTAATCCATTATGCCGTGCCAGATGGCGGTACGTATTACATTGAAGTAACATTAAATGACACGGCACCAATTACAGAAAATAACGGCTACCATCTCTACGTTTACACGTTTTAACCTTAATAAAAAAACACGATTTTTTAGGCTCTGTTATAGAGCCTTTTTCAATCCATAAAAAGCCTATCTCAAATGAGATAAGCTTTAATGTTTAATATGCAAGCAAAAGTGTCTGTGCCTTTTGTCTAGCTACTTTATTAGTAAATAATTTCCCGCACAATTGGATTAAAGTACGTTAAGCGATACGGTTCATATTCACTTTCACTCGTGCCGCCAGAACCATCTTTAAGACCATAATTAACACCTTGAAGCTCAATCGAGTCAATTATGTATTTTTGCCCTTCGTATGTGTTGAACATAAAGTCTTCAACATAGTGAACTTTAAAACCATTAATGTAAATGGCGTAACTATTTTCAATTATTTCAAAACGAACATTGAAAAACGGTAAGTTAGTTGCTTCATAAGCTTCACGAAGTGTCACTTCGCTATCAACAAGAGTTGCGACGTCAGGATCCACAAAGCCCCAGTCGTAGCCGCCACCACTACTACTGAAGGTTGTATAAAAACGCCCACGATAAGTATCCGTGCGACTCTTTATCCCGCCAAGCGGATCGTAGTTATCGTTACCAATATACGTTTGGAGATGGAGTGGGCTTCTTTGTTCAGGGTTTTCTTCATCTAAAGCAACCCAAGGAGCAACTTGGAACCACGCATCTAAATCATAAAAAACACTTGGTTCAATGATTGCAGAAATTATAACTTCAAAACTATTGCTCGCAAAATTGCCGAATGGAACTCCGTCATACACCCATATATCATCAACAATTCGGTGATTACGCAGGCTTACACCATTCCAACGATACCAATCGTCATTATATGGTTGCTCTTCATCAGTTTTGCCAATCGAATAGTTATTATTCGTTGGTTGTGGGTTAGTTGTGAATTCAATATAGTCATGATTCATCTCGCGGTTAACACCCCAACTGCGCGCCCCAGTATAACGATTCACGTACGGGTCATAAAAGAAGTTTTGGTCCGTTTCATGGGCACAACTATATTTAACTTTGACTTCAGTAACTTCTGCACCTGCAGTTGTTGGACTTAAAATTAGCAAGTACCCTAAGTCGTCACCACTAAATGTTTTTACTTCGCCACTCGTTAATGCGTCGCCTGCGTCATATTCATATCTTTCATAGAAACTTGATGTTGCTATAGCGTATAATGGTCCGCCACTAAATTCGACTTTAACAGAGATTAGTCCATTAATGACAGTTTTATTAACGAATACACCAGGAGTTTTATGATCTTTAGCTTTTAAGGATAAAGCTTCATCCATAATTGCGGTGTCATGGCTTAAATAAAAGAATTCAATATATCCGTTAGAAAAAACGCCTGAATACTCGTCTTCAATTAACGGCATAAAGTCACTTGAAGGTAATGTAACTTCATAATAGTTGTTTTCGGCCATTAAGTTTTGGAAAAAAGGTTCTTTACTTAATGTCTGATTACTAACAATTAATGTAAGTGCCGCGAGCGATAGCAAAAAGCCAGCGACCATGTTTTTTGGTTTCATAGTTAACCTCCTTATATCTAAAATATATAGTAAAAGGTCCGATGTAACAATGGTGAATTTTGTCGCAAAGTAAAGGCAAACTACTTATTACTAATGTTTATTTGTTAATTCATCGTTACGAGTGCAGCACTTCACTTCTTCGTAATAAAATATAAAACACTTGTGAAGTCGCGTGTTGCTCGGGTTGTATCTTCAACTCCGGTCCCTGTCCAATCAGGATAAAGCGTTAAAGCACCAGCGCGAAGCAAGTTCGCACTCACCGTATAATCTTCGCGAATTTCAATGTTAATTAATTCTTCCGCCGATTTACGCTTATTTAAATAATTAATAATTGGTCCGTCATACTTTATAAACTTCGGGATTACACGGTTCAAGAGTGATCCAAATAAGTAAATATCAGTTGACTGATTTAATGTGACAACATTATAAGTGCCATCGACTAACATTGGTAACGCCGGTAGTTTACTAACTTCGGGAAGAATTGAGTTAACGCCCGCACTAATAAGAACAACAGCAGCGTCATTAGTTTCACTAATAAGCGCATAGCCTTGCTTATCTTTTTGCGAAGCGTTTTCTAGTTCATAGTACGTACCGCTTGTCACAATATGCTGATATACTTTTGCAGCTTTGTTATACGCAATGATTTCTTTCTTCGCTTTTGGCGTTAAGTTGGTGACATCAAGTTCATAACCAAAGCCACCACTCATAAACGCATTATTAAAGCGCGTCTGCAAGGGAAGTTCACGTAAAAGTTGATGATTCGGGCTCGCACTAACGTGGCCCGACATCACACTAAACGGATACGCTTTCGCAAACGTCGTGTGCATACGAATACGTTCAAACGCGTCACTCGTGTCACTCATCCACATTTGGTCAAAGAAACTTAATGTCCCTAAATCAAAGCGATTGCCGCCACTTGCACAGCCTTCCCATAATATACTTGGAAACTTGTCGGTTAATGTTTTTAAAATTTTATAAAGTCCACGGGTATAATCGTAGAAAAATGTATCAATTGCCCCATCAACTGTGTAAAAGTCGCTTAAATTACGGTTATAGTCCCATTTAACATACGTTATATCTGCCGACTCAAGCGTTTTTGCAACATTTGTAATAATGTAATCTTGGACTGCGGGTACGGTAAGATTAAGGGCGTACTGAAAGCGACCGACACTTGGCTCAACACCAGGGATTTGAATGACCCAGTCAGGATGCTCGCTAAATATCTCGTGATCGGCTGAAACCATCTCTGGTTCAAACCATAAGCCAAATTGCATCCCACGCTTTTTCGCGTAATTACTTAAACCTTTAAGACCGCCTGGTAACTTCTTACGATTAACTTCATAGTTACCAAGCCCCCCAAAGTCGTCATTACGCTTAATAAACCATCCGTCATCAAGCACGAAAAGTTCGATACCGAGTTTCGCTGCACTATCCATAAGACTTTTGAGTTTGCTTTCCGTAAAATCAAAGTATGTTCCTTCCCAGTTATTTAATAAAATGGGGCGCACTTTTTTGCTATAAGCTGTGCGCACCACGTGATCATTGACAAATGTATGAAAGTTCTGACTTATTCCGTTTTCGCCCATGTTACTATACGTTAAAACGGCAAACGGTGTAATAAATTGTTCATTATCTTCGAGTGGTTTCCGGAACGTTTCGTCATTAATGCCGTGCTGAATCCGCAGCCGGTCATCAAATGTGCGTTCAACTGTTGCTTTAAAGGGACCACTATAAATTAAATTAACTCCATACCCTTCACCGTAATCTAATGTTGTGTTTTTACCTAAAATGAGAAAAAACGGATTATGGCGGTTACTACTAGGTCCGGCGTTTGTCGAAAGTTCAAAAATGCCCGGAACTATTTTATGGCGAGCATTGTGACCTTCGTTGCCCCATGTACCATACGTTGAATAAATTTCATAATGATTATTATTTAAGTCCAAGTTCATACTTGCAATCTTTTCAATCGTCACGCTGCCACTAAGGACAAGAGTGCGACGGGCAATAACATTCGCCTTGTTAAAAAGTAAGTAATCAAGTTTAATTTGGGCACCACTAACTTTATCTTCTAAAATAACGAAGTAATATTTACTAGCGCCGTGCGGAATCGGAAGCTCGTTCGTCACTAAGTCCCTTAGTTCACCTTCACCGTGTTCTTTCACAATAAAGTCACTCACATAACCTTTATCGTGACGTAAAATAATGCTTGGTCTACGGTAATCACCTTTACCAATCGTCCCAACTTCGAGATTGATATAATTTAAACTATACGTACTCGTTGTTGCAGGATCATAATTAGTTGCTGTTCCCATCAAGTTTTTTTGTTCGTTAATTAATGTGGTTAAATCTTCTTCGTCACTTAACCTTGCTCCATAATAAAGATTTTCTAAATGTAAAAAATCATTAATATAAAGAACGTAGGATGTATTATCTGTTGTAAGGTGGATAAATGTTTTTTTCATCGCGACTCCTATCACCTATGCTTCGACTTTGCGTTCATCAATTTCAACAATCATTTGATCATACATTGCTTCATCGATTGGGTACTTACGTTTGACAAATAAATACGCTGCTGTACTACAAAGCGCTGGTAATAAGCCCATTGCGAGCACTAAAACAAGGCGGGCTTGCATTAAGTTTGCCCCATCAATTGCCGCTTGTGCATTTGTTAAAACTTCCGCTGCGGTTAAATAGCCGGCTTCTGTTTCAGAAAGAGCACCTAACACTTCAAATTCACTAATTTGGTTCGAGATATCGTAAATGCCACCAACGGTTAACGTTAAGAACACAATCACAACCGTCATCGCGTTACTAATCTTTGCCGCAAAAGGTCGCGCAGCAAAAACAACACCTTCTTTCCGGTCGCCTGTTGTCCATTCGTTATATTCGACCGTATTCGTAATTTGCACGAGTAAGACAAGATAAAATACGCCGCTTGGGGTAAAGATAATTAGCGCAATGACAGGTAAAATCCATTGGTAAATATGATTTGGTATCGCTAAAATACCAAGTGCATGGAGTGAACCAATCACGACTAACAGGCCATTACCGATGACGTTAATAATATACGACGTGCGCAATATTTGCGCCCGTGAATACTTTTTACTCACTCCGCCAAAAATAAAGTTAGCAATAATCGAACCCGCCGCATATGCGATGAGAAAATAGAAAAAGGCCGAACCTGCTTCACTATAGCCAAACACGTAGTGCATATAGTTTTGTCCGACGTTATTAAACATCGCTCCAGCAAGATAATGGAATATAATCGCGACCATCATAATTAAGAGTGGTTTATTATCTTTAATAATTTTAAAAATATCACGCACTTTAATAATTTCTTCTTGGTCAATTTCACTCCGGTCACGTTCTTGACATAAAAAGACGAGTAAAACTTGCGAAAGAATATAAATTGAACCGATAATAATACTTAGTAAACGAAACATCGAGACCGCGCGACCGGGATATAAACTCGGTACGAGACCACCAACGGCAAAAGCACCAATATTAACAGCAATTGCCATCAGCATCGTAATTTGGTTGCGTTGTTTTGGATCACGCGTTAAACTTGGGACCATTCCCCAATAACCAATATCGTTAAATGTAAAGGAAATCTCCCATAATAAGTAAACAACAAGGAAAAACACAACATAAGCCCACCCGGTAAACGGCCGCCAACTAAAAAGGACCATTAAAAGGAGACCATTGATAATCCCACCATATAAAATCCATGGCTTAAACTTACCGAGCTTCAACCGCGCATTTTCGATAATCGTCCCAATCAGCGGATCATTAAACCCATCCCACAAGTGAAAGATAAGCATAAAAACCATAATGACGGTAATCATCGCTTTATAGTCAGCGTTTCCCACAGGCATCGTGAGCTGTAAATAAATCATTAAAAATAAATTAATGAGTGTGTAAGCGGCATCGCGGCCAATACCAGTAAACGAAAAAACATATTTTGTTAAACGGGGGACATTATCCCCTTTGTAAGTTTTGAATAAATTCATAAGTTACCTCATAGTTGTAATATAATAATTATACACTAAAAATGATTAAGAGACGCGCACTGATAGCATCACCACGGTAATTTTAAGCAATGCTCACATAATCGCCGAAGATACTAAATTAAAAAAGCCTACTTCAACTCAAGTAAGCTTTCATAACTCATCTCCGTTTCCTTTATCCACAAATTTAATTGTTACCGGATGATTTGTTTATATTAATAATATTATTGTTAACTTTATTCTTGATGTATTTTTTGCCTAGTTACGGTAATTCATGACCCTTAATTCAACGTTTCGATAGTTAATCTCGACATAATAATCATCATAAACTTGCCAAATATCAATTCCATCTTCCGTAACTCTGTATTCGATAATGTCACCGCCATAATTTGCATAAGTATAAGTTCCGGCAAGTGTAAAGGTGGTCATTACTTCTATTTTACTGATAAGCGTCTTTTCATGCCCAGCATCATTTAGTACAACAATTGGTTCTGAAAGAACGTATTTACCGTATTTTGCCTTGCTCGATAAATTATTCCCACACGATGTTAAACTGATTAAAAAAAGACTTAAAATCCATAATTTTTTCATTGATAATTCCCCCTTATTATGTATATTATAGCAACTAAAGATTAAATAAAAAAGCCTACTTATGCTGAAGTAAGCTTTAGTGTTCATTCGCCAGTTGCACATTATGCGGCTATGAAGACATGCGCGAAAGATGCGCGTGCTAAACGTTCAAATAATATGAATAATGACTTCGTTTTTTTAATTATATTATCCAATCAAAATTTTGATGTTAATAATAAACATCACGATACCGAGAATGATTCCGATAATATTCATCACTCTTTGCCCAACTGTTTTTGACTTGCTTAATCCAATGCCACCGACGATCCAACTCGCTAATGGGATTACCCAAACAAATAAAGAAATAATTCCTAATGTTCTTCCTGGATTGGAATTTGACCTTCCGGCAGTTTGCTTTTCGACCAATTTACCACAAGATAAACAAACATCACTATTTTCAACTAATTCATTCCCACAATTACTGCAATATTTCATTTTTTCTCCTTTACATATTATCACTTTAGCATATACGAAAAAGGGCCGCAATAAGTTCTTCTAAATAGGTTCACAAAATCGCTACAAAAAACCTATCTCGTGTTGAGATAAGCTTTAATGTTCGATTGGCGACCCATTCTATTCAGCATACGAACTTTTTTATGTATTTAACAAAACAAGAATGGGAATTGTTTTGTTGTTTACTTCTTAGTCACGCAACAATGCTAAAGGTATAACAAGCACTCCATCTTCGCGCCTATATGCATATTCGGTTGCGGTTATAATCGCAAGAAATGAAGGTTTCATCATTTTGGTTTCGTCGATGTTATCGGCAAGTTTATGTAAATTCATTGCCGCTTGATCTAATTGATGGCTGCCCATTTTAATTTCAAACGCTCCCCATCGCCCGTCATCTAGTTCAACAATCATGTCAATTTCTAAGCCAGAACTGTCTTTATAACGATATACTTCTCCTTGATTAACATCAGCGTAAACTCTAATATCTCTTAGTACTAGTGCTTCAAAAAAGAGTCCAAACGTTTTGAAGTCACTTAAAAGTCTTGTCGATGTTAGTCCTAAAGAAGCCGCACCGATTGACGGATCAACAAAGAATCTTGCTGGTGATGTGCGTATTACTGCTTTTGACCGCAAATTAGGATTCCACGCTTTAAGGTCTTCAATTATATAAAGTTTATTTAAAACATCTAAATAATCGACTAATGTATTTTGGGAAATGCTTTCGTCCATCGCTTTAACATCGCTTTCGATGCTAACGTTTGTTGCTTCACTAGCGGTATTACGCGCAAGAGATTCAATGATCTTCCGCATTCTGAGTTCGTTGTAAGTTTTATCGGTCACTTTATTAACGTCTTCCTTTACGAGCGCATCTAAGTATGCTCTATTTTTACTAATTGCTTGTTTTTCTGTGTCGTAGATACCTTCAGGCCACCCACCTTTAATAATCCACTTCGCATATTCTTCAACACTAACATTACTTTTAAATGAATCGAACTTTTTTCCATCAAGTAAGTCACTAAGTGAAGCTTCACCAGAGGAAACACTTGTCTCAAAGAGGCTCATCGGCCGCACAATCATCCGCCCGATTCTTCCGGCGCCTGAATGTCTTGTTTTATCAAGATTCGCCGCAGACGAGCATGTTAAAATATATAAACCACGTCCTTTTTCTTTATCAACTTGATGTCTTACCAAATCCCACACTTCTGGAATAAGTTGCCATTCGTCAATAAGTTTCGGTTTATCACCCGTAAAAAACAGGCCAGGGTTTAACTGTAAGATAGTTTTGTTTTCATCAATATTAAGTGATGTTAAATAAATATCGCTTTTTGCAAACCGTTTTGCCAATGTTGTTTTACCACTAAACTTAGGACCGACAATGGCTACACTTTTAAAAGTACTTAAATAAAACTCTAATTTCTTTTCACTTAAACGTTTAATATATTCCATAGTAGACCCCTCTTTCATCTAAATAATACCATGTTGAGTGTTTTGTTGCAAAATAATTGAGTGTTTTGTTGGATTTTAATTGAGTGTTTTGTTGAAAGTGTGCCGAGTGAATTATAAAATGAGTTTGCATTTAAATTAGTGCGGCGATAATTTTTGTATCTTCGCAAAACTGCAACGATAAATTTCCTATCGTTGCACTATAATTCTGTGCCATTAAAATTGTACAAAAAAAGCCTACCTCGTGTTGAGACAAGCTTTAATGTTTGATTGGCGACCCATTTTATTCAGCATACGAACTTTATTTCGTTTTTAAAGTTACACGTATAGCAACTTATGCGGTCTTTAAAAGCATTTAGAAAAGCATTAAACATTTTTCTTTTAAGAAGTTTTTGATTTTGTCATTTTTGTTTTCATAATAATTAAGAAGGTGTTTAACATATTCAGTTACTACTTCTTCAGGGATAATAATAAGTCCTCCACCCTGACTTATAAGATAATGGTTCGCAAAGATTACTGCTGTACGTTTATTCCCATCAATAAATATTTGGCTCTTTGTTACATAAAGTAAAAGTTCAATTGTTTTGTCCGCAACACTGATGGAACTATTTACTATATTATTAATATCTTCAATTACTTTCGTTTCAATTGGTATTGGGGGTAAATATGTTGATCCACCGATTTTTACCGGAACTGGTCTAATTTGCCCGGCTGTATATGAAAAACCGTCATCAACAATTCCGTTGATTTGTCGTAAAATGTTGTAATCTGTTGGATGAGTAATGACATATTCGTTAAGAATAAAGTTCCATGCTCTTTTTAAATTAACAATCTTCATGACATCATCAATATGCATGTTTTTAACTTTTCCGCCAGCAATGATTGTTTCCGTATCAGCATACGTTGTTAAAATACCTTCAAGTCTTGCTTGCTTGTAGATTGAATCCGCTAAGTTTTTCCGGGCGACATCAATGTTTAATTTAATTTTCTCGTTTAAACTGCTCTCGCTATAACCTAGTTCATCCAAAATTTTGTTAATTTCACGAAGACGTCTTTTATATTGTTTAGCAAGTTTATTGTTTTCAATAATAGTGTTTTGTAACTCTGGTGAATAAACACCAGCGTACTTACTTCTTTTAATCCCGACGTCACGATAGTTAACATAAATATACTTATGCTCATTTCGTTCTCTAATTTCAATAGAACCATGCATCAAATTATCTAGGCGATTTTCAATTAGTTCTTTTTCTTGAATTAAATCAATCATATTTTACCTCTTTTTATGTGGAACGTTTACGGTTTTTTGTTCCACATATTTATTATAACACAACACTTATCAAATGTGGAACATTACTCACTAAATTGTTCCACATTACTTATGAACAAAAAAAGCCTATCTCGTATTGAGACAAGCTTTAATGTTCGATTGGCGACCCGTACGGGATTCGAACCCATGTATGCCAGCGTGAAAGGCTGGTGAGTTAAACCACTTCTCCAACGGGCCACATCGTGGCGCCTAGTGCAGGATTTGAACCTGCGACCGATCGGTTAACAGCCGATTGCTCTACCGCTGAGCTAACTAGGCCTGCTTAACTACAAGCAAATGCTATATTACCATACTTTTTACGGCTTGACAATTACAATCATTAAACTTAGTTTAATTTTTTTGTAATATCGGCAGTAACATCAGCAATTGTTTCGAAGCCAAGCATTTCGTCATCTGTGAATTCAATCCCAAACTCTTCTTCGAGTTTCATCATTAGTTCGACTAAGTCGAGACTATCTAAACCAAGAGTTTTGAGTTCCATTTCGGGTTCGAGCGATGTTAAGTTTAACATCTCCTTGAACACTTGTTCTATTTTCGCTAGATTTTTATTCATAATCCACCTCACGAAAATATTAGCAAATATATTCACTATTGGCAAACATAAAACATTGCTACAAACCACTCCTTTTTTGATTATGGAGTTGTAGCAGTAAAGTTTGATATCGCTTGGTCATATTCTGAACTAATCCGTGATGTCGTTGAATTGAAAATCATTTTCATTGTTCCAGAAATTATCCCAAACATGAGAATAACTAGTAATACACCTAATATTTGTCCTTTTAGTTCACTCATTTTCTCACCTCCTTACTTTATAAATAGCCAATCATTACTGTTCTTGTTACGGTGATAACAAAGTTTTCAGCATTAATGACAATTGGCGTATAATACGTCGCAATTTGGAACTTAATAATTTGGCCCGCGCTGACAGTTTGACATTCGCCAAAACAATTAATAATAATATTTTCACTGGCAAGTTCATTAACTAAAGTTTGCCGGACACCACCTTCTTTACTAATGCGGTAACTTAGTGTCGTTGCCCGTGCTTCTAAGTATGACTTTGTCGCATTAATACTATAAAGATCCACCCCAAACAAAATAATCGGCAGAATCAGTAAAACACCGAATAGCGTATTAAGTAAGTTACCCACCGATAACTGCTCCAATCAGATTCATTACGTTAAGCAAAATCGTCATCATCAAAACGGCCGTGCCAAAATAGAGCACCGTATCATACTTTTCATAACTACTTTTATGATCGGCTAAAACTTCATCATAATTCGCCTTAATTAATGTCTCGAAAATATAATTAAATTGCCATAACCTTTTCGCATCGACTCCATGATTAATTAATAAATAAATATTAATCATAATATGCGTGATAATTGGTTCCTTAAAGTTTTGGGCAAAGTTAATATACGGTGTAACACTATGATCAGTCATCATTTCATTATGGAGTAATTGCAATTCTTCCGCTAACGTGGGTGCAGCGCGTTCAATCGCTGTTACTAGCGCATAAAAAACATTTGCATCGCTATCAAGGGCAACACGAAAATGGGTAAATGTGATAATAAACTCGTGAATTGTAAAGTGCTTTTTTGCTGGGGTTGTTTTCACAAAAATAAATGTAAACAAACTTAAGATTATTAGTGCCGCGGCATATAACGGCGGGAATTTTAGCAAATATAAAACCGCAGCACCAATTATAAAGACACTACTTGCACCGTACTTTATAAGTTTCTTAATGAACATTAAACATTCGTCTCCTTTTGTTTTCTAAGACAAAGATTAAACTTAAGAGCATAATCACAATTAAAACTTCGTTGCCTATAATAAAAATAATGCTGTTATTTAACGTCGTAAATACGTTACTTAAGGCATAACGAAAAACAACACCAATCGCAAAGATGAAAAGCCAGTTACTCATAAACTTAATTAAATAGCGCAAATCGATTTTTTGAAGTGCATTAATTAAACCCCGTGTGCTATCAAGCCGCAATAATAATACTTCACTCATTTTAATAATATCGCCCCCTCTTTCTTCATAAGTAAACAATAAACCCGTAAAAATATCATAATAATGGTGGGCGAAATAATTCGTCAATTCATTAATCACTGTTCGACTATCGGCTATATTAAGCGTACTTAATTTTTTCGTAAGTGTTTCACTTAACAACGCTTTTACAGCGTTAAACGCCCCATCTATCGTCTTTTGCACATTAATATTTAAAAGCATCAACTCAATAAAACTCGCCATATCCATAAATAACTTTATCCGTTCACGATAAAGTGTGCTGCGCACGTAAATAAAAAGTGCGGCCATCAAAGTAACGAGCGCATTAATTAAAACGAGCGTTAGTGAACTATAAATAATCAAACTATAGAGACTAACAAGCGCGACTAAAATTCCTAAACTAATAATATTTAACATTTAGCGCTCCACAAAAAGTGTCTCGAATTTTTTAGTTGTCTCATTGTATAGTGTGATTTCTTGAATAAAGCGAACAATGCGTTTATTTGTCTCCGTTTTATCTAAGTGAATAATAATTGGAAACGCCTCGTAAATTTCTTCAAGCGTTGCATTTTTAATTAACCGCTCTAAACGGGCATAACAAGCCGCGATTGAACGCGCATGGAAAGTAATAATATTCGGATGTCCCGTGATTACACTTTGGTAAACTTCATTCATCTCCGTACCACGGCTTTCGGCAATAATAATGTAATCCGGATGAAACCGTAATGCATTTTTAACGTACTGCCCAATTTCTTCTTCATCCGTTTCACTTGTTTGCCAAAGCGTCACATCAAGTGCTTTGTTAAGTTTTTTTACTTCACCTAACTCAAGGACGTTATCAATTACGACTAATCTTGTCGCACTTTTTAGTTTCGTTAAAAGGTACTTCTGTAACGTCGTTTTCCCAACTCCTGTTTTCCCGCTAATGATGATCGTTTTATTCGTCATAAGCAGTTCTTCTAAAATTTCGGTGATTTCACGGTCAATATAATGCGGATTAGTGCTCAAGAAATCATGATTAATGCGCAAAGCAAAACTAGGTGCTTTCTTTTCGTTATAACGACTTTTCGCTGGATGCATTGCACTTAGACGATATTTACCAATACTTAAGTCTAAAAAAGTGTCGCGATAAGAAAACTGGGCATTTGCTAAGTTCGCAACGTTACGTAGTAATACCATTACTTCTTCCGTCGTAACAGTCCGCGCAAACCGTCGTCCTTTAACTGTATCAAAAATAAACAATTCATGGCCGTTATAACTAATATCCGTAATATTCTTATCATTAACGTAGTCTTTTAGGAAACTTGCGTTAATAACGTTAACTAACTTCTCCATCGGACAATATAGTAACGAAATGTTTTTTCGTACTCAACAAAAAAACCAACATCACCTTTTAATGTAATTGTAAAATTATTAACTGTGTTTTCGTGTGTCACTTCTTCTTCGTCATAAAAATAATTAAGCTGATATTGATAATTAATTGCCGTGTTAATATTTTCGGCAAAGTACGCGGCAACTTCACTATTTAAACTATACGTATCAAAAAGTAACTCATCATAATTTTGGTTGTAAATCACAAATGTAGCAACGTAGGAATGCGAAAAACTATTAAAAACTTCATTCATATGCACTAAATTAACACTGACAGTAAATGTGCCCATAAACATATACAAAAAAATAAAACTTAAATATCCCCACATTTTAATAACGCTCAACTTCTATTTCATAAAGACCGCCATCGCCAAAGTACTTTTGTAAAACGTTAAGTTGAAAATGGTACGTTAACGTAAAGCCGCCATAACTAAAATTTGTAATCGTCATCGTTACTTCAGCATTGTTGACTGTATCAAACTTGTCCCGCGGAAAATATATTTTATCAGCGAGAATAAAACCAGGCTCTTTTTCATAACTTATAATATGCGTTTTAGGATCAACATAAAGTTGATAGTATGGCCGGAACCTTAACTCATTATTCGTGTAAATAATTTTTAAGTGGAGCGCTTTCTTACCGGCTAATGTTGGTAGTTTTGGGAAAAGACTATAATCACTAAAACTCACACGAACACCGTCGTAACTTAATGAACGTTCAAAATTAATAAATCGCGCAGTTAACTTACCTAAATCAAAATATAAGTCATTATGTAGTGTATAAGTAAATTTGAACGCTGACGTATCAAAAAACATTTGTTCGATAATTCCCGAGTTTGATTGTTGATAATACGTATATCGCGCTTCGTTTGCTAAAAGTGAACTCCCCGCCCCGTCATCATTAATTACAATATTACTATACGCATTATAGCCATAAAAATAACCATAGTACGTTCGCCAAGGTTCACTATCTAAGCGATAATATAGACGCATATAATTGCGCCCTAGACTAAATTCACTAGCTTTGCCCGTATGACTAATAAAGTAATTAAAGCCCGCGCGAATATTCACGGTTTTATCATCAGCGAAAAAAGTACTTCTACCGTTACTATTAACAATTTCATAGCGGTAACTTAAAGCTGTTGCCGTACTAAAATAAAACGGAACCGAAATATGGAACGGCTCATTAATTTGAAAAGGGTAAATTTCGTGATCAATAATCCCGCGGTAATTTGTCGGCATACTATCACTTTGCAACGGAATTAAAAGTAAAAAAATAAGCGGAATAATCTTTTTCATCTCGCCTCCTTAATTAAAAATACAAAAGATTTTATTTTCAGGACCTTTTTTTCGTGCTTTTTACGTAAATTTGACGTAATATATTACTATGATTATTTTAGTCGGCGCGAGTGCAAGCGGTAAAACCGAAGTTGCGAAAAAACTTGGAAAACTTTTCGGTGTCAAAAAAGCCGTTACCCACACAACACGGGCGATGCGTCCTGGTGAAATAAACGGGATTGATTACCATTTCGTCAGTTACGAACAATTTATCGAACTCAAAAATAAAGATTTTTTCGTCGAAACAACAAAATACAATGACAATTATTATGGGACTTCCAAAGTAGAAATCGCGAATGACAAAGTTTTAATTGTTGACCCTTCCGGGTTAAAAGCATTTAAAAAACTTAATGATCCTTGTATCTTTTCTTTTTTTATGCACGCAAGCCGTGATGTTCGTTACGCGCGAATGCTTGAACGGGGCGACAAAGAAAAGGCCGCCAAAGAGCGGATTGCGCTTGATGACGCAAAGTTTGATCCCGATATTATTAAGGGGATTGATTTTAATATTAATAGCGAAACTCAGTCAATTCGTACGGTAACAATTGAAGTTTATGAAACGTATGCCAAAAAAATGTTAGAACTCGATTTCTAACGGGCTTTTTCTTTACTTAATTCAAGTAGTGTTGCACTTGCGGCACTATTTTTTATTTTTAACTCTTTGAACTTCGGATAACCAACAATGTTAAAAGCGCCACGCGGAACAATTATGTGATTTTTACCACCGTCTTCTGTCGTTAATGCGAGCATCGCACCAAGCGCGGCTTTATTCGTGGGTGGGAAGATAAGTTTCATGAAAAAGCGCGCAAGTCTACGAATGAGTTTACCGCGGAAACGGACAATATTCGTTCCCGTAACTCCGGGATGATATAAATAGACATTGTTTTCTTTTGTATTCATTAAATTACTTGCGTAAATATTTAAAGCTGTTTTGGAGTATTTATATTCGCGATGACGTTTAGGTACTGTGTTATTAAAGAGATGATTAACACATTTTGTTGAAAGTTTTTTATTCGCAGCAATCGATGTCGTGTATATTAATCTTGTTGACTTTTTGACGAGTCCGCTTTCATAAAGTTTTTCAGTCAAAGCATAATTACCAAAGTAATTAACGCCAAACGTTAACATTAAATCTTTATCCGTGCGTAATGCTTCATCAGGCAAATAAACACCAGCATTAAAAACAAAAGCATTGATTTCTCCCTTTAAGTTTTTGAGTTCATTAATAAACGCGGCAAATGTTGTTGTATCACTTTGATCGTATGTGATTGTTTGTACTTTTTGAGCGCCGTATTTTTCACTTAAATACGCTTGCGCTTTTGTGGCGCGACTACTTGTGCGATTAGCCATAATTAAATCGCCACCTTTGATGAGTACAAGTTCGCTAAGGGCAAATCCGAGCCCACTTGTGGTGCCCGTTATCACAATTTTTTGTCCTTTTAATGACGGTAAACTATTGACGTATTTTTTAAAGTTCATTACTCTTCTTCAATCTTTTTAACTTCAACCTTATCCACAGCGAAGCGATCAACTTTTAAGATTTTAAATTTGTGGTTGTCGTAAGTGAATTCGTCACCAACATTCGCAAAGCGGTCAAGTTGATCTAAACACCACCCACCTAATGTATCATAGTCCGTATCTTCATCGACACGGATATTAAAATCTTCGAAAAAGTCTTCTAAATTAACGTTACCATCAAAAATATAATGGCCTTCACCTTTTTTAATAATTGGTTCATCAATTACGTCGCTTTCATCCCAAATTTCACCGATAATTTCTTCAACAATATCTTCCATCGTTAAAACGCCTTCCATCCCACCATATTCATCAATAACAACCGCAATATGTGTCTTTGTCGTTTTAAATTCGGTCAGTATTGCACTAATGCGTTTGCCATGCGGGACGAAAAGGGCGGGGACAATTAAAGAGCGAACATTAATTTTTTGTTTGCTGAGTAAAAGACGAAGTAAAAGTTTTGTTGGCAATATACCGATAATATTATCAACAGTATCTTCATAAACCGGCACCCGGCTAAAGCCAAAGATTGCCCCTTCTCTAATTACTTCATAAATATCATCTTCAATGTCATACATCACTAAATCAACGCGTGGTGTCATTATTTCATACGCTTCTGTTTCTGTAAATTCAAGCGCGGAACGAACTAGTTCACTCGTTTCTTCCGTAAGTAACCCCGACTCTTCAATTTCATCAACAATAACTTGGAGCTCGTCTTCCGTATAAAGTTCGTCAACACCGTTACTTTCACTTTCATCTTGTTTCCGCATATTCGGCAAAAGGGCAGCGATTTTCATGACAAGAAAAACAACCGGATAAAAGATAAACCGGAAAATTAAGAACGGATAAATTAAGCCGTAACTTAAACGGTAATTAAACTTTAAACCAATCGTTTTCGGAATAATTTCGCCAACTGAAAGAATAACAAAAAACAAAATAAGCGGGAAAAGCGTAAGATAAAGACCCGGAGCATTCGCTTGTGTATCTAACCGAAACGCAAGCATTGTCCAAAGCGCTGTTAAAACGATATTAACTAAGTTATTACCAAATAAGACAGTAAAGATCGTCCGGTCGTACGTTGTGGCAATTAAGAGAGCATTTTTACTTTGTTTCACATTTTCCTTCACATCACGTTCAAGCCGTAACTTATCAACACTTGAATAAACACTTTCCGCTAAACTAAAGAAAAAAGAAAGCGCGAGTAAAATTAAGGCAGCAATAAAAAGTGTAATATTAGTCATTGACTTCGACCACTCCTTTTTTCAGCGCTGCACTTGGTTCAGCAATTTGCCCGACAAGTTCTTCAAGGACGTCTTCCATCGTCACCATGCCGATTACTTGTTTATTTGTGTTACGAACAAAAGCAATATGCGTGATTTGCTTTTTAAAACCTTCAATCATTGTTGTTAAAGAAACTTTAGCAAAAACGAAGTACGGTTTACGCATCACGTTTCTAATATCAACATTTTCATCATTAACATAAGCACGGATATATTCACGAACAATAATTACACCGACGATGTTATCGATTTTTTTATCGTAAACAGGAACACGCGAAAACGGTGTTTCTAAAAGCAATTTGTGGAGTGATTTTTTACTGTATTTAGCAAGATCATACGCCACGATTTTATTAAGCGGTGTTAAAACATCATGAACAACAGTTTCACTAAAATCAAGCGTCGAAATAATTAAGTCACTACTATCTTCACTTAATGCACCTTGTTCTTCAATTGCTTCAATGACATTTTCAAAGTCACGCGGACTAAAAATATTATCTTCTTCGAACTTAAAGATTAATTTAATCAGGGCAATAAAGAGTTTAAATAAATATGAAACCGGCCAGAAAATAATAATTAATGGCGCTAAAATGAAACTGCTATAAACTGCCCAGCTTTCGGCATTTCGCCGCGCAATTGCTTTCGGAAGCGCTTCGGCAAAGAGAAAAACAAGCGGTACACTAACAAGCGAAGTAATTAGTGCGCCACTATCTTCGCCAAACTTATTAATAAAAACAATCGTTAAAAGTGTCGTGAACAGTAAATTAACAATATTATTAAAAATAACAATACTCACTAATGAATTTTCTAAATTATCTAATACCCATGCGGTTAGTTTGGCGCGTTTTTCGCCATTTTCCGCACGAGCCTTGAGTTTAAAACGATTGGCGGTGATAAATGCTGTTTCACTACCGCTGAAAAATATTGAGGCGATAAATAAACTAATAATAAGAACCCACAACAGAGGCTCGTCAGGCACTATCAACCACTCCCTTCTTTTGCAATATGCAAAAGTATATTAACATAGCAATTAATTATTCGCAACTTTTCAAATTAAAAAGATTTCTATTTTAAATTACTTTCCATCGAAGAGAGAGGGTGGTCTTTCTTCTTCAGCACTATCAATAAAATCGAGTTTCCTCGTTGTTTTTAGAACTACAGTATCAAGGCGATACAATAACTGCGGCATCAATACAAGAACGAGTACGATTGAAAGTGCAGCCCCACGTCCAATTAAGTGGCCCATACTTGCAATTCCTTCAATTCCGGAGAAAAAAGATAATGTGTAACCTGCAGCAGTTAAAATCAAGCCCGAGGTTAAAATACTATGCCCCGAATTATCAAGCGCATATTTAAGTGCTGCGCGTTTATTAAGTGCTGCGCGACCATCGATGTAATGCTGCGTTAAAAGAATTCCGTAATCAATCGTCGCACCAAGCTGGATTGCACTTACAATAATAAAGCCGATAAATATCAGCGGATCATTAAGTAAAAATGGAACACTCATATTGATCCACACCGAAAGTTGAATTGTAAAGACGAGCATAACCGGTAATGAAAGACTGCGGAAACTCACAATCAAAATTACGAGTACAAGCACGATCGAAAGTATTTCAACGATAATATAGTCACTTGTAACATAATCTTTAATCTCTTTAACCGCCGATGTTGTCCCGACGACATATGCCCGATTCCCAAACTTACCGATTGTTTGTGTTTCCATTATCTCCATCGCTGCAAATGCTTCAGGCGACTCGGAATCAAGCGCTAAAATAACGATAATTCTTGAGTAATTTTCACTTTCTAACATCGTGATAAATTCATCAGGAATAAAGTTTTCGACAATGTCATCAGGCAAAAAGTCATATTGATCAAATGTTGCTTTAATTGATAAGTAACTTTGGATAACCGGTGAATAAGGCGTTAGTTTATCTTCAAGTATATCGATTAGTTCCATTTGTCGTTTAAGATCATCTTCCGTCTTGTTCGGGACAAGAATCGCACTCATGTTTTGTTTACCAAACTTCTTTTCAATTAAATCTAAATATTGCGCCCCTTCACTACCTTCACCTGTACTCATCGCTTGTTCACCATAAACGAAGTGATTATTACTTTGCGCAATAAATGCCGGTCCGATCACAACTAGGGCGATTGCTGGAACAACGTAGCGCATTTTTAAGATGATTTTATTCAGAATCCCTAATTTAGGAAAGAACGGGCGGTGCTTTGTTTTAATGAGTAATTTGTCAAAGATTAAAATTAAGACCGGCAACAGTGTAAATGTAGCAACTAAACTAATTACAATCCCTTTAATCATGACCGCGCTTAAATCAAGACCGATTTTATAGCGCATAAACATCAGGGCCGCAAAACCAGCTGCGGTTGTGAGCATACTCGAAGAAATCGAGAGAAACGACTTACTCATTGCCTTTTTCATCGCTTCAAGTTTTTCAGTCCCATCTTCACGCTCCTTCGTATACTGGTGAAGCAAGAAAATCGCGTAATCCATCGAAATAGCAAGTTGGAGCAATGCGGCCGTCGAATTCGTAATAAATGATATTGACGAGAAAACGACGTTTGTCCCCATATTTATTAAAACAGAGATACCGACGACAAGCAGGAAAACTAACGGCTCAATCCACGAGTTTGTGAAAATAAATAAAATTAATAAAACAATTGGAATAACGTAAAGCGTAATCTTTAGTACTTCACTTGTCGTAATTTCCCGCATATAAAAGGCCGAAACAGCGGGTCCACCAAGCGCAAAATTATAAGGGGCACGTTCAAGACGTTTCTTTATTTCTTTAATTGCATCCCCAGTTTTTAAACTATGGTCATCTTCCGTAAACATTATTTGCATTAATGCACTCTTTTTTTGATAAAACGTTTCTAAACCAGGAATTAATCCAAGCGCATCATCAAGTTGTAACGGGAAATCACCGGGAATAAGGTTTTGAATTGTATCGAGCATATCTTTTTCAATAAAGTCATCCAACCAGAAAATCGTCGAAACATACTTAATATCACTTAAGTTTTCTTTTTGATTAATTGCTTCTTCAATTGTTACGTTTTCAAGAAGTAATATTGCTTGGCCTTTAAGGCCAAACTCTTCTTCCATGATGCGCAATGCTTCTTTAGTTTCGCTATCTTTTGGTAAATATGTCGTTGAATCATAATTAATTGTTACACTAGGAATTAAGAGCAAAGAAACAACAAATAAAGCACCCCATCCTGCAAGGAAAAAATAGCGAAACCGTACAATAAAGCCGAAAATCTTATCCATAACTTTTTTCATATTAATTAACCCTTTCAACAATATCTTGGAAGATAAATTTAAATAATTTATTTAATGCTTGCTCTAGTTCAGCAAGCGGTTCATTTTGTAGTGTGTATAAAACGCCTTTATACATAATGAAGACGATTAGCTTAACGAAACTGTCATCAAGCGTTGGAATAACGTCAAGTAACCGACGATGAATAATTTTTTCGAGCTTTGCAAGTGATTCATATGATCCGCCAGCAAAATAGCGTTCGAGTATAATGACAATTTCTTTCGGTTTGTCTATACAAATTTCACTAAATTCGCGAAGGACAGTTGTTAAATATTGATCCGTAAGTTGTTCTTCAATCGGTGCTGCTTTATGTCGATTTATATAATCGATTAATTCGCTATACGTCTCAAGAACAATAAAATCAAACAATGCTTCTTTGTTTTTAAAATAGCGGTAAATATTACCAACTGTAATTTTCGACTTCCGCGCAATTAAACGCATTGAGGTTTTCGAATAGCCTTTTTCAAAAAAAACATCACGAGCATTATTCACAATTTTTTCACGAATATGTGGCTTTAATAGTTGCATC
Source organism: Bacilli bacterium (assembly GCA_035647455.1). Classification (GTDB taxonomy): domain Bacteria; phylum Bacillota_I; class Bacilli_A; order RFN20; family CAG-826; genus UBA1361. Next base: position 240,475 of record DASRNI010000028.1, on the reverse strand, counting down.
AGTAAACTCCTGTTCATTATTAGTTTACCGCATATTGTATATAAATACAACTTTATTTATATTAACAAAAACCCTGACCGAAGCCAGGGTGATTGTTACTCTATAAAGTGTTGCTCGTAATTATTCTAAATCTTCACGTTGGAACTTACGAACGATACCATCAGCAAGCATCACGTCATCAATTAATTGTTTGGCGCGACGAACTGATAAATCACTCTTAATGTAGAGGAATGTAGGGACATCTGCGTATGCTTTAATATGGCTTGCATTTTTAAGTGGAAGCTTTGTGTCAGCATAATCAGTAATATCTACTGGTAAGTAAATTTTTAGTCCAGTATTTCCTGATGTCGTAATCTTGGCGTAAAGTTTACGCGAGAGACGGAATGAATCACCTGAATTTGAAACTCTTGATTTAATATCATAACTCAATAAGTAATCGCGGAGTTCTTCGTATTTTTCTTGGATATCAGTTTCCATCGATTCGAGACGTACGGCAAAAGGAATGCGCTCAACAGTTTGTGGTCGCGGTGCTGGAGGTGTTGCCACCTTTGGCTTTGCAACCGGTTTTGGCGCTGGTTTCGCTACTGGCTTAGGTGCAGGTTTTGCAACTGGCTTTGGCGCGACTTTCGGTTCTTCTTTGACTGGTTCCGGACGAACTTCAACATCTTTTAGTTCTTCACGAATAATCTTCCGAATGATTTCTTCGAGTTTTTCACTTTCATAATCCGGTTCTTGAACGATTGTTTGAACAATTTCTTGGTGAATAACCCGTTCAACAACTTCAGCAGCCGCTTCTTCAACAACTTCTTCCTCGATAGGTTCTTCAACGACTTCTTCAATTTCTTCGTCTTCGACTTCACCGTCAAATTCAACTTCTTCTTCGTCTTCTTCAACTTCACCGTCGAATTCTTCTTCCTCTTCTTCGTAAACAACTACTTCTTCAACTTCGACAAGTTCTTCTTCTTCGTCTTCTTCTTCATCAAAAGATAATGTTGAATCTACTTCTTCGTCGACTGCTAAAACTTCTTCATCAATTAGTTGTTCTTTTTTGCGTGGTCCTGAAGTAATTAAACCAACGATTACTAAATGAATTGCGAGTGCAACAATAATTGCCGCAGTCACTAATAAGTAACCGGTGACTACAATTGTATTCGCATTACCGAAAAAGCTTTCAATCGTATCACTGCTATCAACAACAAAAATCCCGATAAAAACGGCGACTAGAAAAACAATTGGTGATAACAAATTAAAGACGTTACGACGATAAACTAATAGGCGGATAATCCAAATTAATGCAAGTACTAAAGCAACAGCAAGTACACTAATGTTCACGATTGCCCAAACGAGCGGATCAAATTGAATTAGTGCTGCAAAGTAAGTTGCGAATTTCAATGCACCGAGCTGTAAGAAGTCACTCCCAAGCAAAATGTGGGCGAATGCAAGAAAAGCACCGATAAATAGTGCAACAACAAGAGTTAACACTGCACTTGTGCGTTTTGTTTTCATAAAAACACCTTCCTTTTTTTATAATATATTATAATCTTATCTAAATATTAGTAATAAGTCCACAATTTACGTTCAATTTGCGGAATTAGTCGGAAAAAACATGAAAAACGGGTTATTTTGATAATTTTTCGATTGCGTAGTCAATTCGCTCATTAACACGCTTTTTCCCAAGTATAGTTAGCACTTCGTACATATTTGGGCTTTGTTTCGAACTTACAATCGCAATTCGGAGCATTTCGGCAACGTCTCCGGTCATTCCAAGATATAACGCTGGATTTGCTCTATATTCACGACCAGTTAGGGCAAAGTTGAAGGCACTCGCAACTTTTTTAAGTGAATCAAACCACACTTCATTACCACGACGGTACACTAAATTCGTTTTGAGTGAAGTTAGTAAGTTAATGATTAATTCTTTGGAAAATTTAGGATTAAACAAGTTAATACCGACGTTATCAAAAAGCGGATAATATTCTTCATCAAAGAAAAACTTGATTTGTTCATAAATATCTGCGAAATATGTAAAGTCTTTACGCGGCTTTAAACCACCACGTTCGATATTAAGTATTTTAATAAAATACGCTTCATTATCGGTAATAAGTTTAGTAAGTTTTTCATCGTTTTGTGCTTCACTAAAATCGCGTAACCGTTCAAGTACTTCTTCGGCCGTTAGCACCGCGATAAATTCACGGGCAAAGAAATTTAATTTTTCAACATCGAAAAGAGCACCATCTAAACTCATGTTTTCAAATTGAAATGGGAACTTTAAAATGTCAGTGCGTTTATTAACTCGCCACCAGTCTTCAAAGTTATAGTTAGCAATGCTCATCAAGTACGTCAAAATTGCTTCTAGCGGATAACCTAAATTAATGAAATAACTAACTGCCGCTTCTTCGTCGTAACGTTTGCTGAGTTTACGTTTCTTTCCGTCATCAAGTTTATTAATTAGTGGCAAATGTGCATATTTTGGTAAATCAAAATTCATACTTTTAAATAGTTCAACATGTAATGGTAAACTGCTCAACCACTCTTCACCACGTGTTACTAATGTTGTTCGCATGAAATGGTCATCACAAAGATGAGCAAAATGGTAAGTTGGTAGACCGTCACCTTTTAAAATTACGATATGGTGATCATTTTCGGCAATCTCAATATCGCCGCGGAGTAAATCACTTACAACAATTTTGTTTTGATGGTTACCTTTACTACGGAAACGCACAACGTAATCTTCACCAGCATTTACTTTTTTCAACGCTTGATCAACTGTTAACGTCGAACATTTAGCATAGCGGCCATAATAACCAGGAACGACTTTTTCTTTTTCTTGACGCTTCCGTAAGTTATCTAAATCACTATTTGAGCAAAAACAAGGGTAAGCTTTATTATCAACAATCATTTGTTTAATAACTGTCCGATAAATTGCCGCACGATCACTTTGGCGATATGGTCCGTATAGCCCTTTTTCTTCTGTACCTAAAAACCCTTCATCGGGATTAAGGCCAAAGAGCGCTAAATCGCTTAAAAGTGAATCAGCCGCACCTTCTACTTCGCGTTTCGTATCCGTGTCTTCAAGCCGTACGAAAAACACGCCGTTTTTACGCATTGCTACGCTTTTACTAATTAAAGCAGTAAAAAGACTACCGGTGTGAAGAAAACCCGTAGGCGACGGCGCAAAGCGCGTAACGTACGCTCCCCTTTCCAAATAACGCTTAGGATAAGTTTGTTCTAAGTCACTAAGCGTATCACTAATGTCCGGAAACATTTTATGGGCTAATTCTCTTCGTTTCATATTGTTCACCTTCTTCTTTATTAATATACCATATATAGCTTTATTTTAGGCGTGAATCATAATGTTCACTACGTGAAAACAGTTTTTCTAAATAAAATGTGTTGCTTTAATATTATTCAAATGGTATATTAAGAATCGCAACTGCAGGTGTAGTTCAATGGTAGAACACTACCTTGCCAAGGTAGATACGCGGGTTCGATTCCCGTCACCTGCTCCAGCAATTAGAAATATTCCGCCCACACGGCGGATTTTATTTTTAAAAGTTCATGATAAATATAGTAAACTAAATAAAAAGGAGAATTAAATATGTATCATCCAGAAAAAAACCGGCTTAACGATGAGAAAAAATATGATCTCGTTGTTGACCGACTCAAATCACGCGGTGTTGAACTTGAAGCAATCGCGGAAATTACTTTTAATTTGCAAATTAAATATTTGCCACAGCTAACAATGGAAATTGTTCGTGACCATGTTCGTCGTGTTATTATGAAACGCGAAGTGCAACACGCTGTTTTAACCGGTTTAGAGCTTGATATTCTTGCTGAACAAGGAAAACTAAGTGAGCCACTATCAAGCATCGTTTTACGCGACTACGGTCTCTTTGGCGTTGATGAAATTTTAGCGTTGTCAATCGTTAACGTCTATGGTTCAATCGGACTCACAAACTTTGGCTTTGTTGACAAAACAAAACCTGGAATTATCGGTAAACTTGATGTTGAAGTTGGCGATAACGTTTGTAACACATTTTTAGATGATATCGTTGGAGCAATTGCCGCTGCTGCTGCTAGTTCAATCGCTCATAAATATGCTGACGCTGATGAAGATGCAGAAAACTTTTAATTAACAATTAAACCAAAATAAAAACCCGTCATTTTTACGTAAAGTAAGACGACGGGCTTTTTTATTACGCTAATAAGGCGAGAATAAGTGCGGCGATTAAAAAGAGTCCTGGAATAATTAATTCGAGATAAAACTTCTCTTTATTTTTGAGCCGCTCTTCTTTGCGGTGTTCGACATAACTATAAGCGTCGGGATACGACTTAGTCGCATCTTTTCGAAACATATCGCGGAAACGAATAAACGTATAGCCAATATAATCGTAAGCGCCTTTAGTCGCAAGTAGTTTTAATAAACCAAAAAGAAATAAAACTGCACCACTAATAAAAGCGGCATCACTAAAACCACGAAGAGTAAAGTCCTTCTTAATGAGCAAGACAACACTTAACAAAAAGGCATTTACAAAAAAGAGTGTGATTGTTTTTAAAAGTTGCCTTTTTTGGTTAGGTAACATTTTATTTTTCAGCGGCAGCGCGATCTATTTCCGCTATTTCTTCACGATACTGCTCCATTTCCGCACTATTTGCGAGAATGAAGTGTCCAGGTAAGATTTCTTGGAGAGTTGGTTTCTCTTTACTATAATCATGCGCGGTTACAGGGTTATATGTAACACGTTGCCGGACTTTTTCGGAAAGTGGATCAGGCTTAGGAATTGCGCTAAGGAGCGCTTTCGTATATGGATGGAGCGGATGCTTAAATAATTCGTCGCTCGTTGTTAATTCAACAATAACGCCGTAATACATCACAGCAATCCGATCACAGAAATATTTAACAACACTTAAATCGTGGGCGATAAATAAGATTGTTAGACCGTATTCGTTCCGTAAATCATTAAGTAAGTTAATAATTTGCGCACGAATTGAGACGTCAAGCGCACTAATTGGTTCGTCAGCAATGATTAGTTCTGGATTCATAATTAACGCACGGGCAATGCCAATACGTTGACGCTGACCACCACTAAACTCATGCGGATAACGCGAAGCATAGTCGGCAATAAGGCCCACTCTTTCTAAAGCTTCAACGACTTTTTTGGAATTTTCTTCACGATTTTTAAATCCTTGAATTTGGAGACCTTCTTGAATAATATCTTCAACCGTCATCCGTGGATTTAAGCTATCAACCGGATCTTGGAAAATCATTTGCATTTTGCTCATAATATCCGGATCAACGTTCGCGTTATCAAACTTAATTTGTTTAATTTTTTCTTTTTGAACTGCAACAATTTCATCAACTTCTTCTTGAATCGCTTTAATTTCACTTTCAAAACGTTGTTCAATATTTGCGACAATTTCGTGCATATTTTCTTGGTCTTCATTATATATTTCACTAATTTCAATCCGCATTTGTTCACGTAGCTCTTTAATTTTCTTCCGCGCACGAATGCGTTTCCATTTAATTTCTTTTTCGTTCCAGCGTGACCCAGCGTTAATGCGGTGACCTTTAAAGTAAACACTACCACTAGTAATGTCATAAAGCCGGATAATGCTGCGTCCTGTCGTTGTTTTACCACAACCTGATTCACCAACAAGACCAAACACTTCGCCTTTTTTGATATCAAAAGAGATGCCGTGAACTGCCTTATTACGGAACTTATTCGCGCCGTAGCCACTTGTGAAATATTGCTTTAAGTGACGAACACTTAAAATAATATCTTCGTCAACTAATTCTTGTTTGAATTTTGTTTGACGACGCTCACGTACAGGTTTTTCTTCAACTAATTCAATATTATTATCAATTTTCTTATCACTCATTTTCCTTACCTGCTCTTTCTAGTGAAATACGAATTCGTTCGGTAACGATTTTGGGCATTTCAACTTTTGGGGCACGGGGATCAAGTAACCACGTCCGCGCGTAATGCGTCTCGGAAACTTTAAATAATGGTGGTTCTTCTTTGAAATCAACCGCCATTGCGTATTTACTACGTAAAGCAAAAGCGTCGCCAATCGGTGGGTAAACCATGTTTGGTGGTGTTCCTGGAATCGCTTCAAGTCGTTCTTTACTATCAACGTCAGGTATACTTGATAAGAGCGCCCATGTGTATGGATGTTGCGGGTTATAAAATATTTCTTCAACGTTGCCAAATTCAACAATTTTCCCAGCATACATTACTGCGACACGGTCAGCCATATTCGCAACAACACCTAAGTCGTGCGTAATAAAGATAACGGAAAGTTGACGTTCACGTTTAAGTCGTAAGATTAATTCAAGAATCTGTGCTTGAATAGTAACGTCAAGTGCCGTTGTCGGCTCGTCACAAATTAAGACGTCAGGGTTTTGAATAAGCGCAATTGCAATAACAATTCGTTGGCGCATTCCCCCAGAAAACTCAAACGGGTACTGACGGTAGCGTCGTTCTGGTTGCGGAATCCCAACTTCATACATCACTTCAAGCGCCATTTCGCGCGCGCGCGCACGTGTAATTCTTATTTGCTCTTGATAACGTGATTTAGCATCTTTAACAGCGGCTTTTTGTTCTTCTTCCGGCGTATTAGCTAAAATTTCTGCAACTTCAGCGTTATAATTTTCTTTAAGTTTTGCGCGATGAGCTTTTACTTCAATTTTCGCTTCTTTTTTCGCAACAGCTAATTTGGCCCGTAATTCTTTTAAAATTGGCGCCTTTTCAGCATTCACATTGCGGACAAGTTCGCGATGTTCGGCATGCAATTTCTTTGCTGCTTCACGGTGTTTAGCTTTAAGTGCTTGCTTTTGCTCTCGATACTTAGCTTTTTCAGCACTTATTTTTTTGGCAATATCTTCTTTTGCCATGCCTTCTTTAGCGGCAGCTTCACGAATTTGATGGACGGCAAATTCATACGCTTCAAAAAGCTTTTCAAGTTCGAGTTTTGCCGCAGTTTTTTGTGTTTGAATTACAAACTTATGATCGTTAATAATGCGACGGAAACGTGTTTGTTCGTTGCGATATGCAATATTTGCCGGCGCAATTAAGTCTTCATAAAGTAATTTAAGTTTATCGCCATTAATAATGATTGCTTCGGTAATTTGCTTACCAATGCGCATAATTGGGTTTAAACTTGAAAGTGGGTCTTGGAAAATCATCCCGATTTTCTTCCCACGAATGCGGTGGAACTCTTCTTCACTGACGGTAACTAAATCTTCACCTTCGTAAATTATCTCACCGGCATCAATTCGGCCGTTATTCGGGAGAATACCCATAATCGTTTTCGCAGACACGCTTTTACCCGAGCCACTTTCACCAACGATTGCGAGCACTTCACCTTTATATAAATCAAAATCAACACCTAGGACGGCTTGTAAGCGACCATGATCCGTTGAAAAGGAAATCGCTAAGTCACGAACACTTAGGACGACGTTATCTTTTTTCATTTTATTCACTTCCTTTCAATGAAGGATTGAATGCATCGCGGAGTCCATTACCAAATAAGTTAAAGGAAATTAAGAGCAATGCAATGACAATTGAACCGGAAACAATTAAGAACGGGCTCGTATAAATGTATTCTTGGACTTCACTAAGCGCAACCCCCATACTATGTAAGCCTTGTAAACCAAGCCCTAAATATGAAATTGTTGCTTCACTAAAAATAATGCCCGGAATCATTAAGACCGCTCCGGTGACGATTGGTCCAATCGAGTTCGGTAAAATATGTTTGAAAATTAAGCGACGGTCACTTGCACCGAGAGTGCGACTTGCTAAAACGTATTCGCGCCGCTTGTAACGATAAAACTGACTTCGTGTTGTCGCCGCAATACCGATCCAACCCGTTAAGATTAATGCTAATAAGAAGACTTCAAACGAGTTTCCTAAATGAAGAATTGCGAGTGTCATAATAATGATCCACGGAATTCCCCCTAAAATCTCGGTGAAGCGTTCCATGACTAAGTCAACGGTACCACCGTAATAACCACTTACAGCACCCCAGACTAAACCGATTAAAATATTAATCGCTGCAGCACTGATCCCTAAAATTAGTGAAGTGCGTAAGCCGGAGAATATAACTTTAAAGTAATCATGACCTTTTTGGTTTGTGCCAAAAATATAGTAAGGCACCGCATCAAGACCTTGATAACGGTAACCAGAAACAATCATCACGAACTCGGTTGCGGTTTTACCTAAAGCACCAATTACTTCACCATTAATAATTTCAATAACTGGCGACTTATCACTTAAGTTATTGAATTGAACATCTAACATCCGCCGACCATTCTCAATATATTCAGTCGTCGTATATTCGATGTAGCCTAACTCAACCCAAAGATCAAGTTCGTCTTTTGGTACAACTTTATGAACCGGTCCGTACACTGCTTCGTACGGGTCATATGTAAAACTTGAACGAACAATTGTTGCTTCAAATAACGAATAACGACCAACACTACCGCGCGCAATTTTATATTCATACTTTTTGCGTAAGTTTTTTTCATCATCGATTCGACGTAATAATAGTTCGTTACCTTCATCGAAGTTATGTTCGCTAAATGTCGTATCTTCAGCGCCATTTGCCGCTTTATTCGTCACGGAAAGTTCTTTAATATAAACGTCTTGACGCTTTTCTTCGCGTACATCTTTAAAAACTTTAACACCAATTTTTGCATAAACTGTTTTTGCGAGATCATTAGCGTCAATCTCGGCCATAACGACATCGGAAAGCGAAACCGTCGTAATACCGTAATTGTTTGTTTTTTCAATAATTGGTAAATACACTGTTTCATCCGGGTTATTGTTATGTTCTTCTTGCGTTAAGGGGATATCGTCATCTTTAAAAATAAATGACGCATAAACTTCATAATAACCATCGACATTATTTGCTTCTGGCAAATTAATCGTGATTACATAATCAGCATCATCCTGCGGATCAAACGAAGCAACTTCGACAAAGTTCGCATAATGCCAATATAAGTCGCGATCAGCACGGTCACTTGCAACTTTTACAAGCCCACCATAAGCGTACTCACTTGAGCTACTTGTTTTTGTTTCTGTTGTTTTAATTTCACTAACGATTGCATTTGGTTTAAAACCAACTGGTAGTGGGTTTTCGGGATCACTAACATCAGTAACGATATCTTTATATTCTCGCGTACCGTTTAAAACATTTGAATTTGTAAAACCCGGCCAACGTGGCGGGAGAAAACGGAATTCAGTTTGCGCCATATCAATATTACTTTTATTAAATATCGGCACAAAAATTGCTAGTAAAATTAAGATTCCAATAATTACACTTGCACTAACGCTTGATTTGTTTTTCACGAAACGACGCATTGCATCTTTTAAATATGTCGTTGGTTTTGTTTCAAACTTTAAATCGTAAATTGCTTTATCTTGCTGGACAAGAACAAAGTCTTTTTTTGTAACTTTTTGTTTTTCTTGACTCATTATTTTCGTGCCCCCATTCTAATTCGTGGATCAACGAGACCGTATGACAAGTCAACTAAAAGCGTTGCAAGTAAGCCTATAATCGTAAAGACAGCCATATCAACCATCACAACGTTATAATCTTTCGCGTTGATTGCTTGAATGAATAAGCTCCCAATACCGGGAATCCCGTATAAGTTTTCTAAAATCATTGAACCGGATAATATACCAATGAATTGCCCAATAATCATTGGCATAATCGGAACCATTGAGTTACGAAGGGCGTGACGGACAACTGTCTGCCGTTTCGTAAGTCCTTTTGTGCGCGCAAGTAATAAAAACTCGCTCGCCATAATTTCGGTTAATTCCGCACGTGTGTACCGAGTGAAACTTGCAATTGTCCCAAAGGAGAGTGCAGCAACCGGAATAATATAGCCTTTAATTTTAATATCGTTCCCGACCCCGGACTTCGGCCACTGTGTTGGCAGCCACCCGAGACGGTACGCGAATAAAAGCATTAGGAATGTAATAAAAACGAAAGATGGGATCGAAATAAAAATCATGACCCCGGTCGAAATAACGTGGTCGGTCATTCTATTTTTCCTAAGCGCCGCAATGACGCCGAATAAAAAGCCAAATGGCACGCTTGTAAATAAAGCAATTACGTTTAATTTAAGTGATACCGGTAATTTCTGTCCGATGATTTCCATTGCCGAAACGTTAATTTGAATGCGTGTCGATAGACCCCAGTTCCATTGTGTTACAATATTTTTCAACCAGTTGAAATATTGGACCATAACAGGAACCGCGGCAAAGTGGTAGCGCGTATTGCGGTCAACCACCGTGGCATCGGCAAGCGCACTAGTTGGAACCTCTTCCATATACCCTAACACAACTTGGTTACGATAATATGCGAGTTGTTGGTTAATTTGTCCCGCTGGTTTATCAAGCGGTAACATTTTCATTAAGATGAATGTAAGCGATAAAATTATAAAAGCGGTTAAAAACACAAGGGCAATCCGCTGGATTATGTATCTTGTCATGCTTACACCTCCGTTCTAATTCGTCTTATTACATTGAAACATTGCCAGCGGTGGCTGGCAATGTCAATAGTTTCTTATTTCAATAAAGTTAAATTAAATAATTAATTATGTTTATTAAGCAGCAGCGGCTGGTTTGATATACGGCCAGATGAATTCAAAGACATCAGTCTTGAGTTCAACAGTTTTTCCGTATGTGTGAATAGTGTTAATGTAAGCATCAACATAGATAACGCCATAATCGTCTAAGTCTGGCATTTCAAAGTCTTTAACTTCCCAGACACCATTTTCAAACTTCGTTGCTTCGAGTCCGATTGCACCGATGAAGTCACCAGCGCCATCGAAGAGTGCTAAGCCCATGAATGGGAATCCGTTAACGTTTAAACCGTCTTCGTCAGGTTCAATAACGTAATCTGGATCGCCATTGTAGAAGACACCACTTGCGTCGAGCGCGAGGCTGCCATCTGGGTTGCGGCTCCAGCTAAATTTGTTAAGGTCTAAAAGCATTGCTTCTTCGCCGTCTTCAACAACAGTTAAGCCTAAGCCAGCACGTTGTAATGCGTCAAACGCGTATACTTCACCTTTGAATTCAAGGTCGCGGCTTGGTTTGCTTGTGTCTGTACCCCATGAGAGGGTGAAGCCACTGCTATTGTCACTACGGACTGTGTCTAAGAAGTCAATTGGGTCAAGTGGGTTTCCACTAATTGAACCAAATGCCATGTCGAATTCACCATCCATTGCGGCATAGTATGGGTCCTGCCAGTGGGCAGTTGCATACATGTCAAGTTTAAGTTCAAAGCCAGGAACTGCGGCGTTAAACGTTCCTTCAATCATGCGTGCGAGGACTGCACCTTCAGCATCAATTTGTGATTCTGTTTGGAAGTGAAGTCCAAGTTCGATTTTCGTTGGATCAGTATTTGTTCCGCGGACATATTTACCCGCAGCAATTAAATCTTCCATTGCGTCACGGAAGAATTCACCGGCTAATGCGGTTGAATAACCGAAACGTTCTGGTAATAAGTCTTCTGTAACTGCTTTACCTTCATCAGATAAGCGCCATGATACACCAGCTTCTGCGTCAATCATGTAGTTTTCGCTTAAGAATGCTTGTGCTGGGCGGCTTCCGGTTGATAAGGCTAACTCTTCACGGTCAAGCGAGAAGTATAAACCATATAAGAAGTCACGGTTTGACATGACTGGTTTGAGATCCCATTCGGAACCAGGTGAGACTGAACCTTCTTCACCGAATAATTGATCCCATAATGCTTCGTCTGCACCGTTAACTTGAAGTTTCCAGACAGTGTCACCAACAGTTTGGCGCGCACGTGGGTCTGTTTTGTAAGAATCAAGTTGTGCGGGTGGAACACCAGCACTGTCAAGTTTACCATCTAAGAACTCTTGGAAAGCAACGTTGTTATCTTCTAAGATTGTGTAGACGTAACCTTCGTGCGTGTATTTGTCCGCTTCGATGTAACGTGGGTTTTTCTTGAAGACGACTTCTTTATCGTTTTCCCAAAGTTCAAGCGTGTATGCACCAATTGATAAAACACTATCAACATTTGGTTTTCCGTATTCAGCTGCGCCACCAATTGCCGTAATGAAATCCATTGGAATTGGTGAGAATAAACTTGAGGATAAGCTATACATCGCTTTAAATGGTGTTTTGGCTGAATTGAATGTGAAAACGAGTGAATTATCGGATTCATCAACTTGAATACCAACACCTTCCCAGTTTTTAACACCTTCGGCTGCGTTCATATAGGCCGTAACTCCAGCAAATCCACTGCTGTATGAGCCAAGGTCAGTTGCACGGAACCATTTGTTGTCTAACATGAGTTTGAATGGTGTTAAGTAGTCTTCGAGGGCAACGGCACGGCCATCAAAAGCTTTAATCGCTGGTACATCACTTAATGTGCTGTACTTGAGGTCGCCACCAACGTGGACTGGTACTTTCCATTTTGTTCCCATGCCTGTGTCTGGGTCTAAGTTGAGCGGAACTGGACGTTCGGCATCTTTCGCAAGTAATGGATACCATTCGTAACCAGTCTTGTCATCGTTAAATTTTGTACTCCAATATGAGCCAGTGACCATACTATATAAATCACTTGTAACGCTGTCTTGAGCGTTCATGTAGTTGATTGTACCTGGGTCTTCACTTTGCCAGGAATGGTAGTACATTTTGTGTGCAGGAGTAATTTCCACGTGTTCGAGTCCTTCGGTGATCAGTGCTTCACCAACACCAAATCCGTATCCGACGACGTAATCGTCAGCTGGAATTTCTAAGCGGTCGTGGTATAAAACGAATCCACTGTTATCACGGTATGGAATTCCTCCTAAAAAGTTTTCGAGCGTATACTTTTCGAGTAAACGTAAGATTTCTGAACGATCTTCAATTGGGTTGTTAACAAAGTTACGAACACCATCAGCAAGATTTTCAATTACGTCGACATCGGAAGATGTATCATCACGACTTGAATCGTCTTTGCGACAGCCTGCTAATGCAACGACGCCAAGTAATGAGATTAACGCTAGTTTTTTTAGTTTCATAAAACTTTCTCCTTTCTGTAGTTTTATAATGACATTATATACACATATGCGTGTGTGTAAATAAATATAGGTGATTATTCGTGTGATAACGCTTACATTTTGCGATATATAAAAAAAACATCATGAAAATATATGAAAATATATGAAAAAGTTACATAAAGTCACACTTTATTCGTTTTTGTTTTTATCTTCTTTTTCAGAAAAATCAGGTTCTTCAAGTTTTCTTAATTCTTCTTCACGGAGTTTTTTCACGACGTCCAAATACTGTTTCATCTCATCAGGAATGTTTGGAGTCTCAATTAATCGGCCTATTTCATAAATTGAAAACCGTAATATGTCTGGTCGCTTTGTGCGGGCGATTTGTTGATATAAATAATAATTAAAACGAATCATGAACGGGACAAGGAAAACAAAAAGGGCAAAACTAATTAAATTCGTCCGTAAGAGGACAATATTTAAACCAGCGCCACCTTCGGCTAATGCGTTAATGATTGTAAAACTTGTAAAGTACACAAGTCCGAAAGCAAAACTTACAATGATAAAACTAACAAACTGAATTCTGCGGCGTTTTCTTTTTGTTTCTGCATCACTAAAAAATTCAGCCATTACTGTTTTCATTTTTACTGCCGGGCTCCGTTCGATAAACATATCGGCAAAAATTAAAAAACTGTTACGATTAAACGCATAAATAACAAAAAGGAAAATAAAGAACTCACTCATAACAGTAAAAAATGTTAAGTAGCTTTCAAAGTCATCTAAACCTTCAATTAAAAAGTCTAAATATGCTTCATTCCCACCTGTGAGTAATATCTCTGTTGCTTCTTCAAAAAATAAAATTAATTTCCCGGATGTACTTGCGTCGTAAATTGCAATTGCACTTCCTGTTACTACATTTGAAACGATTAAGGCGAGAAAAATTAAAAGCAAAGTCTTAAAAGAAAAGAGCAAAAATGTACGGCCACTCCGAAAAGCATTACGGAACAATTGCCGTAATAGTTTGCTAAAGTTTTCCGGTTTCGCCCCCGCTTCCACTAAACTTGTATATTCAATGTAAATTACCGTCGCCGGTAATAGTAAAAAGAAAAAGACAATTACGCCAAGAAAATCAACCGAAGTTGTAGCTAAAAAGACGATCGCGTAAATAATTGCTAAATAGAGCAATATTCCTAAAATATGTTCGCGGAATTTAATTTTATTTTTTCGTAAGTCGCGAAATACCGCTTTAGTCGTTATTTTCTCCATAATCTTTTTCGTTTCTTAAACATGTTGAGTTTATCAAATTCAATGACGCGTTTTTGTAATTGTTCAGCGTTTAAAGCACTAACTTTCCGCGACTCGATTGCTTCGATAAGTTTCATAAAGTCTTTGATATCAATAATATAGTTGTCTTTTGTATTAACATGCAAATTGTTAATATCGGTCTTGTTATTTACAAGCGTAATACAAATAAATGTTGCATCATCAATCGCTGTTTTCAAACTTAACTTTTTACGAATTTCATCGTTAACTTTTAAGGGGTTAGTAATATAAGATTCTTCACCTTTTAAATCTTTAAGAATCCAACTACGATCTTGCTTGTTGCCCGTCAGTATACCTTCATAAATATAATCATTAATAATGTAGATGTATTTATTCCCAAACAGTAAATGATCAATCTTTAAATCAAGTTGCGAGGTTAAGGCAATATTAAACGTATTAATTAAGTAATAGTCATAATAAAGTGCCGTTTTATAAACGTGCGGATAAAAATACTTAACTTGAAATCGTTTCTTTAAATGTCGTTTTCTAATGACGAGAATAACAACAACTAAAATCGTCACTAAAACAACAATGCCGGCGACGATTAAGCCATATTCTAAAAGACCAAATTCGAACATTAAGGTGCGATATCAAGTGCAACTCGAACCATTTTTTCGAGCCCTAGTTGCCGCTCCTCTACTGTTGCTATTTTTGATTTGTCGATAAAACTATCTGTCACTGTAAGCAAACAGATTGCTTGTTTTTTAAGTTTTGCCGCTGTTGTATAAAGCGCATAACTTTCCATTTCCACCCCTAGAACACCTAAATTAGCCCACTTTTTCCAGCTATCCGGATCATGATCATAAAAAACATCAGCGCTTAAAATATTACCAACATGGACGTCAATCCCTTTTTCATTAGCCCGTTCTTTGGCGGCTACGGCAAGGTCGAATGTACCAAGTGCGCTATATGTACCACCTTTTAAATCGAACTGTGCTGACCAATTTGAATCAGTGCTACTGCCAATGGCAACGATAATATCAAATAAGCCAATATGTGGTTGATAAGTTCCACTCGTACCAACACGAATAATTGTTTCAACGTCGTAATACGTGTAAAGTTCGTGCGAATAAATCCCAATTGAGGGATGACCCATTCCACTTGCCATGACTGAAACACGTTTACCGTTATAATAACCGGTAAAACCTAAGATATTGCGGACATCAGTAACTAATTTAACATCAGTTAAAAATGTTTTGGCAATCCACTCTGCACGTTTTGGATCGCCCGGCATTAAAACTGTTTTTGCAAAATCACCTTTTTTTGCATTAATATGTGGTGTTCCCATAAAAAATTCTCCTTTGTTTTTTTAAATCACTCATATTATCTTAACATAATGTCACATTATAATGTGAAATAATGGCCATTAACGTTTTGCTGTTTTTTTACTTTCTACCGCGAGTTTGATAAAGTTAACAATTTCTTGCGCAGTAACTTTCGATGATAACGGCGGTAATTTTCCATTTTTTACCCACTTAACACTAATAATTTCATGGTCTGGTTTACTAACTTCCTTAATGAGTCGAGCGTTATAAATAATAACGTACTCCGGAACAGAAACGGGATGTTTAAACGGTGTCCGGTTAAAAACACCGACTAACTCCGTGATTTGAATATCGACACCACCTTCTTCACGCGCTTCGCGAATTCCCGCTTCTTCGGGTGAATCATATAAATCACACCAGCCACCAGGAAAAGAAAAACCGTTATCTGCTTTCTCTTGCACCATCAGAAATTCATCTTTTTCATTCCAAATTATCGTGCGAACACTGATATTTGGCGTTGGGTAAATATCACGTTTAAAATAGTTGTTTTCCGTAATTTTAACTTTGTTAATATCTTCAAGCATTGCTTTCGTTAACGCTTCAATTTCTTTGTAATTACTAACGGCATACGGATCGGTTGAATAAAGCAATCCGATTTTCGTAATTGCTTGAATTTTGATTAAATAATTGTATAGTTCTTTTTGATTCATAACTTAATCTTACTATAGTTTCGCCATTAGGTAGCGAAAGCATCACTTTTTGTTTTATAATTAAAGGGGAGGTAAACAGATGAAATTTTATAAATGGGAACGTTTTAAAGATATTGTTGCCGTCACAACTTTACGAACAGATGGTAGTTCATCATTTCCTTACGCAACAAATAATTTAGCTTTTCACGTTGGTGACGATGAAGAGCACGTCCGAGCTAATCGCGAAAAAACATTCAAAGCACTAAAAATAAAAGCAAACAAGATTGCTTTAACATATCAAAGTCATAGCGATGTAACGCTCGAAGTAAAACTTAAAGACGGTGGTCGTGGTTTCCACGCTTTTGAAGACGGGATTGTTGCCGATGCTCTTTATACAAAAGAAAAAAATCTTTTTCTCGGTGTTTATCATGCAGACTGTGTCCCGGTTTTTGTTTATGCACCAGAAAGCAAAATCGTTGGTGTTATTCATGCTGGCGAAGAAGGCAGTATTAAAAATATTACCGGTAAGTTTCTCGAAACACTCATTAAAAAAGAAAAAGTTGATCCGCAAAAGGTTTACGCTTTAATTGGACCAAGTTTATCATTTTCATACCGCATAATTACTGAAGAACAAGCAATCGAATACGCTAATCTCGGTGGTGATATTGCTAGAGCAATAAAAGCAACAAGCGGTAAGTATTTCATCGATTTACCACTTTTAAACTTTTTACAATTACGGCGTTTAGGTGTGCCCGTTCAAAACATTGATTTAAGTGACGAATGTACTTATATGCAAGATGATATTTATTTTTCGTACGCAAAAGCTAAAACAACAGGGCGTAATTTATCATTAATTAAATTAAGTTAACGTTTCTTTTTCGCTAATGCGTCAATCACTACTTTTGGCACTAAAGTGCTGACATCAGCACCGCCGAAAAATATTTCCTTGACGATACTACTTGATACAAATGTATACTCATTGCTCGTCATTAAAAAGATTGTTTCAATTTCGGGAGCAATAATGCGATTAGCACTCATAATTTGAAATTCATATTCAAAGTCTGTTGCCGCTCTTAAGCCACGAACTAAAACATCAGCGTTATTTTCGCGGACATAATCAAGCGTTAACCCACTCGTGTGGTCGACTTTAACATTCGGGAAACTTTGAAAAATCGTCGCAATCATTGTTTCACGTTCACTAACAGTAAATGTCGTTTTTTTCTGGGGGTTTTCGGCGATTAAAACAATCACTTGATCAAAAAGTTTGCATACTCGTTCAATAATATTAATGTGTCCTTTTGTAATCGGATCAAAACTTCCTGGATATACTGCGACTTTTCTCATTTTTCCCTCCAAATAATTGTTATATGTGTATTACCATAGCGGTAATGCTTTACTTCTTCATTTATTGTAACAAAATTAAATTTTTCGTTTGTTTCACAAACTATAATTGCGTCATTTGTTAAAATGTTCGCCGCCATTACTTCAGTTAATATCTCGGCCATTTCGTAACTATAAGGCGGATCTAAAAATACTAAACTAATGCTGTTTTTCGGGATTAACTCTAAAGTTTCGCGATAATCTTTACAATGTAAAGAAATTTCTTCGGTGATGAAATTTGTGTTTGTTTTTAAATTTTGAAATGTTTTGAAATCAATTTCATTAAAAATACAACTGTGCGCGCCACGCGATAAACTTTCAATCCCTAAACTGCCACTTCCGGCAAACAAATCTAAAACATTACGGCCATTAATGTAACGAGAAAGCGCAGAAAAAACCGCTTCTTTAGCCCGTTCCTTTGTAATTCGTACTGCCTTTGCTTGTGGGGCAATTAATTGTTGGCCACGATACTTTCCAGCAATTACTCTTATTTGACGCGACACGTTACACCGTCACTTTCACAAAACGGATCAAAGATTTCTTGATTAATTTGATCGTAAAGTTTTTTAACTTTTTGGTACTGCTTTAAATACTTTTGAATTAACGGGTTTTCATCACGCTTTAGCTTTGCTAAATGTAATACTTTTCTTGCTGCTTTTTGTTCCGCGACAAGGTAACTATATTCGTTTGCTTCGCTTAACTTTTCAAGTGCATCTAAAACTGCACTTTGCAGTGCTTTTACTTCGGCGTTTTCATTAAGTAAAACTTCAATTTCATTAAGTTTAATAACTTCTTCATGCTCATCGAGCACTTTTTTTAAACGATACGCATACTTAATTATTTTTTCATCCATAGCTTTATTATACTAAATATAAATTTTATATTTAAATACGGCACTTTTTTCTTAGTTATGGTAGAATAACAAAGCAAATATGTTAGAAATAGTTAAAGATCCACATCCAATTTTACGAGCACGGGCGGAAGCCGTTAGTTTTCCGCTTGCTGAACAAGATGAAAAGCTTGCTTTAAAAATGCTTGAATACATCGTTAAGAGTCAAGATGCTGAATACGCTGAAGAGCATAATATCCGTTCTGGTGTTGGTCTTGCAGCACCGCAAGTTGGCGAAAGTAAACGGATTGTCGTCATTCATCTTCCACTTACTGATGAAGAAACGAAGACACATGTCTTAATTAATCCGCAAATTAAGCGCGCTTCAGTGAAGCGGGCGTATTTAAAAGCAGGCGAAGGCTGTCTTTCCGTCGATGAATATATTGAAGGTCATGTGTACCGTCACGCTGAAGTTACTGTTAGCGGGTATGATGTGCTGCAAAAAAAGAACGTGGAAATTATTGCCGATGGGCTTGAAGCAATTGTTTTACAACATGAAATCGATCATTTAAACGGAATTATGTTTTATGATCGAATTGATGACAATAATGAAATTAAGTATCCGGAAGCGGATATTTTGTAACTATTAACGTTTTGCGTTTACAAAGAGTATATTTTCCTTTAAAATATAAATAACGTTGTCAAAATAATTTATAATTGAGGTGAACATTATGAATGAAACTTCGAAGTTTTCAATGCCGGTTTCCGTTTATGCTTTAGGTGGGCTCGGTGAAGTCGGTAAAAATATGTATGTTATTGAAGATGAAAAGAGCTTAGTCATCTTCGATGCTGGTGTTCTTTTTCCTGAACAAGGATTACCCGGAATCGATTATGTAATCCCGGATTTTAGTCATCTTGTGACGAATTCACGAAAAATTAAAGCCCTAGTCATTACCCATGGTCACGAAGACCATATCGGAGCGATCCCTTTCTTAATTCAAAGTGTGCACATTCCGATTATTTACGCGCCGCCACTTGCCGCGCAACTCATTCGTTATAAACTTCAATTAATGCGGATTAAAACACCGGTTAATATCGTTGAATACGACAGCGACACGGTGATTAATATTGATAAAATGCAAATTACATTTTTTGCAGTCACCCATAGTATTCCTGATTGTTATGGTTACGCAGTTGAAACACCGCATGGCCGCATCGTTAGTACAGGAGACTTTAAAGTTGACTTCACGCCGATTGGTCGCCATATGGAGCTAGGCAAAATTGCCGAACTTGGCAACAAAGGTGTTGATTTATTTTTAAGTGACTCGACAAATGCTGAACAACCTGGCTATACACCTAGTGAAAGAACAGTTATTACCGCAATTAATGAAATTTTCGCTAATGCAAGCGGCCGCTTAATCGTGTCTACATTTTCGAGTAACATTAGCCGCATTCAACAAGTTGTTGAGGCAACAGTAAACTTTAAACGTAAAGTAGTAATTGTTGGTAGTTCAATGGAGCGCGCAATTCGCGCTTCTCGTGAACTCGGCCATATTAAAATTGCCGACGCTTCAATCGTTGAAACAAATAAAGTTGGTCTTTATAAACCGAGTGAATTAGTGATTATTTGTACTGGTTCACAAGGCGAACCACTCGCTGCGTTATCACGGATCGCCGATGGTTCACATAAAGATATTAGTATTATTCCTGGCGATACAGTTGTGTTCTCTAGTTCACCAATTCCTGGTAATAGTGTCGGCATTGATAAAATCGTGAACCAGCTAACTCGCTTAGGTGCGACAGTGTTAACGAACTCAATTTTACGCAATATTCATAGCTCCGGCCACCCTTCGCAAGAAGAATTAAAGCTTATGCTCCGGCTTGTTCGTCCAAAATATTTCATGCCGATGCATGGCGAATTTAGAATGCTTAAATTACATGCTGACCTTGCCGAAAAGGTCGGTGTCCCATTAGAAAATTCATTCGTACTTCAAAATGGTGATGTTTTAGAACTCCGCAATGGTAAAGTAACACGCGGAAAAAGAATTCCTGTTGAAGATGTTTATTTAGATGGTAACAGCAGCGCGGGGATGTCGAAGTCAGTACTCGATGACCGTCGTCAATTAAATAACGATGGAATGGTTAGTGTTTTAATTAGTGTTGATGCGAAAAACAATCGCTTACTCGGACCAATTGAACTTTATTCGCGTGGCTTTATTAGTTATAACGTTTCAAACTTACTACCAAGTGCAGAAAAACATATAAACACCGTATTAAACACGCTATTTGCGAGTAAAACAACAACATTTGGAGAAATCAAACGAGTTGTTAAAGATGAGTTGGAACCACTCTTTTTAAGCAAAACCGGCCGTAAACCGATGGTTATTCCCGTAATTATGGATCGGAACGAATAATGTTTATTTTAGCGTCAAAATCACCCCGTCGTCATGAGTTACTTAAAAAACTCGTCCCGGAATTTACAATTATTGTTCCTGATATTGATGAAGAAATTTCAACAAGTATTCCAAGTGATACGGCAAAGATCACGAGCAAATTTAAAGCGTATGCCATCTTTCAAAACTATCCGGACGCAACCGTTTTAGCATGCGATACAATCGTTGTTGTTGATGGTGAACTACTCGGCAAACCAAAGGATGCAGCAGATGCAAAAAAAATGCTCCGTCAATTAAGTGGTAAAAAGCACCATGTTATTAGTGGTTATACATTAATTGGCCCACGCCGCGAAGTTAATCGTAATGTCGTCACTGAAGTTTATTTTAATGAGTTAACTGATGCAGTGATTGATGCATATATAAAGAGCGGCTCCCCTTTTGATAAAGCGGGAGCTTACGGTATCCAAGACGAAGAGTTTAATCTTGTCAAGAAAATTAATGGTAGCTATTTTAATGTGATGGGATTACCCGTTGAAGACTTAGCGAAGTTTATTTAAATTAGTCGCTAGTGTTTCGGAAACGAGTAAAATAATTTTTTCTTCCATAATAATAGTACGGCTAACGCCGTGCTTTTTTAAAGTTTCTTCATCAAACTTTGTTTGATCTTTAAGCGTCACCGTTACGCGTGAACCTTGACTTGATATTTCAATAATGTTTTCACTGCCACCAAGAGCGTTGATAATTACCGCATTTTCGTCTTCCGTGAGCACTTCTACTTCTCGAGTTTTTTTACTGAGTTTCGGTAAAACTAAGAATAAAATAATAAGAACTAAAATTACCGCTGCAACGAGCGCGGAAATTAATAATGCGTATTGTTCTAAAAATTCACTAAATGTCATAATTTACTTTAAAAATGCCTCGCGAATTATATTTGTGTAATGGCGTTTTTTACTATGGACAATTGTTACTTTTTTCTTACTTAGTTTTACACTAATTGCGAAAGGGACATCTTTTAGCTTTTTTGTAAGACTATCGTAACCAAAATAAGTAAACGCGTTATGACCTTTAAAAACAAGTTCATCCTTATCGCTTAAAATCAGCGAATTAATTAAGGGGCGGTAAACACTATTGCTAATTGGGGCAATTTTTGTGTATTGTAATAGTTCTAAATTGCGTCTAATTAAACTGCCGCCAATGCTTTTATTGTAACCAGTACTGCCGAGTTGGCTACAAACAAGTACACCGTTACCACGATAATTTTCTAAAAGACGGCCATTTAAATAAACATCTAGCACTAGTGTGTGATGAACATTTTCAACTTTAACTTCGTTAACTGCGTAAAATTTACGCGTTCTTTCTGCTTGGGTTACGTGCGCTTCAACGAGCCGGTACTTCCGAGTGATAATGTTTTGTTCGATGATATCACTAATTAATTCGTTTAAATGCTCACGACCAAAATCAGCAAAGTAACCAAGTGATCCGGTATGAATGCCGATAAAACTAATCCGCTTAAGTTTCGTTTTATAAAGATGAACGGCTTTTAAAAAAGTTCCGTCACCACCAACACAAAAGACAAAGTCCGGGTTAACTTCATCACGTGTAAAACTGTTATGTAAAAGTAAGTCGTTAAGCTCTTTGCTTACGTTTTCACTTTGTTTGTCATTCCGAATTACAATGTTAAATTTCATACTCATAACTTTATAAAAGACTAATATTATTGTATCATATTCGTATAAGGAGATAGCTTTATGGCCACAAATTTAGAGATTGAAGTAAAAACTTTATTATCATACCCCCAATACCAACAAACATTACGACATTTTGATCTTGACGTCTCTGACGGATTTATTCAAAAAAACTACTATATCGATACAAATGATTTAGCACTACGCAACCTTGGCTTAAGTTTAAGAATCCGCAAACTTAACGGTTACTTAATGACGCTTAAGCTGCCAATGGCTGAAGGTTTACTTGAGAAAACGCAAATACTAACGAAAGAACAATTTTTAGCGCTGAGAAAAGAAAATGTCTTCCCAACTGGCTCTATTTACGATTTTCTTGATAGCTTATACGTCAAAATTGAAAAACTCGAGATTCTTGCTAGTTTATCAACGCTCCGGATTGAAGTTAATTACGGTGAACATAAACTCGCAATTGACGAAAACCGTTATAGTGACAAACAAGATTTTGAACTTGAAATGGAAGCAACTTCATTACGCCAAGCCCGGGAAACACTTGCAAAAATCTGCGAAGAAATCGGTTTTCCCTTTGTTGAGAACTTTGAAAGCAAACAAAAAAGAGCCTTTAAGGCTCTTAAGTCTTAATTAATTAACTTTACGTTAAATATCGCAATCGTCGCCTTCACAAACTTCACGTTTAGCACGACGCGGCTTTTCCATAAACATATCATCCATTAGATTACGGCGTTCACGAGGAATAAACGTCATTATTTCTTCAGAGTTGTAACCAACTTGAATCCGATTTGTATCAACCATAATTGGCCGCTTAAGTACGGATGGATTTTCCCGAATAAACGCGACTACTTCATTCATCGTTAAGCTATTAATATCGATATTCTTTTCCTTTATAACTTTACTCCGCGTTGAAATAATATCTTCCGTGCCGTTTTCTGATTTGAATAATATTTCTTTCAATTCGTCTTCACCTAACGTTGAAGCGAATATATTATGTTCTTCATATGGTATTTGTTGTTCATCAAACCATTGTTTTACTTTTCGACAAGATGAACAACTTGGTGATGTGTATATCTTAATCATCTTAACCTCCTTGTTCCGTTAACTATCTTATCGCATCTAAAACAAGATATCAATACCAAAATTTCGTTTTTTGCCGATTAAAAGTGCGAATATTAACGATTACCTTCAGTTACATTGACTAAACGCCGCTTTTTATTTATAATCTACAAAGGTAATCAAAATGCGAATAGTAAGTGGAATCAAACCAACAGGCACGTTAACACTCGGTAATTATATCGGCGCGCTCCGTAATTTCGAGTCTTTTCAAGCCGAAAATGAAATGTTTATTTTTATTGCTGATTTACATGCTTTAACGTTGCCAATTGATCCTGAAGAATTACGTAACAACACAAAACTTATCACTGCGTTTTACTTAGCAGCCGGCTTAAACCCGGACAAAGTAACGATTTTTAAACAAAGTGATGTTAGTGCGCATGCCGAACTTAATGCAATTTTACAAAACTATTTATACCTTGGTGAACTAAACCGAATGACCCAGTTTAAAGACCAGGCGGCAAATCAAGATCATAACGCAATTGGGCTGGGCCTTTTTACGTATCCCGTTTTAATGGCGAGCGATATTTTACTTTATGACGCGAAGAAAATTCCGGTTGGTGACGACCAAAAGCAACATATTGAAATAACGCGCGACTTAGCGATTCGTTTTAATAATCGTTATGGTGATGTTTTAACGGTTCCTACCCCTGTTATTGCGAAAGTTGGCCAGCGAATTATGTCCCTTAGTGAACCAACTAAAAAAATGAGCAAAAGCGAAAGCGGTAAAGGCGAAATTTATTTAACTGATTCACCCGCTGCAATGCGGAAGAAAATTATGAGTGCAGTTACTGATTCCGGGGATAAAGTTTATGCTGATAAAGATAATAAACCTGGCATTACTAACTTATTAACGATTTATGCCGCGCTTAGTAACATTACAATTGCCGCTGCTGAAGAAACTTTTAAATCTTCACGGTACGGTGACTTTAAAAAGGCGGTCGCTGATGTCGTTATTGCCGAACTTGAACCATTCCAAGCTCGTGTTAATGAATTATTAAATTCTGATCTTGTTGATAAAGTACTGCAAGAAGGAGCTAAAAAGGCTACACAAGTCGCCGCCATTACTTTAGAGAGAGTTAAAAAGGCGGTTGGCTTAAAATGAAACAAAAATATTTAATTGCCCTTGACTTAGATGGCACGCTTTTAACGGATGAAAAAACAATCACCCCGAAAACGCGCGCTTTTTTTAATAAACTCGATAAAGAAGGTCACCATATTGTCATTGCAACAGGCCGGCCTTTACGTGCAGCTTTTGAATTTCAAAAGCAACTTGATGTAAAAGCGCCACTCGTTACACATAACGGTGTTTTAATTAGCAATCCCCATGAAGAAGACTTTCTGACACATGCGATTACATTTGATCGAAACGTTTTACAAGCAATTGTTGCTGAACTTGGTTATGAAATCTTTGAAAATTTAATGATTGAAACAGAAAATACGGTTTATTTACTTTATGAAGATGATGAACTAAATACTTTCTTTTGGAATGATCGC
Organism: Bacilli bacterium; assembly: GCA_035647455.1. Lineage (GTDB taxonomy): Bacteria > Bacillota_I > Bacilli_A > RFN20 > CAG-826 > UBA1361. The sequence continues at coordinate 215,271 of DASRNI010000028.1, read as the reverse complement.
GGGAACATCGTTTATGGCGACCCATTTTTAAATATTAATGAAGATCCACTCACTTTGATTTTTCTCTTTAAACGGATTGACGCGAAAACACGGAAACTTGTTCAGGAAGTAGTGAAGAAAAACTCTGACTACAAAATTCGCTTTTGGGGTACTTTACCATACGCTGAACTTTATCAAGACCATGGTACAAAAAAAGATGGTGTTGAGCATGCGGCTAATTTGCTTGGGATTAAGCGCGAAAACGTTATTGCTTGTGGTGATTATTTTAATGATACGGAAATGTTAAAATGGGCCGGACACAGCATCTTAATGAAAAATGGAGCGCGTGAATTACGCTCCATTGCAAGTGTTATTACGCGAAAAGACAACAATAATGATGGGTTAATCGCTCCAATTAAGAAAATATTACGTAAATAGTTTCGCTAATTGTTCATCGATTGGTTTAAGGAGTGCTTCGGCACTTTTTTTGTTTTCGCTGATGATACCGTAATAAATTTTACATTTTGGTTCAGTACCACTTGGGCGAATTGAAACTGTTGAGCCACCTTCTAAATAAAAGCGCAATACATCGCTTTCAGGTAGTGTTAACTCTTCTTCCTTACCATTAATATAACGTTTACTAACTAAATAGTCATCATACTGCACGACTTTCAAGCCGCCGAGTGATGTTGGGGCATTATTCCGCAAGTTTGATAATATCGCTTGTAACTTTGCTTGCCCAGCGGCCCCAATAAATTCGTAAGACTTTGTAACATCATGATGGTAGCCGTGTTTTACGGCAAGTTCTTCAAGCACAACATCAAGTGTTTTACCGGCTAAATGATGATATAACGCCATCTCACTATAAAGGACAAGCGCTTGGATAGCATCTTTATCACGAACAAATGGCGCGACTAAACAGCCATAACTTTCTTCATAACCAAAAACAAAACGGTCTACTTTATTTAAATCATCAAGTGCGATTTGTGTTCCGATAAATTTAAAACCGGTTAAAAACTCTTTAACATTTACACCGTAGCTTTCGGCGATTTTTGAACCAAGTGTACTTGTAACAATTGTTGTATATAAATAACTATCTTGATGTAGTTCACCGCGTTCTTTTTTATGTTTCAAAATATAATCAATTAGAAGGGCCCCGCCTTCATTACCAGTTAAATAAGAAAAGCTACCTTTTTTATTGCGATACGCTAAACCAAGACGATCAGCATCCGGGTCAGTCGTAATAATAAGGTGGGCACCATGAGCACGGGCATTTTTAATTGCTTCAATGTAGGCAGCTTTATCTTCAGGATTCGGACTTTTCGTGTTTGGGAAGTTTGGATTAGGCTCCATTTGGTCGAGTACTTTAATGACATCGTAACCAATGACATTAAGTGCACGCATACCAAGCTTTGCACCAGCACCGTGCTGCGGGGAGAATACAATCCGATAACCTTTACGGTCTAAATTTGGATTAATCTGAATATCAAGCACATTTTTGAAGTAAGTTTCTTCAGTGTCATCACTAAGTAGTGCATAACCGTTTGTCGGTGCCGTAACTTTAATATCTAAAAGTTCAGGTAATTCTTTAAATTCTTTTAAAATTAAATCAACTTTTTCTGGTGTTAATTGTGAACCAGTATCATCGTAAACTTTGAAGCCGTTATAATTTTTCGGATTGTGCGACGCAGTAATCATCACGCCACCTATACAATTAAGATGACGAACAGCAAAACTTAAAAGTGGTGTTGGCTTAAGTTCATCGAAAATACACGTACGAATACCGATACTACGCAATGTTCGTGAAGTTTCAATCATTAACTCTGTATTTTTATGACGATTATCATAAGCAATTACGACGCCACGTTTTTGGGCATCAGGATATGCTTTGATTAAGTATTTACCAAAGGCAAGGGCAGCGCGGCGAATTGTAAATATATTAATACGGTTCGTGCCTGGACCAAGAATGCCCCGCATTCCAGCGGTACCAAATTGTAAATCTTGGAAAAAAGCGTCTTCAATTGCTTTACCTTTCATCGCCTTCAGTTCTTTTTTTAAGTCTTTTGGCATTTCTTCATGACTAAGCCATGCTTCATATAGTTTTTGTATATCTCTCATCTTCTACTCCTCAAGGTTTATATTTATAAATTCATTATTGGCAATGAACTCTTTCCCGTTTAAATAAGCAAGCGGTGGTTTTAAATTAGTAAATACTAATTTGTATGCATTAAGTGCTAACCTGTTTGTGTCGTTTTCCACACCATACTTTGTATCACCAACAAGCGGATAACCAAGCGCGGCAAAATGTACACGGATTTGGTTTGAACGTCCAGTGATAAGTGTTGCTTCAACTAGTGTTTTTTTATTGTACCTTTGTAGTACTTTGTATTTTGTTAGCGACCGTAAACCGGTCTTATCAGGATAAACAACGCTCACTTTCTTTCTTAAAGAAAGGTTGATTACATCTTCATCCTTAACTAATATACCATAAACTAGTAAGTGATACTCGCGAATGACTTCTTTTTCACTCCGAAAGGCTGCTGCTAACTGCTGGTGTACACTTTGTTTTTTCGCAAAAATAACAACACCAGTTGTTTCTTGGTCAATCCGGGCAACTGGACTTGGAATATAACCGCGTTTTTCCGGATCAAAATCACCTTGATCAAAAAGATAGGATAAGACAATATTTGTTAATGTTCGCTCTTTAATTTTATTTGTTTGGTGAACAGGGATTCCCTGTGCTTTATTAAGAACGATAATATTTTCATCTTCATAAATAATTAGGGGCTTTTCATGAATATATACAAAGTGATACGCCGAAATAAATGTTTCTTCTTGTTCTTCAGTTAAAAAAACAGTAACAATATCACCGTTACGAACAATGTAATTTACGGCCGTTTTTTTATGATTAACTTTAATATCATTTTTACGAATTAGTTTATAGATGAAACTCCGCGGAGCGGCGTTGAGAATTTTTGCTAAATATTTGTCTAACCGCTGATTAGCATCTTGCGCTGTAATAATGAATTCTTTCTTAATCATAACCACTCTTATTTTACCACTTTCTTAACATTATTATGTTAAGATTAAAAGAGGAGAAAACACAATGTTTACTAAACAAGGCGAATATAGTCCCGCGGGGATGTATTCAGTCGGCCACTTCATCTTACTCTTCATTTTTCTGGCAATTGCTATCGCAATTTTTTTCTTGCTTAAAAACGTAAAAAAAGAAAAAGTTATTACTACATTAAAAGTTATTACAATCGTTATTACCGCGTTAGAACTGTTTAAGATTATTTGGAATATTGCGATGTATGGTTTTACGACCGCAGGTTTAAATCATTATTTACCTTTATACTATTGTTCCCTTTATATTTATGCCTTATGGGGCATAAGTTTCGGTAAAAACAAAGTACAGCGGGCGAGTTTCGCTTGGCTTCTTTGGGGTGGGGGGATTGCCGGACTTGCGTTTTTAAGTTACCCTTCGAGTTCATTAATTTATTACCCTGCCTTTCACTTTTTATCAATTTATTCAATTATGTTCCATACGTTTTTAGTATTAACGGTGATTTTAATTGTTTATCATAAAATATATTCATTTAAAAAAGATGATTTTATTTATTACTTAGCTTTTAGTCTTGTCTTTATGATTCCGGCACTTATTCTTAACAAACTACTGAACATTAATATGATGTTTCTTGAGTTTCCGATTGCAATCAATATTTTAAATAAAATTTATGAGTTAAGTGTGCCATTATTTCAAATTTTCTTTTTTGTCTTCCAACTCTTCGTACCGTACTTTGTAACTTTAGCTGTTGTTCAATTAAAACCGCTACTTGTGAAAAGAAATAATAATGACAAACTGCGCTAGTGTTGTTATAATAGTTAAGGCATTGGAGAAATACCCAAGTGGCTGAAGGGGCTGGCTTGGAAAGCTAGTAGACCTGTCAAAAGGTGCGAGGGTTCGAATCCCTCTTTCTCCGCCATTTTTAAATAAAGTATGTTGCAAACAGCAAATTTAAATATAATGTATTACACTTCAAACAGATAGTGTAAAATTAAGAGGCATATGAACGTTTTAATTATTGGCGTGACCGGTCTGCTCGGCAGCGAAGCGTGTAAAGTCTTTCTTGAAAATGGCGATACAGTTCGCGGTTTAAGCTTGCCCGCATTACCTAAAGGTTATAAAAAAGACCCGCGTGTCGAACTCATTTTTGAAAATTACTTAACGATAAGTGATGAAAAGCTTGATCAAGTTTTTCGTGATATTGATTACTTTGTTTTTGCCGCTGGTGTTGATGAGCGCGTTAAAGTCGCTCCGCCAGCATATGACTTTTTCGAAAAATTTAATGTTACACCACTTGAACGCTTACTTAAATTTGCCAAAAAAAATCAAGTAAAGCATGCGGTTATTTTAGGTTCTTACTTCACTTACTTCGTTAAAACACGGCCCGAATTAAACTTAACTGAAAACCATCCTTACATTAAAAGCCGGCAAAACCAGCTTGAAATGGCCTTAAGTCACCAAACTGATACTTTTCATGTGTCTGTTTTAGAATTACCTTATATTTTCGGGACGCAGCCAGGAAGAAAGCCAGTTTGGGTTTTTCTACTTGAGATGATTAAGAAAATGAAACCGGCAACTTTCTTTAGTAAAGGGGGCACAGCACTTATTACGTCAAAACAAGTTGGCCATGCTATTTTTAATGCAACACGGCAAGAACAAAGTAATGTTTATCCACTTGCGACTGCTAACTTAACGTGGCGGGAGCTTTTCAAAATTTTCCATAAGTATATGGGAACGCCAAATAAAAAAATAATAACATTGCCGAACTTTATTTTTAAGCTTGTTCTAAAAGCGATGGCGCGGAAAGAAAAGCGCGCAGGTTTCGAAGGTGGGTTAAATTTACGGAAATTCGGCCCAATGCAATGTAGTAAACAATTTATAAGTCCTGACCTTGGGGCAAAACTGTTAAATATACCTGAAGATGATATTAACCTTGCCATCAAAGCAAGCGTCGAACAAAGTTTAGCCGCTTTACGAACAAAAGAATACGGAGTCGACATGGAAGTGTCGCTTAAGGAGTAAAAAATATGTTAGAACTAAAAAAGATTAGCCGTTACTACGAACAAAAGAATGGACCAACGGTCAAAGCACTTGATAACGTCTCCTTGAAGTTTGCGGACAAAGGGATGGTTTTTGTCCTTGGAAAAAGTGGTTCAGGGAAATCAACTTTACTTAATGTTATTGGTGGTCTCGACAAGTATACCGCGGGTGAACTACTAATTAGTGGTAAAAGCACGCTCGACTTTAAGCAAAGTGAATTTGATAGTTACCGCAACACAATGGTCGGGTTTATTTTTCAAGAGTATAACGTTCTTGATGACTTTACTGTTAGTCAAAACATTGGTATTGCACTTGAATTACAAGGCAAAAAGGTGACGGAACAAGCAATTAATGAAATGCTTGATCTTTTTGAATTATCTGGTTTAGGTAGCCGCAAACCAAACACATTATCTGGTGGGCAAAAGCAACGTGTTGCGATTGCACGCGCATTAGTGAAAAATCCGGACATTATTATGGCCGACGAACCAACTGGTGCGCTTGATAGTGAAACCGGCAAACAGTTATTTAAAACATTAGCAAAACTCGCACAAGAGCGACTCGTCATTGTCGTAAGCCACGATAGGGACTTTGCAGAAACTTATGGTGACCGGATTATTGAATTTCAAGATGGAAAAATAATTCGTGATGTAACAAAGGTTGCTGTTCAAGAAAAAGGGGAAGAAAACTTAACTTTCACTACTGAAGGTATTAAAGTACGCCCCAAATACACTTTAACTGCTAAAGACTTAGACGCAATTAATGAATATTTACGCCAAAAAGAAAATAATGAACTTTTAATTACGACTGGGAGTGACCATGCGTTTATCGAAACAGTTGCCCCAAAAGAAACAAAACCGCGCAAAGAAGTTACTTTTATTAAGTCACGACTTCCTTTTCTTTCATCTTTGAAAATGGGGACAAGCGCACTTAAGCATAAAAAGGTTCGTCTTGCTTTTTCAATTGTTTTAGCTTCACTTTCATTTTCAATGTTTGGTATTTCCGACACGATGGCGGCCTTTGATAAAAGGACGGCAATGATTGATTCATTAATTGATACTGATGTAGAGTATGCCGCTATTGTTAAGCAAGCCGGGCTAAATAGTTACAATGATGTGAGTCTCAACGATGAAGATATTAGTTTATTAAATAATGTTGACTCGGCTTTTAACTTCGTCCCCCTTCTCGATTTTGATTTCCATTTATCAAGCAATTTTGTGGAAAACGTCCGCGACGAACATGCTTTCTATCATTTAGTTCCCGAAGCAGCTTTACAACTAAACCTAGGAGATTTTAACCGATTCGGCTTTAGACTGCTTGAAAACTCGCGTTTTCCCGCTACTGTTGACGAAATTATGATTACAAACTATACGTTTGGGCAGTTTGAAAAATTAGGCTATAAGGATTACGTAACTAACGCTACATTTCTCATAACAAAACCAAATGACATGCTTGGTAAAAAAATCTATGTTTCTGAAGATGAAAGTTATACAGTCGTCGGTGTTGTCGATACGGGTTTTGATAAGGAAGATTATGCTGAATTTTTAGAAATCACGCAGTTTCATGATTTTGAAGATTATAAAATGTATTTAAACTTCCAAGATGATTTGAAGTATTCCCCACATAACGTAATTTTCATTAATGAAACAAAAAAAGATGCTTTAATTGCCGAAAACACGCGATATCAAGTTTTACCAGACCACGCTATTTATTATAGTGAAACTGAAGTTGAGGGCGATAATACGTACGAATATATCCTCGAAATAAATCGCTTTAGTGCATTTAGTGAGCGTGAAGATATTGTTTTTCTTGAAAACAAACAAATTAATGAGTTAGGAACTCGCGATGTCATCGCCCATTACAGTTACTTCTATAACCGCTCGGAAAATGATTTTTATTACGTTTACAGTGATTTTCTTGATGAAGTTACGAATATATATATTAATGACGCAACTAAACATCCAATTATTTTAAATTATATGGCTGACAAATATGGTGAATTAATTATTGATATTGAAAATCAAATCGAATATTTTGCCGGTTATTACGTTTACGATCTTTTAGGTAATTTCGATATTCCACCGCTCTACTTAACAAATAAATACGAACCAGAGCGTCCCGGAAAATATTACGTAGAAGAAATCTTTAAACCAATTCTCATTGAAACCTATGGTGGTGAAAAAGCACTTATTAAAACGACAAAAGGCCCGATGTCCAAAGAGGAAGTAATAAGTTTAGAACAATATAACATTGTCGGGATTAGCCTTGATTTACTAAGTTCTTACAACAATTATGGGCTATCTTTCTTCCATAGTGATACACTAGATGAATTCCCAATTTACTTAAATAGTGGCTATGATTTTGCTATTTCGAAAATGACGACAGAGCGAGGTGCAATTAAAAAACTAGTTAATCTTCATTTTAAATTATTAAAAGATGATTTTAATTACCGCCTTGTTAATGAAGTTGCCCAAACAATTGATACTGTAGTTGAAATATTTGGAATTATTAATAAAGTGTTAATTGGTCTAGCGATTGGTTTTGCCGTTTTTGCAGCATTACTACTTATGAACTTCATCACTCTAAGTGTAATTCATAAAAAACAAGAAATTGGGATTTTACGGGCGATTGGTGCACGGGGGAATGATGTCGCTACAATCTTTGTGATGGAAGCTACAGTAATTGCGCTTGTTGACTTTATCATTAGCGTTGTCCTTGTTTCCCTTGCTGTCGTGGGGATTAACAACATTATTCGCAACGATATTGGTCTAGTTATTACATTGCTTCATTTTGGTATTCGCCAAATTGCTTTATTACTTGTTGTTGCACTTGTTATCGCGTATTTATCGAGTGTAATCCCCGTTTTACGTATTAGTAAAAAGCGGCCAATTGACGCGATTAGAAATACGTAAAGATCATAAATTATTTAATTGGTCGAATGTAAAATTTACCAAATACTTGGCGCACATCAGTAACATTAATAAAGGCGCCTTCATCAACTTCCATAATTAAATTAACAACGTCATTTACTTCTGTCACTGAAACAGTCATGTAAATAATCGTTTTTTCATTGTTTGAATAAACACCAACACCTTTAATTGTTGTCGCACCATGGGGGAAGTTTGTAATTAATATTTTAGCAAGTTCTGGTTTGTTCGTAATTACTTGAACTTGCGACTTTTTATTACGAACATGCATCAAGTCAATCACGAACCCAGCCATCACTAAATAAGTAACACTAGAAATAAAGCTCGTAATTGCAATATTAAGGTTAGCAACACCACCAACTTCCGCAGTTGGTTCAATAAGCGTTAAAATAAAATAAAGCGCAACGACGAATACGTTGAAAGTAACAGTGTACTTACCAACACCTTCACTCCGTCGGTTCGCAAAGTAATACGCAACAACATCCATACCACCACTACTGACGTTTGCTTTGAAAGCAATCGCACCACTAAAGCCCGATAAAATACCCGCATAAAGTGTTCGCGTTAATTGCGAATCATAAATAACGGCGTTTTCCCATGATTCCGGGATAATAAAAATAAAGAATGAGGCAAGAAAAACATTTAAAATCGAGAAAATCGTAAAGCGTTTACCGATTTTTCGCCACCCAAGGAAAAAGACCGGAATATTAAGAATAAAATATAAAATTGATTGCAGCGTTGAAGGGTTAAGACTTTTAACGCCAAAAATATCATAAATTAACTTGACAACGTTTTGACTAAGCCCACTTACGCCGCCACTAACAAAACCGATTTGATTTTCTTGCAATACTGTTGGGGCAATAAATAAACGAAAAGAAAGGGCGAATGTAAAAGCACTTAAAATAACCATTAAAGTGACAAATGTCAGCTCCCAAAATGTTCGGGCTTTTGTCCTTTTAAAAATCTCTTTTATTTGTTTTATGGAAATGCTCTTTTTCTTCTTCATATTCACCTCGCTATTTGATTATAAGTTAGTTTAATTGTAAATACAAACAACAAGTAGCACGGAAATAATAACATGGCTAGCTGATAAACGTTTTTTTTAACCTTTTTCTTGAAAAGAAAAGGGGACAATGATATTATTAAACTTGCTCTTAACAATATAGAGGGGGATTACGTTTATATGAGAAAAAATAGAAATAGTGCGGGCTTAAGTGGTGGCCCAAGCATCTGGGGAAAAATATTTGGCCCGATTGGCCGCTTTTTTGTCGCCGTTTGGCGCTGGATTCGTGAAACGGCATGGGTTCAACCATTACTTATCGTTGGTGTGATTTTTGGGGTTATCTTTTCAATCCCTTCAATCGTTGATGGAATTCGTGGCATTAGTGATCGCCACAATAGCCCTGATACTTTTTACAAAAAATACCAAGTTTCACTTAAAGGTGCGGAAGAAAGTGATGCACAAAAATTAGTAAAAGATATTTATGATGAACTTAACAATCCAGGTTCAACAACCTTAGCGGATGACAAGTTCTTAATTGCTTTTGTCCAAAGCGATAATAAATGTGGTGCTTGTGACACAGCTCGCGATGGTTTTGAATACTTAATGGAAAATGAAAATGTCTTAAATCCGGACGGTGCGCCGTTCAAACTTAAAACAATTTTCACCGATGAAGAACTCAAACGAAGAGATGACGAAGATTGGAAAAAAGAAGATACGGTCGTTGAAGATAACGAAGCAAAAAGTGCTTTTGAAGCATTCTTAACCCGTAACGCTGTTTATGATTACTTTAGTGAAATCGCCGATAGCGCTTCAAAATCTGGCTACTACAACAGTGGTAACTTTGATTTCCAAGATGACTTCCTTGAATTTTTAACGGTTCCAAACAAATTTAAAACTCCAACACTTATTCAAGTTGACTTTACAAGTGCTGACAGTGATACATATATTGAAGGTAGTAACCCAATTACTGTTTTCTTCGGCATTGAAGGCGACGGAAAAATTGGCCAAGCCGACTATATTGCTGACGCTTGGAATTATAAAAACGACTTTAAGCCACTCTAAACGATTTTAGTTGGATTAATATTTAAAAATCCCGAGTGTTAAAACTCGGGTTTTTTATTAACTTAACTGATGCTTAATTAAATCTTTTTAATTACTTCAATAATTCCCGTTGCTAAGCGATGCGCAACTTCTTGATCTTGGGCTTCAACCATAACGCGGATCAAGTTTTCTGTTCCACTCGCGCGAACTAGGAGACGACCAGAATCATCGAGCTTTTCATGAACAACGGCCATTGCCTTTTCTAGTTCGGCATTTCCTAAAACTTTTTGTTTATCACTTACCGCAATATTTAATAATATTTGTGGATATTTCTTAAAATCTCGAGTGTATTCATTAAACGTGACACCGACATCACTTAAAATATTCAAAATCTCAAGCATTGTGAAAATACCGTCACCTGACTTAACGATTTTATTAAAAATGATATGGCCTGACTGTTCGCCGCCAACTGTATAATCATTTTTGATAATTTCTCGTTGAATGTATTTATCACCAACATCAGTAACAACGGCTTTAATATCATGTTGCTTGAGTGCTTTAAACAAACCATAATTCGCCATTAAGGTTAAAACAACAGTGTTTTGATGGAGTAATCCTTTATCTTTATAATACTTCCCTAGTAAAAACATAATGTGATCACCATCAAGCACTTCACCTTGAGCGTCGACAAATAAAACACGGTCGGCGTCGCCATCAAAAGCAACTCCATAATCATATTTTCCGGGTTCAGCTTTAATTAAATCTTGCAAGACAGTTAAATCCGTTGAACCGCCATTTAAATTAATGTTAACACCGTTTGGCTCTTTATTAATGTATGTGACTTCGACAGGGAATCCACTGAGTACTTCATCAATGATTGCGCTTGCGCTGCCATTAGCAGCATCAATCAGTAAATTAAACTTTTGCTTACTAATAAAACTTTCACGTAAATAATTAATATAATCTTGACGTAATTTAGTTGCCGATAATTGTATCGCTGCTACTTTTTCTTTACGCGGATAAAGTTTAATTTCGCCATCAATAAAACGTTCGATTTCTTTTTCAACCATTGGACTAATTTTATAACCTTGCCGATCAAAGATTTTAATTCCGTTATCAACATATGGATTATGTGAAGCACTAATCATAATGCCATAATCAAAATCATGCTTTTGAACGATATAGGCAATCGCTGGCGTTGGAATAACGGCAATGTCAATAATCGCCCCACCACTAGCTTTTACACCTTCAATAATCGCCTTAGCAATTGTCGGACCACTTTCGCGCGTATCGTAACCGACAACAAGTTTATTACTCTTCTGGTAACGACCAAGAAAAAAACCAATCCGATAGCTTAATTCATAGGTAAATAACTCTTTAGCGTTACCACGAATTCCGTCTGTGCCAAAGTATTTCATTTTAAGCCTTCACTAAATGCTCTGCAATTACTTTTTGTACATCTTCAATTGCAATCCGTCTTAATTCGCCTTTGTAAGCGATCGAAACACGACCAGTTTCTTCACTAACAACTAAAGTAACTGAATCGGTCACTTCGCTAATTCCGAGCGCAGCACGGTGCCTTGAACCAACTTTACCCGGTAGTGGCTTCGTCGATGGGGTAAAGTAAACACTTGCCGCAATAATTTCGTCATCACGAATAACTACAGCACCATCATGAAGCGCTGTACCTTTATAAAAGATTGTTGTAAGTAGTGGACCGGTTACCGGTGCATTAATCGGTGTGCCGTTTTTAAGCGCTTCTGTAAGCGGTGTACCGAGTTCAAATGTAATGAGTGCCCCTGTTCTTGTTTTCGCTAAACTGCGTACAGCATTTTGGACTTGAAGTAGCATTGAATCTTGATCATAAATTTTTCGGAATTTACGTTGACCACGACGACGATCTTTTTTTGAAGCAGTATTTGAAATAATCCAGCGAACTTCAGTAATGTTACCAAAGAGAAAGACGTTAGCAAGCAAAATATAAATAACACTTGTAACAATTACTAAATTTGTTAACTTAAAAAGAATTGCGACAATAATGAGTAAACTAGTGACAACTAAAATAATACGCGGCCACAATCTTTTCAAAATAATAAAAAGCAAAGTACTCGTTACTACAATAATTAATGTAACGATAATAAACTCCGCTAAATCGCCCTTTTGACTGAAAAAACTAATCAATGCTAAGTTGCGATAAATGTTATTAAGTAATGAAACCATGTTGAAACCGCCTCTCATAAAAATTCATTTTTATTTTAGCATGAAAACAATGCATTAATCACATAAAATGGCGATTTTTAGTTGTTTTTATTAAAAAAGGTAATTTTTAGATTTAAAAAGATGATTTTTCTGATAAATTCACTTTAATTTCGTTTATTTTGATTTTATCGGTTTTGTTATTTCTAAGCGCTTTTTACCGTCACTTGAATAAAAAAAGACCCCCTTTACAAGAACGATTACTCGTTACTACTAGAGGATCATTTTTAGCAAGAATGGCGGAGTAGGTGAGACTCGAACTCACGCGCCAGTTACCCGACCTACTTCCTTAGCAGGGAAGCCCCTTCACCAACTTGGGTACTACTCCGTCTTGCTAAATAATAACATATTAAATGTTAGTTTGTAAATAAAAAAGTTAATAAGCTTTCGCAATAATGACAACATACTTTGCGTCTTTGCCACTAACAAGGCATTTATCACTGAAATGTGTTTGATTAAATGGCAGGGCCCGGGCCGTTGCAGCGTACTTTTCTTTCAGCACATCTAAATCTTCTTGATCGCCGCTCCACATCATTTTAGCATAGCCAAGTTTTGTATTCAGCGCACTTTCTAATTCACTAATTGTATGAACGGTTGTTGTATGTTCTTCTAAATAAGTCAATGCTTTCAAATACATTTCTTTTTGAATTTGTTCGAGTTTTAAAACAATTTCTTGTTCTAACTCTTGATCATCTAAACTAAACTTCTCGCGGTTAAAGCGGATCGCACCACCAATTTTTCCAGCAGCTAAATCACGTGGGCCAAATTCTAAGCGAATTGGCACACCTTTCATTTCATATTCGCTAAATTTCCAACCTGGAGTTTTATCTGAGTCATCAAGTTTTGCACGGATACCAACTGCTTCTAGACGCTCAACTAATTGTTTTGCTTTACTGATAATACCTGGGCGTTGTTGTTGAATCGGAATAACAACGACTTGAATTGGAGCAATCATTGGCGGCAAGTTAAGGCCGTTATCATCACCGTGAACCATAATTACACTACCGATAAGTCGGGTTGAAACACCAAAACTTGTTTGGTAAGCGTATTGTAGTTTATTTTGTTTATCTTGATATTGAATGTTGAACACTTCCGCAAATTTTTGGCCAAAGTAATGTGTCGTTCCACTTTGCAGCGCTTTACCATCAGGCATTAAAGCTTCAATTGTGTACGTTTCTTCAGCACCGGCAAACTTTTCGTTTTCGGTCTTTGAACCGGTTAAGAACGGAATCGCAAGTAGTTCACGACCCATCTTTTCGTAAACTTTAAGCATCGTTAGAGCGTGTTCACGCGCTTCATGCTCTGTTTCATGAACAGTATGACCTTCTTGCCATAAAAACTCACTGCCGCGTAAAAATGGCCGTGTTGTTTTTTCCCAACGGACGACACTACACCACTGATTATATTTTTTCGGTAAATCACGGTGTGAATTAATTATTTTCGCATAGTGTTCACAAAAGAGCACTTCACTTGTTGGGCGAATAATTAATGGATCTTCAATTTTTTGGCCACCGCCATGTGTTGCCACGAGTGTCTCCGGAGCGAACCCTTCAATGTGGTCTTTTTCTTTTTGAAATAAACTTGAAGGAATGACCAGGGGCATATAGACGTTTTCATGCCCCGTCTTTTTAAACTCTTTATCTAAATAGTTTTGAATGTGTTCCCAAATCGCATAGCCGTAAGGTCGGTAAATTATAAACCCTTTAACATCACTGTAGTCCATTAGCTCGGCCTTGCGACAAACATCAGTGTACCACTGACCGAAATCATGTTCTTGTCGGGTAATTGCTTCGTTTTTCATATCTTTATCCTTTCCGTTTTGAAAAATTAATAATCCGCATTGCTTTGCGCTTGTCTAAACTTAAAAGTTTAGGATCCGCGCGACTTATTTCGTTGCTGCTAACATAATCAGCACCTGCCCGAATATAGTATTCTATTTCACTCCATTTCATTAATTCATGGAAAATAATTGGTACGTTGTGACGCATTAACTTCCCAAGTGAAGCGAGTAAGAATAGACGCTCGCGTTCATTCTTAAACGTTTTGTTTAATATTTTGTGATCAACAATAAAGTATTTAAAGTGAGCATAAAGTTCGTTTGGCAGCGTTAACTCCGTATCATGAATAATTAACGCAAGCGGCGTCTTGCGACTGATTGCTTTAAGCTTAACGCCGATTTCTTCATCACTATTTTTGTACATTTTAGCAACTTCTTCTTCGCCAATTGTAAAAACAACTTTAACTTGTGGTGCGTAACTTATAGCTTCAAATGTTTTAAGTGCGGTTAAATCTTCGTCAAGCGGAAACGCGATGAAAAGATGCTGTTTCTCGTTGCGGCGCATATTATAAAATTCCGTCAACGTTGTTGCAATTGTTTTTTGGAAGAGATTTTGATTTAAATTTGTAACAAGTGCATAGTCTTGTAATTCATTAAATGTTTTGAATAAGTTGTGATTTACTGTGTAACTCGCAATATAACCGAATATTTCTGACGTTTGTGCGTCGACGAATGGTTGAAAATTAACACCGAATTTATTGTCATTAATTATTTTTAAAATTTCATTTCTAAAGTACGTTAAATTAAAGTCGCGAGCTTTATCACGCGGATTATACACAATCATCTTCTCAACGCGACGATGCGCAATATCACTGAGTTCAAATGTTGTGCGTGCGAACGTCGCAAAGTCACTAAATTCTTTTGCTTCAGCAATCGCATAAGCAACTGAATAAGTGTTGACCCCGTTAAGTTCAAAAAAAGCTTCCAGTTGTTTTTTTATTAAGAGCATCACATTATAAACTTCCATCGAGTTTATTTCACGAACAAAATAAATCCCGACTTGATTTTTTGCATGATGGCTCACAAAACGGACTTTTGTTTTGTACGTTGCGGCGATATCTTTTAGCACAAATAAAAAGTGTGGTTCAACGTTAAAGTCGTATTCCTTTTTAGATTTACGCGTTGCTAAACTGATTGCACCAAAATAACCAAAGCCTTTAGTGCCATGTTTATTAAATAGTTTTTCTAAAAGTGATTGGTTTGCTTCACCAATTCTTTGTTTCTTTGCAATGCGCGGATTAACTTGTTTCCGCGGTAAGATATTATGAAATAAATATGACTCAAGGTGAATCGTTTTTTTCGTAAAGTCGATCCCTTTTACGATTAAAATCGAATTAAAGGTGCGTTTGAGTTTCGTTACAAAAACATCAACTGTAAAGTAGTTCTCATAATCGTCAGTTGTTAAAATGTCATTAATCCACTTTTGGAGTCGATTAACTTCACGCGCGGAAAATTGTTGGTAAAATAAATCAAGTGTTCCTTCACGACGTTTGTTATAACTACCGCGATTAAAAAAGATTACGCTGTTTTCTTTAAGGTTCAGCGCGAAAATACGTGGTGTTGCAATGCTTGTGTAAGTCTCACTCTCAAGTTCATTGTAGCGTCGGTTTGATTTAATTGTTAATGTCGTAAAAACAATGATAAAAATAACAATCGCCACTATTATTGCGATATATATACCGTAGCTATTTAAAATTTCTCGTAACGTTTCCACATCAAATACCGTGTATATTATACACGATATCGATTTTTTTGTCGTTTATAATTAATTGCTGTAATGTATTTTAATTGTTTTATTTGTTATAATTAAAGGCACGGAGAAATACCCAAGCGGCTGAAGGGGTCGGTCTCGAAAACCGATAGGAGGAGCAATCCTCGCGAGGGTTCAAATCCCTCTTTCTCCGCCATGATGAGGAGGAAAATATGGATAAGAAATTACTTGTTGTCATTGATTATCAAAATGACTTTGTGACTGGTGCTCTTGGTTTTAGCGATGCAAAAGACGTTGAAGCAACGATCGTTAAATTGTTAGAAGAGTTTACGGCAAATGGAGACGACATCGTTTTTACGAAAGATACGCACTTCGCTAACTACTTGGAAACGCAGGAAGGACGCAACTTACCAATTATTCATTGTATTAAAGGCACACCGGGACATGATGTCCACGGCAAACCTGCAGAATACGTAAAAGATGCTAAAAAAGTTTACGAAAAGATTGCTTTTGGTTCACTTGAATTTGCTAATGATATTAGTAAAGAAAATTATAGTGAAATTGTTCTTGTTGGTTTAGTAACAAATATTTGTATTGTTAGCCAAGCTGTTCTTGCAAAAACCGCATTACCAGAAGCGTTAATTAAAGTTTATAAAAGCGGCGTTAATAGTTACGACAAAAAATTACACCGCGAAACACTTAATGTCCTTGAAGGACTCCAAGTTACAGTTATTTAATTAGTAACTTTAAAAACTAATTAGCTCTTAAACCATAAGAGCTTTTTTTATTACACTTATGACATTAATAAGATTATAATCTTGCCGATGGTAAAATAAAATAATGGGCATATATTTACAATCAATAAAATATGACGAAGAATTACTCCGCGATGTTTTGGCGTTAGATGCCGCACTTTATCCCCGAAGTTTTCAAGGTACAACCCTAACTGTTAAACCACGTTTTGAAGCATATCCGGAAATGTTTATTTATCGTTATGAATCGGAAAATAATTTAATTGGTTACATCTGTTTCTTTCCAGTTTCGCACGAGCTTGAAGAAAAAATTAAAAATAGTCCGCTGCTTTATGACGATAATATAACAGGTAAGGATATTGTAAATAGGCCAAATAACCCGTATTTAGTTATCTCAATCGCCGTAAACAAGAAATATCAAAGAAAAAAAGTTGCCACTAATTTGATGCAAGTAGTGATTTCGAAACTTCAAACCAAGGCACGTCCGCTAACAATTTATGCCTACACGATAAATCACGAGAGTGATAAACTATTTAAGAAATTTAGTTTCAAAACAAGCAAAAAGATTAGTGATACAATTCGCCTGCAATATTTAAAATTAAACTAACTAACCAAGTAATAAATCTAAAACCATCATTAAAACAAATCCGCCAAGAACGGCAAATGTGCCAAGATGATTATCTTCACTAAGTTTTGCTTCTGGAATAAGTTCTTCAATTACAACGTACATCATTGCCCCGGCGGCAAAACTTAAGAACCACGGTAATAAATCGGCAAAAAATGTTGCAAAGAAGAAAGCAGCAATTGCTCCAATTGGTTCAACAACAGCGCTTAAAACACCGTAAAGAAAAGCTTTCTTTTTCGTCCCCGCACTTTGCGCCATTGGCAACGAAACAGCCGCGCCTTCGGGGATGTCTTGGAGTGAAATTCCTATTGCTAAAGCAAGCGCGCCTAAAATCGTAAGTCCGCCGCCACCTTTAGCAGCAACAGCAAAAGCGAATCCAACGGCTAATCCTTCAGGAATATTGTGAATAGTCATCGCAAAGAAAAGTTTTGCTTCGCGACTTAACTTCTTCGTTTTAATCCCTTCTTCAATATTTGAAGTTTTATGAATATGCGGAACAAGTTTATCTGTACCATACATTAACAGCGCACCAAGGATAAAACCAATAGTAACCGGAACAAGAGCGAAGTTCTCGCCCCAGTTTTCTCCCGCCATTTCGTAACTTGGCATAATGAGTGACCAAATTGACGCCGCCACCATAATTCCCGCAGCAAAACCGAGTAAAACTGAGTTCGTTTTTCGATCAATTTCACCACGGATAAAAAAGACGACGGCTGCACCAAGCACTGTTGCTAAAAATGGTAATGCCATTCCAATTACGATAATCCAAATATCATTTTTACTAAGTTGATCAATTAAAAACACAAATTCACCTCACATTTAAAGTTAATTATATCATTTTTATCATTATTGATATTGTATTAGCTTTCACTATTTCATTTTACCACCCTTGATTAACTTTGTTATAATGTTAATATGAAAAAATCATGGACATTATTGCTTTTATTTGTCTTCCTTGCTCCTTTTTTAATGAGCAATGCTCCGTCACCTTATCCTTATCCTGATTATTACGAAGATTACACTGCAACACCGCTGACAGTTGAGCAAGATAATGAATATTATTTATATAAAACCGAAATCACAAATACGGGCGAAGGTTATATTGATCTCTATAATGCGCATTTAAAGTTTACAGTTAATAATATTTATCTCCATAATTCACATCCACAAAGAGACGTCGTTTTGCCTAGCGGAACAAAAGAGTTAATATTCGTTGCTTCAACTGAATTTCCACTGACTGATTATGAACTCGGTATTTACGCTTATGTAAATAATGTTCATAAAACAACTTTTTCGAATATCACCGATTTTACGCGATACGAAGAAGACTCCTTCAATCGTAACTATTGGGGTGTATATTACGAATATTCCTTTAGTGTTGATTATGAACGTGACGAAGATTATACTTCTGAATTAATTGTTACGTATAAATATAATGACGAAATCTATACACAGTACATGCAACCAAGCAGTATGAAAAAAGTATATTTTAAAGCAACTGAAAAAGTCGATGCCGATGATATTGAATTTTTAGATTTTTATAATGTACTTGGACGTAAACGTAGTGGCGGTCTTAATTGGGGCATGTTTTTATTTGTCGCGCTTCTTTTCTCCACATTAGTTGTTTTCGTTATTGGTGTGCCGATTGGCATAGCTGTTCTTACGATATATCTCGTTAAAAAGAATCGTGCCCGCAAAAAAGAGACCGAGCAAGAAAGCGAAAATAACCGTCACGATTAACGCTGCCCCTTGGGTATTTATAATATCAAGTGTAATTAATACTGTTCCTAGTGCAAGCGAAGCACCATTAGCGCTCACAGAAAAGATGATGCTGCGCCACTTTTTTTTATCAATTAGGAAATAAAGTATAAATGCTTCGATAATCACAATCAGAATTTCTGCAATAACAAGCGCAATAACCCACCGTGTATACGTCGAAGCAATAAACGGATTAAAGCGGAGTAATAAATTCATTGTTAAATTCAAAATAATATTCATAATCACAACAATAACGACCGCGCGAACATTAAATGGCTTATAGAAAAAATAAATAATTGTTTCAATAAAAAGTGTAAGCATTAACGCTAATAAAATTTGCATACTTTATTTTAACATTATTACCGTTATAAAAAATCCCTCATAAGTCTAAGTTATGAAGGAAGTTTTTGTTTTGTGGTGGAGCTGACGAGGATCGAACTCGTTACCTCTTCCATGCCATGGAAGCGCTCTCCCAAGTGAGCTACAGCCCCACATCGCCTTATTATAATAGTTGATAACGTTGTTATTTGTCAAACGTTTTCCTTATATAAATCGCGAGAACGCCATAATTTTTTTCTGCTTCACGTGTGTAATACGTATACATATCACGATAATCCGCTGCTTCGCCATTTTTATAACCAAGCAAAGTTTGCGGAATTTGCGCGTAAAGTGCTTGAAAAGAATGGTATCGTTCAAGTTTTTCAACTACCACGTTTAATGTTTCTTTTGTCACTATATTTTTAAAAACAAGTTCATCACCAACGGCAATCTTTTGTCGTTTCTCATCAAAAAGTCGCATTTCTACGCTCTTTTCGCCGTTTGCAATTAAAGAAAAAGGCCGAGAATTTAAATTTAAGTAATGTCTTTTTTGTCGCATAATTTTGGCGCGCTAGAGAGGATTCAAACCTCCGACCTATCGCTTAGGAGGCGATTGCTCTATCCACTGAGCTACCAGCGCATATGCCTTATTTTAACAAAAAATAATATAATATACTAAAATGTAACTATGCATACAAAACAAATTAAAGAAGTTTTTATCGATTACTTACAAACGGAAGATTATACACTCGAAATTAAAGAGCGATTTCTCGGCGGAATGAGTAACTTTACTTACCATGTAATTGTGAATGGCACGGACTATGTTGTTCGCATTGCCAACCAAACAGGCCGTGAATTCGTCTCTTATCCAGGGGAGAAACTCCACCTTCATTTAGTGGAACCGTTTTTATTAACAAGCAAAACTTTATATTACAATTTAGAAAGCGGCAATAAAATTGCCGAATATATCCCGGGCGAAAATTTAGCAAATTCACTAAATGCCCATGACTTAGAAAATGTTGCCCGACTACTCCGTGAATTACATGCAACGAAAATTGAAGGAATTGATTACGATTTAGTTGGACGTTTTACGCGTTATGAAAAACTTGTTGACAGCCTTTCACCGTTATATTACGAATTAAAAGCGTTTTGGTTAAATGAGTACAAAGCAACTTACGCAAAAATCGCAAAAATATTTACCCATGGCGATGTCCAACGGACGAACATCATCCGCGGACCACGTGGCTACTTTTTAGTCGACTTTGAGTTTGCTGGAATGAATGATCCTTTTATCGATATTGCTGGCTTTGGCAATATTGATTTTAACGATGCTTTAAATTTACTGCCGTATTATTTAAAAAAACCGGCAACTGATCAAGATTATCGCCGGCTTTATTTTTATCGGATGTTTCAAGTATTACAATGGCACCTTGTCGCCTTATACAAACATAATATTGGACAAAGCACTGCATTACAAATTGATTTTGAAAAATATGCAAACAATTATTTAAACTTCGCCCATGAATATCGCGAAAAAATAATTAGTCTATCTTAGATTCTTCAACTGATTCTTGCACATCTTCAAGCGCAAGACGTTGTAAACGACGGGCTCTACGGTCGCTTTCAAGTTCGGCACGGTGACCAAATGTTGCTAATGTAATTGAGGCTGCTACTGCACCGACAAACACTAATAATGAACCAAAGACAACAAAGGACATTTTCATTGCTTCGGCAAATTTAATGTCAGCATCGCGTAAGACATTATGATGAACATTAATATATTCACCAATCATTCCTAGCGTCACTAAAACAAGACCGCCAATGGCAACAAGACCAAACATAATGTAGAGTACTAATTCAGTTGTGTTAATTTTACGTTTTTTCATTTTTTCCCTCCTAATCAAATGCAACAATACTTAAAGCATAGCCTTCAATTCCAACGTGTGTCATGTAAACAGGACAAATTCTTGTTGTAATAACAATTTTAATTGCGGGCCAGCGTTCTGTAATTGTTTTGTAAAGTTTATTATAAGCACTATCTTCCGGATCATAAGAAAACAGGCCGACAAAAACATTTTTGAATTTTGTTTTCAATTCTTCTATTTGTTCAAAAAGAATATCGAGTGTTTTGTTACGATTGCGATTTTTACCAATCACACTTAACTTGCCACCACGGAAAGCGACGAGTGGTTTGATTTTAAGTGCGACACTAATAAAATACTTTAAGATACTAAGTCGACCACCTTTAAAAAGGTGTTTAAGATCATTAATTTCAAAAAGGACGGAACTGTTCGGACGTCTTTTTTCGAATTCTTCAATAATAACTGTTGCATCAGGGTCTTCGGCCATAACTGCGTCCATTGAAGCAACAAGTGGATCCATACCTACACTCCCTAAAAGCGAATCGTGGACAAAAACTTTGTCACGATATTCACTTGGAATGTCGTTAATCGCTAAAAGGGCAACATCGTACGTTGTGCTAATCTTACTTGAAAGCGTAACGATGACAACTTGCTCATAACCTTTCTTAAACTTTTCCATAATTGCGACTTCAAAGTCGTATGGGTTTGGGGAGGCACTTTTAATGTTGCTATAACTATCAAAATCTTTTTTGAATTGTTCTTCGTCAATTTCGAGTGCTTTGAACTCTTTTTCGTCAGCACTAATGTTTAGTGAAACGAAAGAAATATCGTATTTCTTAATTAATTCATTTTGAATAATTGCCGTAGAGTCAAAAATATAACCGATTTTATACATAATTATCCTTCCTTATCATTTTCTTTCTTTTGAATTTGCTTTTTAATATATTCCATATATTCATTGTGGAGTGGGACAAACACTGTATGCCACTTTCTTTCGGCATCTTGTAAAACACGGAGTGTTGTCTGCCCAATATCGTTAAAAATTTCAGGAATTGTTTTCCCTTCAGGGATTGCTCTTTCTCCTGTAATTTGTGTTAAAACTGCATTAACTTCATCAGCCATTGCCCAATAAGTTGCATCTTTAACTTTATTGTATTTACTCATAAACCTAACGAAATCATAAAGTTTCTTTATGTCTTCAGAAATAAACTGGGCAACAGGGTTTTTTTGCCCCTTAGCTTCGTGCATCGCTTGTGAATATTCAAAATAAAACTTTGCAACATCACCGACAATCGCGTGATGCGCTAAAGCACGAAAATAATATTCCCCGGCATTGACAACATCTTCAATTTCTTGTTCAAATGTATTGTCTTTTTTGGCATGAGCAATATAACCGCGCATAATATCATCAATCGTTTGATAAATACCAAGAACTAATTCATAAATTAAAATATGTTGGCTGTGATCAACTTCAACTAAGTCGCCAACAACGCGCATGATTCGTGAATCTTCGCCGTAAATGTCATTAATTAGGCGATTAATACTTTCAGTAATTTTTGGTGATTTATCCTCATTAGCGCGCAAAAACGACGCAAAAGGGGTTCCTTCACCAGTTAACCTTTTTAAACTTTCACCTCTTCTTTTGTAATGTTCCGTTAAATAAGTTTCATCACGACCGGGAACAGTGTAATGCAAAGTATCTCGGACATATAAACTAATTTGATAAATGTTAAAAATGTAAACAGACGTACTATTCATTTTTCTCCTCCATTATATATCGGCGCAAATGATGGAAACGTCGAAGATGATAACGCGCATGTTTGCGCACTCTTCGCGGGGCATGTTTCATACAAAAAGACTTGTCATGAAACGCCCGAAACATCGAAATATCATTGCCAGAATCACCAACAACATAAACGTCATCAGGATTAAGTTTTTGTTTTTTAACGTAATTTGTAATACCGTTAGCTTTACTGCATCCATGCGGAGTAATTTCAATAAAACCACCGGTCCATGAAGATTCAATTACGTCACCATATTTTTTGCGAATATATTTATTTGCCTCACGGGCAATATTTTGTTTCTTTTTTGTAACACCGAAAAAGAACATCATTTTATAAACTTGTTCACTTTCTAGTTGCTCATTAAATACTTCCGTTGAATTTAAGTAATCTTCTTTATAAACACCTTGAACGAAATAATAAAGATGATAAAACATATTGACAAAGAAATCATTTTTCGGCACTGTCATTAAGAGCGGGTAATCGTGCGATATAAGCATTAAACCACGAATTGGGTATTTATCAGATATTTCCTGAATAAAACTAGCGAGATTTAACGCTAAAAAATGCTCTTCGACGACTTTATTATTCGTAATCGTATATGCCCCATTCATCCCAATAACATCAAAGGGTCGATTAATTTTTTGAGAAACTTTGGTCGCAAAGCTTGGACTTCTCCCCGTGACTAAAACGAGTCTCCCGCCTTCATCAACAAAATCTTGTAAAAACAAAACATTTTTACTAGGGATTAGTCGAAGACGACGTTTTGGATAAAATAATGTTCCATCTAAATCAGTTGCAAGTATTTTTGTCATTATAAAAAACCATATGTATTATATCACTACATTTACTTTATTAAAGTAAAGTAAGTCTTTTTATAATACTTTTATTTACAAAATTTCATTTTCTGCTTGAATAATTCCGTATCCACCATCATCACGAACGTAAAGCAGTGAAATTAAATTATCTTCAGCGTCTAAATAAAGGAAAAATTTATGACCGAGAGCTTGCATCCGTAAAATCGCTTCATCAAGCACCATTGGCTCAAGGAAAATTGACTTTGTGCGGACAACAGTGTCATCTTCTTCTTCCGCGATTGCTTCAATATTTTCAAAGGCAATTGCTTCGGCAAATGCTTGCCGGTTGCGGCGACTCATTTTTGTTTTAAGTTTCCGCATTTGTTGTTCTAAAGCATCAATTGCTTTATCAAATGTTGCGTATAAATCTTCACCTTTTTCTTCTGCACGAAAATCGAGCATTTTCGTAAAGATTGTTACTTCAACTTTGGCACCAACTTTATATGCACTAACGACAGCACGACAAACAATATCATCGTTAATTAAAAAGTATTTATCCATCCGTGATAATTTCTTTTCAAGTGCCTGACGAATTGCGTCCGTAACTTTAATATTTTTTCCCACAATTTGATATTTCATGAAAAAACTCCTTTCAATCAAGTTATGGCTTCTTCCACTTTTATTTTAACAAATAAACGTTAATTTTAAAATGAGAAACGCCGAAATAAACTTAGTTTTTTTCTAAATACGCTAGTAAAGCGTTTACTTTATCCGTTTTTTCCCACGGCACAGTAATATCGGGACGGCCAAAATGGCCGAGAACTGCTAGTTTTTCGTAGGCAAACGATGGTGTTGTTAAAGCAAAGTTTTTAATTATAACACCCGGGCGGCAATCAAAAACTGCTCTAACTGCTTGCAGAATTTGTTGTTCAGTATATTTTTTTGCTGTTCCAAACGTTTCAAGCGCAATTCCTAACGGTTCACTCACACCAATCGCATAACTTAGTTGAATTTCAACTTTATCAGCTAATTTAGCTGCGACAATGTTTTTAGCAATATAACGGGCCATATATGCACCGCTTCGGTCAACTTTACTCGGATCCTTACCACTAAAAGCACCGCCGCCATGACGACCGTAGCTTCCATATGTATCAACAATGATCTTTCTTCCGGTTAAACCAGCATCACCTTTAGGTCCCCCAATAACAAAGTCACCAGCCGGATTAATTAGTGTGACAAAATCTTCATTAAGATTGAAACTCTTTATCGTTGGTAAGATTATTTCGTCATATATATAGCTTTTGAATGCTTTTTTATCGATATTTTTGTCATGTTGAACACTCATTACAACAGTATCAAGTGCAACTTTCCCGCTATCGTAATAACGAACAGTTACTTGCGCCTTCATATCAGGGCGAGCATGTTTAAACGCACCATTTTTGCGCTTTTCTGTCGCAATACGCATTAATTTATGGGCAACGACTGTTGCTAAAGGCATTAAGCCTTTCGTTTCGTTTGAGGCGTATCCAAACATCATACCTTGGTCACCAGCACCAAGTTCTTCTTCTTTATCTCGTGTGATTCCCCGCGAAATATCGGCACTCTGCTCATTAATTCGCACAATAATTTCTGCACTATCGGCGTCAATACCGTATTCAGCGTTTGTATAACCAATATCACGTAATACGCGGCGGGCAATTTGTGCGTAATCAACATCAGCACTTGTTGTAATTTCACCACCAATTAATATAAAGTTATCGGTTGCGAATACTTCACAGGCAATCCGTCCATTTTTATCTTTTTGTAAAATTGCATCGACGATTGCGTCACTTATTTGATCACAAACTTTATCGGGGTGACCTTCACTAACCGATTCGCTCGTAAAGATTTGATAATTTTCCATAATTTCTCCTTTATAAATAAAAATACTTTCCAAAGGAAAGTAAATTTATACTTTCCTTATCGTTCAGAAGCCTGCTTAAGGAAGCACTTACTTATGTTCATAAGAGTTGCTACTACATCAATCCTCGAAATGTAGTTCTTGATAAGGGCTATACTTAATATACTATTTTTTGCTTTTAAAGTCAAAACGAAAGTTTAGTCTTTTTTAATTAATTCGCCAAAAACTTCACCACAAATTCCCGCTGCATTTGCTTCGTCAGTATCGATATGCATCGCTAGGGCAAAGTCTTCACGAACACGAATCACTACATCATCAAAAATAAGCGAGCGATCACCAGATTTAACTTTAATTTGGACAAGTTCACTATTTTTAACATTAAATGATGCGGCGTCACTAGGTGTCATGTGAACATGGCGTTTCGCGACGATTAAACCTTTTTCAAGTGTTACTTCACCTTTTGGGCCAATTAACTTAATCCCTGGTGTTCCTTCTATATCACCACTTTCACGGACCGGAACGGTGAGCCCAAGCAGACGAGCATCAGTTAAAGATACTTCAACTTGACTTTCTTTTCGCGTTGGTCCAAGTATTGTAACGCTGGGGAAACTGCCTTTTGGTCCTACAACTTGGAGTCTTGTGTTTGATGCATATTGACCAGGTTGGCTGAGCATCGCGCGAACTTCAAGTTCACTATTTTTCCCACAAAGAATTTCTAAGTGTTCTTGGGAAATATGGATGTGCCGTGCTGATGTTTCGACTAATATTTTCTTCATTTCTTCACCTCAACTTTAAACTTCCCCATAAGTATAACATTAAAATGTTATTGCCACCGTTAAAATGGTAGAATAGTAAAGGCTAATTATATGTTAAAGAAATTTATTAAAAATCGTGAAAACCAAGCCGAAATAATCCGTTTTGTTATTGTAGGTATTATTTGCACACTAATTGATTTTGCGGTGTACAGTTTGTTTTTCTACGTAGTTTATACAGGCACACATAGTACAGTTGTTGCGAAAACAGCCGGACAAGCTGCGGGCATCATTGCCAACTATATTCTTTCTGTGTTCTTTGTTTATAAAAATGTTGCCGATGAAAAAGATTCACGTTCTATTACTGGATTTATTCTTTTCGCAACACTTTCACTATTAGGATTTGGACTCAATCTTGGTATTACTAAACTTGGCGAACTTATCTTAGATCTACGCGTTAACTTTTTCTGGAATGCTTTCGTTTTCGGTTTTGCGACACTCATTGTTTTAATCTTTAATTACATTACCCGCAAACTATTTATTTTTAAACCGAAAAAAGAAAATGACGAAATCAATGAAACGGAAAATGACGAAGAATAACTACTTCACTCTTGCAACTTTTAAATAAATTGCTATAATAACAAAAGATGCAGCCATGGCGGAACTGGTAGACGCGTACGGTTGAGGGCCGTATGGAGCAATCCATGAGAGTTCAAGTCTCTCTGGCTGCACCAGAAATTATCTCCCGTTGGGGAGATTTTTTTTAATATTAAGAGAAAAAAAGCAGTAAAGCGGTTATAATAGTTCATATAGAGAAAAAAATCCACATATGAAGAGGATATTATGAAAAAAGTAAAACCAAAAGTTTCCAAAAACTTAGTATTTCGGACCCCGATTTACTTAAGTGTTAGTCGGCAGTTATTAAATGATGGCGCTCTTTATATAACGTCACCACAAATTAGCGAAATAACCGGGATTAATGTTGAAACGGTAAAAAAAGATTTAGCGCAAATTTGTAAAACACCCGGTAATCCAAAACTTGGTCGTAAAGCTAGTTTACTCGTTGACGAAATTTTAGAGTTTGGCGTTTACACAAAAATAAGTACCGCTGTTCTTCTCGGTGTTGGCCATTTAGGAACAGCACTATTAAATTATGACGGTTTTCATGAATGGGGACTCGATATTGTTGCTGGCTTTGATACTGATGAAAAACTAATCGGTACTGTTATGAACGATAAGAAAATATATTCTCTCGATGATCTCGAAAAAATTGTTGCGGACATTGGTGCGGAAATTGCGATTATTACAACCCCACGGAACGTTGCCCAACAAGCAACGAACGATGCAGTTAAAGCCGGGGTAAAAGCAATTTGGAACTTTGCACCGACACATATTAACGTTCCCGACCATATCGTCTTACAAAACGAAAACATGGCCAGTAGTTTATCACTACTCAATTATCGCCTAAATATTAAGCGTTCACGAAAAAAACGTAAATAAAAAACTCTCCAATTTTATTTGGAGAGTCTTATATAATTATTCGACTAACTCTTCAGCGAGTAATTTTAGTTTGCGCCGTAGCGGCGTGATTGCCTTTTTAACATTTCCTTCGATAAATGGATTACGCAGTTTTGCTTTTTCTAAAAGTTCCACAAATGGATAGCGCCCACCTAAACGACAAAGGCGGACATATTTGCGCCACGCTCTCTCTGGATTACGCCACATTTCGTTAGCGAATTGGAACGCAACGACTTGGGCTAAAGTGTAATCAATGTAATATAGTGGCGCAGTAAAAATATGTGCTTGGCGGAGCCAGAATGTTCCTTTTTCAAAGAACGGTAAACCGCGATAATTGCGAATTGGTAAGTATTTCTTTTCAATGTCGCGCCATAAAGTACAACGTTCTTCATGGGTATAATGCGGGTTTAAATAAACTTGCTCTTGGAATTCATCAACAGCAACACCATAAGGGAGAAACTTAATTGTTCCTTCTAAGTGTGATAAACGATATTTATCAGCGTCGTCAAACATGAGTTCCATCCATGGCCAAGCAAAGAACTCCATGCTCATTGAATGAATTTCACATGCTTCTAACGTTGGTGAGCGGTACTCGGCAATTTTAATGTTGCGGCTTTCATAACCTTGATAAGCATGACCAACTTCATGAGTTAGTGTATCAACGTCTTGTGCTGTACCATTAAAGTTAGCAAAAATAAACGGTGCTTGGTAACGCGGGAAGTAAGTCATGAAACCACCGCCACGTTTACCCGCGCGTGCATCAAGATCAAGCAATTCATTTTCAACCATGAAGCGGAAAAATGCCCCAGTTTCTAAACTAAGTTCATCATACATTTTCGTTGCTTGTTCCACTAAATATTTACTATCGCCAAGTGGGAGTGGATTCCCATCAATAAAGTCTTGTGATAAGTCATAAATTCGTGGACCTTTAATACCTGCGCGTTTTAAGCTTTGCCGGTAAAGTCTTGTCACATAAGGCACGACATCATTAAAGATTTGCTCACGGTAAACTGCGACTTCTTTATGCGTATAATCAAGACGGCCAAGTTTTAAGTAACCTAGCTCTAAATAGTTATTGAAGCCAAGTTTCTTCGCCATTTCGTCGCGTGCCTTCACTAATTCATCATAAATCCGGCCGAGTTCTTCGTCATTTTTTTCAAAGAACTTCATTGACGCTATTGTTGCTTTCTTTCGTGTTTCGCGGTCTTTATGTGTTGTGTACTTCCCTAATTGCGATAAGTTAAGCACTTCGCCATTAAACTTAATTTTGGCACTGGCAATCAGTTTGTCATAGTCACTTGTTAATTTCGCTTCTTTTTGCATGAGTTCAATAATTGAAGGATTAAACACTTTCAGCGAGGTTTCGATCATTTCAAAATAATACGTTCCCCATGTCTTTTCAAGTTCCGCACGGAATGGGGAATTAACTAATAAATGATTGTATTCATTAAGAACTGCTGATAAGTAAGGCAAGTTTTGATCGAGATATTCACGTGCCTTAACGTATTCTTCATTCGTTGTATCTTGCGAAAACCGGACGGTAATAATTGTTGCATCAGTACGTACTTCTTCCATATATTTGGAAATACGCCGCATTACTCGCGCGGCAGCTTTCGCATCTTGTGCTTCTTTAAACCTTGCTATAAGTTTAAGTAAGTCTTTTTGGACTTTTTCAACATTAGGAATGTTAAATGGATATTCACTAAATTTCATAATTATCCTTTTTTGGTGATTAAACTTGATTCGGTCATTTCTTGTGGTGCGGTTTCGCCAAGTAAATCGATAATTGTTGGAGCAATATTACCAAGTTTTCCACCATCCTTTCTTAATTTTATTTTTTTATTATTAATGCTAAATTGCACTAAATTCGTAGTATGAGCGGTGCAGGGGCGGCCATCTTCTTCTAAAAGTTTTTCCGCGTTGCCGTGATCTGCGGTCAAAATTAAAGTTCCACCATTTGTGTCAACCCAGTTTTTAATTTTTAAAACACAACGATCAACTGCTTCAAGTGCTTTAATAACCGCGGGCATAATTGCAGTATGACCAACCATGTCGGGGTTGGCAAAGTTCAATATAACAACATCCAAATCGCCTTTATTAAGTTCGTTAATTAAAGCATCAGTTATTTCGTATGCCCCCATTTCTGGTTTTAAGTCATAAGTAGCAACTTTTGGCGAATTAATTAAAACACGACGTGCCCCTTTTAGTTCCGGCTTTTCAACGCCATCATAATTAACTGTGCCATCAAAGAAAAAAGTAACATGCGCATATTTTTCCGTTTCGGCAATGCGAAGTTGCTTATAACCTTTATTAGCAAGAAATACGCCAAGACCGTTATCAAGTGGCGGTAAGGCAAAAGCAATTTCCCCTTTGACAGAATCCGCATATTTCATCGTACAAACGTAACATAAGTTACTAAATGTTTTATTAGGTGTATATGCTTCATAAGCGGGAACACCATCGACAAGTGGCGGATTACTATAAAAGCGGGGATTCGTAATCATTGTGCTTAACTGAATTGCGCGGTCAGGACGGAAATTCATAAAAATAACCGCATCGTTTGATTCTAGTTTTGCATTAACATTCTCGTTATATGCCGGAATTACAAATTCATCACTTGGTTCCATGCCGGATTTAGGTAATGTTTGATATTGATTCTTAAAGTAAGCATTAAAATCACTAAATGACAACCCGGCCCGATTAGCAATTGTTTGAAACGCTAAGTCGTTACGACTTAAGTTTTTATCACGGTCCATCGCATAATAGCGACCACTGATCGAGGCAAGTTCACCAAACTTTATTTCCGCCATATAATCAGTTAATTCTTTAATATATTTTGGCCCATTTTGTGGTGCAACATCACGTCCATCCATAAAAGCATGCATATATGCATTATTCAAGCCTTCATTCTTTGCCATTAATAAAATTGCTTTTATATGTTCGAGATGAGAATGAACACCACCATCACTAACTAAACCAAAAAGATGTAACTTAGCATTATTTTGTTTCGCGTGGGCGATCGCTTTTAAATAACTCTTATTCGCAAAGAAAGTTTTATCTTTTATTTTCTGATTAATATAAGTTAACGACTGATAGACAATGCGTCCGGCGCCAATATTCATGTGGCCAACTTCACTATTTCCCATTTGTCCCGTTGGTAAGCCAACCGCTTCACCAGAAGCCTCAATTAACGTTGTTGGGTATTCTTTAAAAAAGTTAGTAATTGTCGGAGTATTTGCGGCAAGAACAGCGTTGCCCTTTGCTTCTAAACTGTATCCATACCCGTCCAAAATAACTAAAATAATTGGTTTTTTATGCATAATAACCTTCTCTCACTTAGTAATTATATTACTAAATTTGCCTAAAAGCAAAATAAGCGGATTAATATTTATCTTTTTTTTGTAGGCGTAATATTTTGACAATTGGCCAGAAAATAAAAGAGCCACAAATTATATTAAAATTTTGCACATAGCTATTATGACGATACACTTCATCACGAAGTAATTTTGTATTTTCATCAAGTGCACCTAAGTAATTATTTTTCGCTAAAAAACTTAAATTATGTTCTGTTATTGTTTTCCGGATTAATTCATCAAGTTCTTGGACTTGTTTTATTAGTTTTGTTTTATCGTCATTAAAAAAGGGAAGACTTATTTTTTCCTTGATATTTACGTGGCTATTAACATCATTAATTAATAAATCGAGCAGTGAAATGTGCGATTTTATATGTGAATCAATAACTTCATCACTGTTTTTTATTTTTTTGCGGTACTCCAAACTTAAATGCATAAAAACAAACGTTAATAGTAAGTATAATGCGGCAAGACCGACAACAATCCAAAGAAAGACTTCCATGAGCTTATTATACATTATTTTACGATTCGTCCCAAAAAACATACCGCATTTGTGTGTTTGCTTAAAAGTAGCCTTTTTTGACTTTATATTATCAATAATGATAATATTTTAATGGAGGTTTTATTATGGCAAGAAAAGAAAGTATCGCAGCAATAATTTATGACTTTGATAAAACATTAACTGATCAGGATATGCAAAATTATAGTTTCATTCCCGCATTAGGGATGACACCTGCTGAATTTTGGGGTAAAACCGGACAATTTACCGAAAAAACTGGTGTTGAACGGATTTTATCGTATATGTATATGATGGTAAATGAAGCAAAAGAAAAAGGAATCAAGCTGACGAAAGAGTATTTATATTCGCTTGGTAAAGATTTACAATATTTTGAAGGTGTTCTTACTTGGTTTGACCGCATTAATAAATACGGTGAAGAAAAAGGCGTGAAAATCGAACACTATTTAATTAGTAGCGGCACGAAGGAAATTATTGATGGTTCAATCATTGCAAAAGAATTCAAGCAAATTTTTGGTTGTGAGTTTTACTTTGATCCCGAAACCAAAGTACCTGTTTGGCCTAAATTAGCAATTAATTACACAGCAAAAACACAATTCTACTTCCGCATCACAAAAGGAATCGTTGATATCATTGATGACCAGGCGGTCAACCGTAAACAAGATGAACTACGAATTCCCCGCAAAAATGTTATTTATATTGGTGACGGAATGACTGACGTACCCGTCATGCTTTTAGTCCGGCAAAACGGTGGACATTCGGTTGCAGTTTACCAAAAAGGTGACCGCGAATCAGTTCAGCATTTATATGATGAAGGCCGCGTTAATTTCGTTTGCCCAGCTGATTATAAAGAAGGTTCAGTAATTGATACTGTTGTTAAATTAATTATCGACGGGATTCGTGTCGCAAGTGAGATTGATTACAAAAAAACAATACTTGGATAAGCATGCAAAATTATAACGTTGGCGACTTTATTGTTGGAACAATCAGTGAAATTAGAAATTATGGTGCTGTCATCACTTTTGATAAAGGCTATAGTGGTTTTTTGCACATTAAACAAGTAAGTGAAAATTATATTAGTAATTTACACACTTATTTAAAGCATGGTGCAGACATAAAAGTAAAAATAATTGAAAAAAATGCCGATGACAACTTCTTTCGTCTTTCGCTTAAAGATGTACCATACAATGAACGGATTATTTTCGCAAAACCACGTCGTCACACGAAAATCAATCCCCAAGAAATTAACTTTGAGCCACTAAAAAATAAACTACCCGAATGGATTGATGAGGCATTGGAGGAAATAAACGATGATTAACTTAAATTTAAACTTTTTACAGAAAGATATTAATTATCAAGATTACGAAAATAAAATTAAAACTATTAATGAAGCAATTATTAATAAAACCGGCCGTGGTAATGATTATCTTGGCTGGGCAACTTGGCCCGCTAATTATGATCAGGCTGAATTTGCTGAAATTATAAAGTCGGCAGAATATATTCAAAACAACTATGATACGCTCGTTGTTTGCGGTATTGGTGGCTCTTACTTAGGCGCACGCGCAGCAATTGAAGCACTTAATGGTTTGCTGCCAACAAACAA
Organism: Bacilli bacterium; assembly: GCA_035647455.1. GTDB lineage: Bacteria > Bacillota_I > Bacilli_A > RFN20 > CAG-826 > UBA1361. The sequence goes on along the minus strand of DASRNI010000028.1, from coordinate 181,877 downwards.
AGTCGAAGTAATTTTTCTTGGTCATACTTTTTCACCAAACTTAACCGCACAAACACTTAAGTATTTAGAAAATCGTAACTTTGCGATTAATGTTATTTCCAAAAGCGGCACAACAACAGAGACAAGTATTGCCTTCCGTTTAGTTAAAGATTTATTAATTAAAAAAGTCGGTGAAACAAAGGCAAAAGAAGCTATCTTTGCGACAACAGATACCAAAACAGGCGCACTTCGCGAACTCTCACTCCTAAATAATTACAAAACATTCACTCTTCCTAGTGATATTGGTGGTCGCTATAGTGTCTTAACTGCTGTTGGTTTACTACCAATTGCCGTTAGCGGGGTTAATATTAGTGACTTAATGGCGGGAGCACTTCTTGCTTATGAAGAAAGCATTAGTAATTTAAACCATCCGCTTTACAAATACGCAATTACGCGTGATTATCTTTATCGTAACGGTTACCACGTTGAACTTTTTGTCGCGTATGAACCACAATTTGCGATGTTTAATGAATGGCTAAAACAGCTTTATGGCGAAAGCGAAGGAAAGGAAAGAAAAGGACTCTTCCCTGGATCAGTCACATTTTCAACCGACTTACATAGTTTAGGCCAATTTATTCAAGATGGTTCTCCGGTTTTATTTGAAACAGTATTTTATGTAAATGAGCCAAATGATGATATCGTAATTCCCCACGCAGAAAAGGATTATGATGAACTTAATTATTTAGCCGGTAAAAATTTAGCATTCGTGAACGAAAAAGCTTTTATCGGTACTCGTGATGCGCATGTTCTTGAAGGTAATGTCCCAAACATTATTTTCGAAATAAATAAAATGGATGCTAAAACACTTGGTTATTTATTTTATTTCTTCATGCGTTCTTGTGCAGTTAGTGCATATCTCTTAGAAATCAATCCATTTGACCAACCAGGCGTTGAAGTTTACAAACGCAATATGTTTGCTTTATTAGGTAAAAAATAACACTATATTCATATAGTGATTATAGTTGACTATAAAGTTAGACAATGGTAATCTAATAAAGCATATTTGCTAGATATAGCGGATGTTTAGCTCAGTTGGGAGAGCATCGCCTTTACACGGCGGAGGTCGGGGGTTCAAGTCCCTCAACATCCACCAGTCAAGTAAATTCTGCTGGGGGAGTAGCGAAGTGGTCAAACGCGGCTGACTGTAAATCAGTTCCTTAGGGTTCGGTGGTTCAAATCCGCCCTCCCCCACCATTACGATGTTGGGGCATAGCCAAGCGGTAAGGCAACGGACTTTGACTCCGTCATTCCCTAGTTCGATCCTAGGTGCCCCAGCCAACATCTCCCGTTAGCTCAGGTGGTAGAGCATTTGACTTTTAATCAAAGGGCCGCAAGTTCGAGTCTTGCACGGGAGACCATCTCGCCCAGATGGCGGAACAGGTAGACGCACAGGACTTAAAATCCTGCGATGGCGACATCGTGCCGGTTCAAGTCCGGCTCCGGGCACCATCAAAACGTTAAAACAAGCCATAAATGGCTTGTTTTTTCTTTGTTTCAGCTTTTTTGTGTTTCACGCTAATAAAGTTATTTTTCCAGGATTAAAAATCCTGCGACTACATTATTTTATAAATTTAGGCTCAAATTGTTACACTATCGAAAGGTTTATAACAAACTTTTCCTATTTTTCAGCATTAAAGAAAGGTGAATTTTTCATTGCGCATCTACCTTGGTTTTATAATTATTTTGATATAATTATTTTATGACAGAACAAGAAAAACACGAAAATCATATTAAGTTACTCTTAGGACGAATTCGGCCCTATTTACAAAGCCATGGCGGTGACATTGAATTTGTTTCCTTTGAAGATGGCTTTGTCTACGTCAAAATGAAAGGTGCTTGTGACGGCTGTGCCTATGTTGACCAGACACTTGAGTTTGGTATCGAAGAGCTCTTAATGGAAGAAGTTCCTGGTGTTCTCGGTATTATTCTCGTTGATTAACATTAAAGAAAACCGTGGATAACTAAAACCCACGGTTTTTTTGTTGTCTTTTTAAGTTAAATTAATAAGAATTAAAGTAATTAGCGTCTACCACACCTTCACTAAGGAAATAGTCACGAATTAAGTCACGAATATAAGCTTGGGTTGATATTTGTTCCAACTCTAGCGTAAAAGCACCTTCGCGATAACTCATAAAATCAAGTGTTAGTAATGTGTATCGCTTATTCGCTTCATAACTACCTTGCGGGTAGCCTTTGTAGTCACCGCGAATAAACCGATTCAAGTCACTTCCTAAAACATTCGGAATAATCATTAATTCATTATCAAACGGAAAAGCACGGTAAATATCGCCAAAGATTACGTCGCCGCCAGAGATGCCAGCGTTAAGACGAACACCACCGCGATTATGAGTCACAACAATATTTTCCAGACCCGCGTTAACACCGTATTCATACATTACTTGATTAGCTAGATTCAGAAGCCCTTCTTTTGTGATGTTACTAGTTAGTGAGCCGATTACTTCATTTTTCACCGTCTCAATTTCATCTTCATACGGCGCGAAAAGCGCCTTCATCGCTGGATCTTCTTCGTAACGCTTAATGTCCCAACCACTACGCACGGCTTGATGCGTGAACACCTTTTCTTTTGTGCGTACGTTGTAATTTAGTTCTAACTCCATCACACCACCACCGTAAGCCCATGCTTGTAAAACAGGTATTCCGTTTAATACACGGTTATCTTCGACGTGTTGGTGACCACTAAAGACAGCGTCAACATATTCGTTAGCAAATATGTCGTAATATTCGTTATACGTATGCGACATCGTGAAATTCTTTAGTGAGTCATGCGTAACGAGAATAACAATATCAGCGCCTTGTTCACGTAAGTTCAATGATTCGTTTTTTACATAACTCGTTACTGGTTCAAACGAATAGTCAGCTATCGCTAAACCTAAAATCGAACTTTCAAGATCGCTCCCAATTGTCCCAATAATGCCAATATTAACACCATTTTTATTAACCATATGGCTAGCTTGGAACGTATCATCATAATGAACGATGCTCTGCGCAAGTTCCCCAGTAGACTTATTAATAATATTGGCACCAAGGAAAGGATAGTTAGCAATAGCTTTATTATCCATAATTGCAGTGTCATACCAATCAAACTCATGGTTGCCGAGAGCAAATGCATCAAGCGAAAGCTCGTTCATTGCTTTCGTTAAAAATTCACCGCGGTTCAAGTTTGATTCAACGCTCCCCTGCCAGAAGTCACCGGCATTTAAATGCACCGTGCCACCGGGATTTTCGGTTATTTTTTCTTTTAAAAACGAACTATATTTAAATATCCCTGGTTCATTATCTGTTTCGATAATTGCACCATGGAAATCATTCAACCCGTAAAAATTAATTGTGCGTTCATCACCAAAGTGTTCACTAGAACTTGATGAAATCTCTTCACTTGTATTCGACGATACTTCACTCGTAATAGGTGGGATTTCTTCACTACTGCTTAACGGCTCGTCACTTGTAACTGGGGGAACTTCTTCGCTTGAACTAGTTTCTGAACTCGGAATAACTTCGCTCGTTTCACTTGAAGAAATCACTTCGGACTGTTTTTCACTCGTTGAAACACTGCTACTTAAATTACCACTTGAACTACTATTTTCACATCCTGATAAAACTAATAATATCAGCGGTAATAATATTTTAAATTTGTTGCGCATTAGTAATACTCATTTCCATCAACATTTTGTGCAGCTCGGAAATAATCAGCAATTAAGTCGCGTGTAAACGTGCCTTTATTTTCAAATTGGGTGCCACTAACTGGCGAACCATCCATTTCATAAATAAAACTAATTGTCGCGACGTAATAGTACTCAAAATCTTCGACGTCATTATAATCAATTGAAAAATGGTATGCAAAGTTACCGGCAAACGACATTAAGCCCTTAAGTCGCACGCCAATTAAACGAACAATGTAGATTTCGTTATCAAACGGAAAAGCTTGATAAATTTGGCCATATGTAACTGGACCTTGGACCATCTTCTCGACTCGGACACCACCATTAATGTTATGGAAAGCGCCAACAACATTATCTTTCTCGTATGCATCATGCATTACTTTGACCGCTAAGCGGGCAATTGCCGAACGGTTTAAATCACGATTAATTAAATTACCAACAACTTCATTTTTTATTTCATCAATCGCAAACTCTTGGTAATAATAGTTATAAATATCTTGGGTAATTTTGTCTTCCCCTAAATCCATTGTAAAAATATCTTCAACAACATCATAAGTACCAACTTGTAAGTCTTTTGTTGTTTTGTTATAACGAAATTGAACATGCATTACTGCGCGACCATAAGCATTAGTTTGTAAAATCGGAATGCCGTTACGTTCATGTTTGTCGTAAACATGTTGATGACCGCCAAACACAGCATCAATTGTTTTGTTATTTAAAAGATCTAAGCGTTCCGGTCGAAGCGAACTTTCAACCCACGAGTCATGTGTCGCGAGAATGACGATATCTGCACCTTGTGCACGTAAACTTGCCGCTTCTTCTTCAACGTAACTTGTCATTAAATCAAATTCAATGTTTTCGATTAAACTTGTTTGAATTGTGTCTTCTAAGTCACTACCCATCGTGCCGATAATCCCAATTTTGACACCGTCACGCTCAATGAGTGGTGAGTCATCAACAAAGTCAACGCGTTCACGACTATCTTCATAAATAATATTGCTGCCTAAATACGGGAAAAGCGCTTCCGCACGATTAATTTCAATTTGCTCAATTGACCAATCAAACTCATGATTACCGAGCGCCATTGCTTCAAAACCCATGTAGTTCATTGTTTCATTAACAATTTTGCCGCGGCTAATATTTGATTCAGCACTTCCTTGCCACATATCACCAGAAGCGATAAAGACGGTTCCACCTTTATTTTGCTCACGCTCATTAAGCAAATACTTGTTTAAGCGAGCAATTCCCGGGTATTGTTCATCTTCATTACGGGCTAAAGCACCATGAAAGTCGTTTAAACCGTAAATATCAATTAAAGAATAACCTTCGCTATCAACATTAGCTGCATATTGACTATCATCGTATCTTTCATATACAGGTTCTTCATAAATTGTTGGTCCACTACTCGCAGATGAATCTGAAGAGTTTTTACAGCTAGTAATAAGTAACGCCGCTAATGTCATTGTAATTGCGGCAAATTTCATTTTTCTCATTGGCGAATATTCTCCTTTCGATTAACAATTAAATATCCGTTGTAATTATTGACGTCTTGTTTGTTATAAATGATTTTAGTTCCATCGTGGTTGATGAATAAGCCACCCGCTTCAGTAACAATTATGTCACTAGCGGCAACGTCCCATTCTTTCGTACCCCGGCTACCGCGATAAAACATTTCAATTTCACCTTCAGCTATTTTAATCGCTTTTAACGTTGAGCCAAGCGAGACAGTGTTACTAATAATATCTTTGTTACGCTCAATGAAAGCAATTTCAGTCACATGTTGGTGATGAATTGAGCAGGAAATCGTTAAGTTTTCCGTCTTATCATTTACTTGTATTTTATGCGCAATGTTATCACTTGTAAGCCGATATGCTCCGCCACCTTTAACCGCATAATAAAGTTCTTCTGTCACCGGTACATAAATAACGCCGACTTTAACTTCACCATTAACACTTAAAGCAATGTTAACTGTAAACTCACCATCACGATTAATAAAGTGGCGTGTCCCATCAATTGGATCAACAATAAAGACGTGACTATTTTTAAGCCGGTCTAAATCATCAACACCTTCTTCAGTTAAAAAACTATACGTTGGGAACTTTGGCGCTAAATATTCACGAATTGCAAGATCTGCAGCTTCGTCGGCTTCGGTAACCGGTGAATTATCACTTTTTGTTTCAATTGCAAAGTCTTTTTTGTAATAACTCATAATAAGTTCGCCAGCAATTCGTGCCGCTTTAATGCTATGCTCTAGTTCTTTTTTATACATCACTTAATTCCTCAGCATTCGTTAGTGCAACAAGAACATCATTAATCATTGCTTGTGAAGCTAGACGACAACCACTTGCTTTAACATGCCCACCACCGCCAAACTGTTTTGCAACTTGTTGGACATTGTATTTTGCACTACGTAATTCCGTAAAAACACGACCATCTTTATCTTCGAAAAAAGTTACCCAAATTGGAAACTCATCAATACTACGGTAAGTATTCACAAAGTTAGTCCCGTCACTTGCCGCAAGGCCGAGTGCTAATAGTTGTTTATAATCAACGAAGATGTAAATGATATTTTCATAAGTTTTATAGTTATACATTATATAACCACGCTCTTTAAGCGAACCTAAGCGGCGTTTACCTAAATGTTCATTTATTTTTAAGAAATCGGCACCGTTTTCCAAAAGAAAGGCACTAACGCTAAATGTTAACGCACTTGTTGCATCATAAAAGAAGCGTCCCGAGTCAGTAATAATCCCGAGTAAAAGCGCTGTTGCTGCAAGTTTATTAACTTTAAGCTTAGCAAGCTGCGCAAATTCGCCGAGCATTTCACATGTCGCAATCTTTGTTGTATCGACAATTTCGTCATCAGTAAACTTTTCCGCAAAAATATGATGATCTACTTTAAACGAACCTTTTGCTAACTTGAAGCGCTGGTCTTCAACGCGAGCACTATTTGCGATATCAACAACAATCGCTGCGCTATTTTTAATAACATCATCAGTTACTTCATCTGTTGGGCCGACAATGTCAACATGCGGCTTAATATTACTACCAAGCGCATAAACTTTTTTATGCGGGTAATTTTCTAAAATGAGTTCGCGCAGGCCAATTAAAGAACCAATCGCATCCCCATCAGGATAAATATGTGAAAAGATTGTAATTGTGTCGTGTTTTTCAATAAAAGCTTTTAAACGGTCGTAACCATTCATTTATGCGGCCTTACCAATACAGCCGAAAACTTCACATTTTTCGCGTACAACTTCACGAATCGCTTTCATACCTGGTTGAATGTACTTTCGTGGGTCGTAAACTTTTGGATCTTTATTAAGTACATCACGAACGACGCGTGTGAACGCAATTTGTCCTTCCGTATTAACATTAATTTTTGCTGTTCCGCGGGCAATTGCTTTTTGGATTTGATAATCAGGAATGCCACTTCCACCATGAAGGACTAGGGGGACACCAACTAATTTATTAATATATTCCATTTCATCGAAACCAAGTTTTGGTTCGCCTTTATACGGGCCATGAACGCTACCTAATGCTGGCGCCAAGCAATCAATTCCCGTTGTTTTAACCATGATTTCACATTCTTTAGGGTCAGCATACATAACTTCAGCAATAACGTGTTCTTCTTGTCCACCAATGCTTCCTAACTCAGCTTCAACACTAACTCCGTGGGCATGTGCATAATCAACAACGCGCTTTGTAATCGCTAAGTTTTCTTCAAAGGGGTGTTGGCTCGCATCAATCATTACACTAGTAAAGCCGGCATCAATCGCGGCGCGACACGCTTCTTCGCTACTTCCATGGTCTAAGTGAATAGCAATTGGAATCGTATATCCTCGATCTTTAATTAATCCTTTAATCATATGAACAACAGTGTTAAAACCGCCCATATGTTTTGCGGCTCCTTGACTAACGCCTAAAATAACTGGCGCTTTAAGCAGCTCGACTTCATCTAAAATAGCGATTGTCCACTCAAGGTTATTAATATTAAATTGGGCAACTGCGTATTTTTCCTTGTTTGCCTTGATGAGCATTTCTTTCATGCTAACTAAATTTTTCATTATATTCTCCTTTATTTTTCTTTACTTTCTGTATCTTCTTCATCTTCTTCGTCTTCTTCGTCGTCTTTTTCTTCAACTTCTTCTATCTCTTCAAAGTCGTCATTATCAATTTCAAAGTCTTCTTCGTCTTCTTCTTCATCAACTTCACGAACTTTTTCAGAATCAATCGCGACATAGACTGTTTTTAATTCTAAAGCGATATCTTCATGCTTAACACGTTCACGTAAATCCCAAACGTTGTTACCTAAATTAACAAAACGACCATCAAACATTAAATTTGTATAAAATCTTGTCATTTCATCAGCGATTTCATTATCGCTATATTTCTGGATTTTGTTTATCTCTTGCCAAAGTCGATGAAATTGTAACGGCTCCTTGCTTTCTTTTAAGATTGTGTGAGCGACAGATAATGTTGTTTTTAGTTTCATATTCCCTCCCCTAATTACATTTTATCTGGCGCACTAACACCGATGAGATGTAGTGCGTTTTTCATAACTAATTTCGCGGCTTTTGCAAGACTAAGCCGTGCTTTCGAAAGTTCAATATTTGTTTCATCAACAATTTTACTTTCTGTATAAAAGCTATGAATATATGCTGCAAGCTGTTGGATATAGTTTGCAACTTTATAAGGTTCGCGCGTTCTGGCGCTATCTTTAATCATTAATGGGTAAGCAATTAAGTGTTTGATTAAATTTCTTTCACCAAGTTCGCTTAAAACAAGATTATCCGTTTTAAAACCAAACTCTTTACCGCGTTCAAGTACTGCACTCAAGCGTGCATGCGCATATTGCGCGTAGAAGACTGGGTTTGCGTTCGACTTTGAAACGGCTAAATCTAAATCAAAATCAAAATGTGTCGATGCTGATTTAGCAATAAAGAAGTAACGAGCGGCATCAACACCAACGTCATCAATTAATTCGTCAAGCGTAACAGCAGTGCCCGTCCTTTTACTCATTTTGAGTTCTGCACCGTCTTTAATTAACCGCACTAATTGCATAATAATGACATCAAGAATATTTTCATCATAATTAAACATCTGGAGTGCAGCTTTCATTCTTGTAATATAGCCATGGTGATCGGCACCAAAAATATTAATCAAGTTTGTGTTTTCATTTCTAAGTTTAATGAGATGGTACTGAATATCTGGTAGAAAATACGTATGTTCGCCGTTTGACTTAACGATTACACGATCTTTATCGTCACCAAATAAGCTTGTTTTCAAAAATAACGCGCCTTCTTCTTGATAAATATATTGATCAAGTTTTTTAATGAGTTCGTCGAGCGGATTATCTTCCTTAACTTTTGTTTCATACGAATAAATATCAAAAAGTACGCGAAAACGTGCTAAATCATCTTTAATTATTTCTAAAAATAAATCACTGCCCTTTTTCGCAAAATACCGTTCGCCTAGTTCTTTGTCATTAATATATTTTGCACCAATCTCTTCATTAAGTTTTTGGGCGACAGCAATTAAGTCAGCAGAATGATACGCATCTTCTGGTAACTCGGCAGCAATACCATGTAAGTTTAAATAACGAATATATAAAGACGCTCCAAGATTATTAATTTGTACGCCAGCATCGTTAACGTAAAACTCACGAATAACGTTGTAGCCGTCTTTTATTAAAAGTCGTGCTAATGAATCACCAAGGGCGGCGCCACGGGCATGACCTAAATGTAAACGACCAGTAGGATTAGCACTAACAAATTCAATATTAATCACTTCATCTTTCTTTTCGCCATCACCGTAATGATCTTTTAAGTGGAAAATATCAGTTATCACTTGGCCTAAATATAAATCATCAATAAAAAAGTTAATAAAACCAGGGCCAGCAACTTCAATTTTATTAATATGTGTTCGATCGATTTTTTCAATAATCAGTTGTGCGATATCACGCGGATTTTTCTTAAACACTTGAGCAAGTTTCATGGCGATGTTTGTTGCATAATCACCGTGCTTGTCATCACGTGTTGTTTCGATCACGATATCCGTCAATAGAACATCGTGGCCAAGTCCACTAATTGCATCTTTAATTTTTGTTTGTAAAATTTTTTCTATCATTAAACGCTCCAAAAAGTATTATACTTTAAAATAAAGTATATTTAAACGACTTTGGCAATAAAGTTTTTCATTAATATTAAGCGATTTATTAAATAAATCGTGTTTTAGTCGTGTTTCAACTGGTAAATGCACCGTTATTAGCATGTTTTAGAAGTAAATTCTGTTGTCATTATATTAAACATTAAATAAAAATCGGACAACATCGCCATCTTTCATCGTATAGTTTTTTCCTTCGCTCCGCATTTTTCCATGTTCTTTTATTTTTACTTCTGTTTGATATTTCAAGAAGTCATTAAACGTATATACTTCTGCGCGGATAAAACCACGCTCAAAATCTGTATGAATTAAACCACCACATTCTGGTGCTTTCATTCCTGCTTTAAATGTCCAAGCATGGACTTCCTTTTTCCCAACCGTGAAGAATGTTTTTAAGTTTAAAATATCGTATGCTGTTTTAACAACACTATCAAGTCCTAGCTCTTTAACACCTAACTCTTTCATTAAAAGTTCGCGTTCAGTTGAAGAAAGTGCGTAAAGTTGTTCTTCAAAAGCAATACTGACAGGAACAACATCTGTACCTTCGTGTTTTGCTACTTCTTTAACCGCTTGATAGTGAACATTATTTTCATACGTTGCATATTCATCATCACTTATATTCGCAATATAAATCATCGGTTTCAGCGTTAAAAGCATCAATGTTTTTAAACCATACTTTTTTTCTTCTTCAGTTAGTGTCAAAAGTCGTAGTGGTTTTTCGTTTTCAAGTTGCTCAATAAATTTTGTAATTGTGTTAAATTCAAAAATCGCTTCTTTTTCTTGATTGACGCGTGCTTTTGTTTCCACTCTTTCTTTGCGACGATTCAAAGTTTCTAAGTCTTTAATAATTAACTCAAGATTAATTGTTTCAATGTCACGCTTTGCGTCAACACTTTCATCAACGTGGACAACATTGTCAAGTTCAAAACAACGAACAACTTGAATTAATGCATCTACTTCCCGGACATGAGCAAGAAACTGATTACCGAGTCCTTCGCCTTTACTTGCGCCGCGGACTAGTCCAGCGATATCATTAAACTCAATTGTCGCATAGTACGTTTTTAGCGGTTCAAATTCTCCAGCTAATTTAGCAACGCGTTCATCATTAACGCGGACAATCGCTTTATTCGGATCGATAGTGGCAAATGGGTAATTAGCGGCTACAACACGACTTGCCGTTAATGCATTAAAAAGTGTTGACTTCCCAACGTTTGGTAAACCAATAATTCCGACACTTAATGACATAGCCCCTCACTTTCTTATGTATTATAGCAATAACACACTTTTTTTCAATAAAAAAAGGACTGGTTACCCAATCCTTCTTATACTCATAAACTCAAATTATAATTTAACAACTTTTGTAGCGCGTAAACCGCGATCTGATTGTTCGATTTCAAATTCGACTTCATCGCCTTGATTAACAGTTTTAAAACCTTCCATTTCAAGAACTGAGTAGTGGAAAAAAACGTCTTGACCGTCTTCACTTTGAATGAAGCCAAAACCTTTTTCTCGGTTGAACATCTTAACAGTACCCTTCATCATCTTTCCTTCCATAATCTTTCATGCAATTCATAAATTGAACTACCTTCCTATCATAACACTTCCCCACTAATAAAAAAGCAAAGAAGATTATAAATCACGACGCGAAAAAGTAAGGGCATGATTACTTTTGAATATAATCTGAAAAATCACTGTGATTAAGAAAAGCAAAGTTACAATTAAAAGCGAAATAACGACATATGGCTCAACTGTAAATACATAACTGAATTTTGTCATAAAATAACGACTCAGCACGTATTCAATGATAAAAGAGAAAAGTAAAAGTTCAATAATTACTGTTATATATAGTTTTATAAAAAAAGTAACGATGTAATGTTTGCCAATGCTCTGAATCGCTCTTTTATCATAACCAATTAAATTTAAGTTGTTTAAACTTGGATAAGCTTCTGCTAATAAATGAAAAATAACCATAATGACAATAAAGAAGGAGACAACAAGTGCGGTTAAACTAACAAAAAGTGAATATGTTTCAATATTTGCGAGCGCTTCATTAATGAGTTCATTGTACGCAATAAAAGGCTTTGTAATAATGAAGCCATTCGCTGCATCAAGTTCTACATCATCATCAATAAGTAGTCCATTAATTTTAAAAGCAAACGGTGAAATTTTAAAAATATCTTTGAAAAGTAAATACTGCCAAAGGTGGTGGTGATAAAACGTCACCACATCACTTTTAATAACATTAACAATTTTCAAAGTATATGTTTCATACTTCTTTTCGTAAAGACCACCTTTATTTGTTATTTCCGTCAAAGCTTGTACATGAAGTGTTTCATTTTTTACATTTAGGTTTCCAAAAATCTTTTCAGCAGCTGCAGTCGAGATAATAATTTCATTTAATTTTAAATTTGCGTTAGTGCTCTTAAAACTTAACGCGCCAAAACCACTATTTTGTAACGATAGATTAACAACATTGTCGGGCACATTTAACTGAACATGACTTGTTTCGTTATTATCAATATCTTCCTTGGCAATTTGTGAAAGTAAAACAGCATCGGCACTTACATAAAAATTCATTGAAAACCCAATTAAAAGTAACTGTTCGATAAATGTAAAATATGGGGTTGTATATAAATAATTGTTTGTAATGTTATTAGTGTTAACAAATGTAAATAATTCATAAAACCGCGGCGGTGCCTTGAAAAATAAAACGCGGTTTTGTAACGCACTTTCTTCGCTTAATGTGCGAAAATAGCTGTTATTTGCAGTTTGCATTACATAACTTGGTAAAGATTCGGTTTTATATAAAAGCTCATCACGTCTTTTTGTAAAAACATAAACAAGCTTTTTTAGCACCCACGGATACTCTTCAACCTTAGTTAAACTTGTTGAAGAAAGAAGACGCATCTTATCGATGAATAAGTTTTCAGCAAAATTTAAATTACTCGTGATTATTCGGGCATTTGCTTTAAGCCGGACTGCTTTCAAACGAAATATTTGTTCATCAAAATAATCCCAATCATAATTTCCAACATTTAAGATAAGATTAACTTCATTGTTTTCTAAAAATACACCAAGTTCTGCTGCATTGTTTCGATACGGTAAATTAAGCGCTGTGAGTAAAACACGAAAATCATCAATTGGTAAATCTAATATAATTTCATCGGCATCCAAATTATAAACATACGGAAAAGTTTCGTCTTCAATTTCTTCTAAATATAAAACTTCGTTAAATAAATTGGCATGAAATGACGGTAAAACGTGACGAAAACCTTGATGATAAAAAACCACTTCATTTTTTGCAGTAAATATTTGATCAAAATCAGTAACAAAAAAACTGCTACAACGTAAATTATGATTCCGTGATAAATACGTAATATCGTCTTGATCAAGTGACTTAATAACATTAATATTAGGACTGCTTTCCGTAGCAACAAAAGCTGCTTCTTCATTAAAAGGACCTTGAAGTGCTTTCGTTAATTTTATATTTAATGAATTCACGAGCAAAAGACTAAGTCCAATCCCTGCTAATGCAAAGTTTGCGCTAAAAGAAGCAATGAAGTTACGTTTTTTCCATGCTTTAAAAAGTGAAGAAGCAATTTTTTTACTATTTTCACTTAGTGTGTAATCTTGAGTGATTTTTCGTGCAGATGTCTGCAACTTTTTAATGTTCTCTTGCCGAACAATCTTTCCGTAGTTCAACGTAATAATTTCATCAGCGTACATCGTCGCTAATTGTAAGTCATGCGTGACAAGAATCACGATATGCTCCTTACTTTTCTCTTTAAGTAATTCCATCACAAGCTGGGCGTTAGCGAAATCTAGCATTGCTGTTGGTTCATCAAACAAATAGATCGGTGTATTTTTAATTAACGTCCTAGCAATATTAACGCGCGATTTTTCCCCACCAGAAAGAATGCGTACTTTCTTTGTTAACAAACTACTTATATTAAGTTTGTCAGCCATATCACTAACAATTTTTTGATGCCGAAACCGATTATATTCGCTATAAGAACTATGGACAAGTCCGATGTTATCGGCAACTGTCAGGTCATTAATAAAAACAAAGTGCTGAAAAGCTAGACTTATTTTTGTTCGTAATAAACGAGCACGCTCTTCCCCAGTAAACGTACCTAAGTTGCGGTTATCAATAATCACTTCACCGCTATAATCGTCCAAAAACCCACTTATTGCGTGAAGTAACGTTGTTTTACCGGAACCAGAATCGCCTAATATTACATAAAAACCCGCTTTATTAATTTCTAATTTCTTAATATCTAATATTTGTTGCCCATTTTGGGCATAATTTAGGCGACGAATTTTAATCATGGGCGAGAAGAGTCGTTAAAACGGGCTTTCTTAATTTGATGAGCGTCACACTAATAAGAAGTAAAAAGTTTAAAATCCCGATTGCCGCGTAAACTAATAAATAAAAATCGTTGTTGAAAATAAAAAGTTGGCTTAAACCAAGGACACGAAAGATTACATTGTTCGCTAATTTATAAATCAAGAATAGTAGCGGTTTGCTAATAAAGCTTAGACCAAAATTAAAAAAGTAAATAAGTGCGAAAAGAATGTAAGACAAGACTGAGTTATAGTTAAATAATTGAAATAGGGCTATCTGTGGTTTGTTTTTTTCAATAAAAGCATTTGTAATCATTACAGTAATCAAAAGAACGCCGATTATAACTAAAACAAGAAATACAATCACAAGAAGACGGAGATAACTAAAAAGAGCGGCAAAAAGTTCGCCTTTTTCATAATCGTCACCACTAAATTCATACGCTATTTCACTATCGATATTTAAAACATTACGAATAAATGTTTTATAAATTGTTTCATCCTGGAAATGTAAACGAAATTGGCGATTAGTTAAAGCATGGTCGTTTGGTAAGTTATAAATTAAGTTTGCTACTGTTAAGTTGTTTGTTAAATAGTAATCACCTAAAAATTCATCAACGACATTTTGTGGAAGGAAAAGTTTTGGAATATTGAAATAATTAATTTCTTCATACACAAACATAACGGGGAGTGCTTTGCTAATTGTGATTTTAAATACTTCTTCGGCTAACTCAATTTGTTCATTTAAACGATACACTAATTGGAAATTTGTTTGGTCAACTGTGAAATTTTGTTTAATTACGTTATAAAATGCTCTATTTACCCCTATTTCACTTTTTTGATGAACAACAAATTCAGGCCGCGTTACTTCGCGACCAAATAGCTCAATCGTGCCATGATTAAGAAATGCACCATAATCTGGTTTTATCTCAAAGTGGCCAATCCGATCCATCATATTATAAAGCGTGGCAATTTCCGGACGTCGGTACTGACTTAACGTTAATAAATCATTATTAGCAGCGACTTGACGCACTTCAGCGATATTAATACTTTTATACTCAAAATATGACATTGCGACTTCTTCTTTAATGTTGTTTGTTGCCAAGTAAAAAAGCAGGGCTGTATTCGTTGTAACAATCGAAATAACAAATATAATGACAGTAATTATGTTTTGCGTCTTCATTCTTTTATAAAAAGACTTGATTAATCCGTAATATAACTTAAGTTTCATAAAGTTTACCATTACTAAGTTTCATAATTTTAACATTCGGAAAATTAAAGAGTTGCGGTTGGTGGCTCGTCACAATAATTAATCGTTTTAGAGCAAACTTTGCTAAACTTTCCGCAATAAGTAGGGCGTTTTCATAATCGACATTTGCGGTTGGCTCATCAACAACAACGATTGGCGCAGTTACAATTAATGATCTAACTAAATTAGTGCGTGCTTTTTCCCCGCCACTGCAAACTTTAACTTGTCGTTTAAGAATATGCTTAATTTTAAATAAATTAACTAGTTCTGCTCGCTCTTTTTTATTAATTTTCCGTTCAAGTAAGGTTGGGATATTGATGTTATCTTGAACCGTTAAGTCACCAAAAAGATAAGCGGTTTGTAATACAGAAACCACATCTTTTTTATGGAGTTCTTTTGTTTTATAACGAAGCGTGCCATGATCCTTATTTAAGATTCCACTAATAATATGGAGTAAAGTACTTTTACCCGAACCAGAAACGCCGGTAATCACATAAAGATTTTCATGGTGAAACTGATACGTTAAATTATCGAGAACTTTTTGACGACCAAAAAATTTCGTTAAATTTGTAACAACTAATATGTTCTACCTCCTCTATTATATATAGAGAATTATTTTTGATAAATTAACGCAGAATGTTTTTTTATACTTTTTTTAAACTTTTTATTAAAGTTAATTCGGCTAATCATTACGATATTACCACAGCCAAGACATTGCAATTTTAAATCAGCACCAAGACGAACAACTTGAAATCTTTTTGATTTAGCAAAACATGGATGAGCTTTTTTCATTTCGATTTCTTCGTAAAGATCCACTTCAATTTTCGTCATTATTTTACTTCCTTCATATTAAGTGCAGCAGGTTTTGGCGGTAATCCAGGCATTGTCATTATTTCTCCGGTTAACGCAACAATAAACTTGGCTCCTGCATTTAGTGTAACTTCACGTACCGTAATTGTAAAGTTGTCGGGGGCGTTTTTGATTGCTGGGTTATCTGTAAAGGATAATGGCGTTTTGGCCATGCAAATTGGCAAATCATTAAAGCCTTGTTTCTTTATCTCTTCAATTTGTCGCACTGCTTCTTCAGTAAATATTACATCTTTCGCGCGATAAACATTTCGGGCAATTGTTTTAATTTTATTCGTAATACTTTGCTTAACATCATAAAGAAACTTAAAGCGCTGTTCTTCATTTAATTTAGCTTTGACTTTCTTTGCTAAATCGATTGCCCCTTCGCTACCATTTTTAAATGATGTTACGAAAGAATATTCATAATTCAGTTGTGTTAATAATTTTTCGACCAATGTTTTTTCCGATTCTACATCATCCGCAAATTCATTAATCAAAACAATAACTGGCAACCCAGCGTTATGTAAATTTTCATAATGACGAATAACATTTTTCATTCCTAACTCAATTGCTGGTAAACTTTCTAAATGTAATTCTGCAGCTTTTTGCCCACCGTGTGTTTTAATCGCCTTAAGGGTAACAACAAGTAGTGCTAGATTCGGAACTAGATCGCCAATCCGGCATTTAATATTCATAAATTTTTCCGCACCTAAATCACTCGCAAATCCCGCTTCAGTAATAACAATTGGTGCATATTTTAGGGCTGTTCTTGTTGCAATTAATGAACTACATCCGTGAGCAATATTTGCAAAAGGACCACCATGAACAAAAACAGGGTTACCTTCGTATGTTTGCACTAAGTTTGGTAATAATGCTTGCTTCATTAAATGGAAAATCGCTTCTTCGATTTCTAAAGCACGGAGAAAAATCGGTTTATTGTCTGAATCATAAGCAACAATTATGTTACTGACCCGTTCTTTAAAATCTGCTTCATTTTCACTAAGACAAAGAATAGCCATTAATTCACTTGCTACAGTAATTTGGAAATGATCAATTCTTTCTTCACCATTGTTTGGACCAAGACCAACTTTAACATTACGTAAAGCACGATCGTTCATATCAAGAGCACGTTTCCAAACGATGTTATTAATGTCAATTCTGAGCGCATTACCTTGGAATATATGGTTATCTATCACCGCGGCAATTAAGTTAACACTACTTGTTAAAGCGTGTAAATCACCAGTGAAATGCAAGTTAATCTCATCACTTGGGAATAATCTTGCCCTTCCACCCCCGGTTGCACCACCTTTACGACCAAAGACTGGGCCAAGTGACGGTTCACGTAAGCAAAGTAATGACTTCTCATTAATTGCCCATAATCCGTCATGTAAGGCAATTGACATCGTTGTCTTTCCTTCACCGGTTGCTGTAGGTGTCATCGCACTTACAAGAATTAATTTACTGTCTTGTACTTTAACTTCGCCTTGATCCGCAACTTTTGCAATATGATTACCGTAAAAGAATAAGTTTTCTTTCTTAATTCCGATTTTTTGGGCAACGTCAGTGATTTTATTCATTTTTGGCATTTGATTTCTCCTTTTGTTTTTCTAGTAAATAGACGAAAGCATCATCTTTATTATAAAAGAATTTTCCGACAAACTGATGACGGAAAAAAGTTCTTTGTCGTTTGGCATATTTGCTTGTTTTATGGGCAATTAAATCAATTAAAAAAGCATCATCTTTATCACTATTTTCAATTATTTCTTTATACCCGATTGCTTGTAATGCTTGTAAATTGGCAGGATAATGCGCGATTAAGTTGTTTACTTCTTGTTTAAGCCCCGCGTTAAACATTCTTTCTACCCGCTCTTTTATTCTTTTATTTAATACTTGTTTTTCAGCATCGAGAATGACTAAAACATAATCGTAAAGTGGTTCTTTTTGTTGTTTCTTTAATTGCGCTGATTTCGTTTCATTGCCAAGTTCGGCAATCGCTAATGCACGCAAAACACGCTTTCGATTATTCGGATGAATTTTTTCAGCTGACTCACTATCTATCTCTCTGAGTTTAGTATGCAAGTCTAAATTTGATAATTCCATATATTTTGTTTCATCAATTTTCACTTTCTGTTTAGCAAATTGATAATCATAAAGAACAGCACGTATATAAAGTCCACTACCGCCAACAATAATAATTGGCCGCTGCAATTTTAAATATTTATCGATCACCTTGCGTGCTTCTTGCTGATATTCATAAATTGAAAATTGTTCGGTGATTGAACGAACATTAAACATATAATTCGTTGTGTTCTTTAGTTCCGCTTCTGTCGGTTTTGCTGTTCCAATTTTTAATTCCTGGTAAACAGCAAAAGCATCCGCGTTGATAATTACACCATTAACTTTTTGGGCAAACTTAAAGGCAAGACTACTTTTACCACTTGCTGTCGTTCCACCGATAACATAAATCATGTTCCAGTCCTTAGGAAAAGTTTTTCCAATTCATACTTTGTATATCTAATAATTGTCGGCCGTCCATGGGGGCAACTATACGGATTGTTCGTGGCAAAGAGTTCTTTAATTAAATATTCCATTTCTAAAATACTTAAGCGCTGTTTTGCTTTAATTGAAGCTTTACAAGCCATTGTTGCAATTGCATCACTCCGTAATTTTTCATAGTTAACTTTGCGTGTTTCTCTAACCATTGCGATAATTTCATCAATATACATTTTTTCATCGTAATCTTCTTCCCATGCAGGAACACTGATGATACGTAAAGTATCGCTACCAAAGTGTTCAACTTCTAAACCAATCGTCTTTAAGTATGATAAAAGTTCATCATCAAAAAGATTAAACTCGCTTTTTGACAAATGAAGGATGTACGGCACTAATAATGGACGTGTTTTTAATTTTCTATCGAGCATCAACATAAACTTTTCATAATTTATCCGTTCATGTGCGGCGTGTTGATCAATGATGCAAAAACCACCATCATCATGTTCACAAACAATGTATGTTTGATGTAATTGAACAAGGGGTCGTAACTTGCGGCCATACACTTCTTTTGTTTCTGAGTGCGCGATTATTTGGTCTTTGTGATCGCTAATAAGAAAAAACTCACTGTCCGTAACTTCTCCACTATGAACAGGTTCTAATTCCATTAATAGTTGTTCAACTTGCTCTTCAACTGTTTCTTCCCGCTTAATTACGGGTTCTTCACTTGTCTTCGTCGCTACGAATGTCGGCGTCGTAAGTGCAAGTGGAATATTTTGGAGCAAAGCGTTAATTAATTCTTGTTCTTTTGATAAACGGACTTCTTTTTTACTTGGATGAACATTAACATCAACTAAACTTGGCTCACTTTCAATGTTTAAAACAACAAAAGGATAACGCGACGGAGCAATAAAGCCGTGATACGCATCAATAATTGCGGCTTGAATTTTTGGCATATAAACATTACGGCCGTTTAAATTTGTAATAATCGCATAACGGTTTGCACGGACAAGTTCGGTATTTCCTAAAAAGCCACTAATTTTGAAATCAGTTGTTGTAACATTAATAGGAATAATGTTTTTTGCTGTATTTAAACCGTAAACATTTAAGATTGTTTCTTGTAAATCATTACGTCCAGAAGTCATGAACCGTTCACGGTCATCAAAAGCTAAAGAAAAACTAATTTCTGGATGCGCTAGGGCAATTTTTGTGACGACGTCTAGCGTAACCGCGTTTTCCGTATAATCAAGTTTCAAATGTTTAAGGCGGGCTGGAGTATTATAAAAAAGTTCACTTACTGTAACTTTTGTCCCTTTTCTTTTCGGCGCATCAATATTAATTTGTTCGCCGTTTTCAAAGGATACTTTCGTGCCGACTTCGTTAGCAAAAGCCGTTTCTAGCGTGACATTAGCAATTGAAGCAATACTTGGTAATGCTTCACCACGAAAACCGAGTGTCGCAATCCGAAAAAGCATATGCTCGTCAATAATTTTACTTGTTGCGTGACGTTTAAAGGCGAGTAGAACGTCTTTTTTACTAATTCCGTCACCATCATCATCAACGATTATTAACTTGCGTCCTGCTTCATAAACATGGATTTTAATTGACTTTGCGTTAGCATCAATACTATTTTCAACAAGTTCTTTAATGACCGAAGCTGGTCGTTCAATTACTTCACCCGCGGCAATTTGATTAGCAAGTTCGGTTGATAAAACTTTAATTGCCATTATTCAAAACCTTCGTCTTTTATTTTCTGTAAGAAAATAAGTGCTTCAAGCGGTGACATTTTATTAATATCAAGTGCTTCTAACTCACTAAACCAATGTGGTTTAATTGGATCAAGCATAATTACTTCTTGGTTAGGTAGTTCTTGAACAACTAATTTATGTAATTGTTTTTGCGCTTCATTTAAGATTGACGTTGGTAAACCAGCAAGACGAGCAACGTTAATCCCATAACTACGATTCATCGGACCTTTACCGATTTTATATAAAAAGGTAATTTCATTTTCTTTTTCCAAAACTTCAACATGAATGTTTTTAATATTTGGATGATTTTCACTAATCGCGGTTATTTCATGGTAATGCGTACTAAAGAGCGTCTTTACTTTTAATGTTTGCGCAACATAATCAATAATCGCATGAGCAAGAGCCATCCCGTCATATGTCGAAGTTCCGCGTCCAATTTCATCAAAAATTAAAAGTGAATTATTCGTTGCGCGTCGTAAAGCAAAGTTTGCTTCATTCATTTCGACCATAAATGTTGATTGACCGCTAATTAAGTCGTCACTTGCGCCAATCCGTGTGAATATTTGATCAAAGAGCATTAAGTTTGCGCTTTGTGCGGGGACGTAACTACCAAGTTGCGCCATAATGACGATTAGAGCTAACTGGCGCATTAATGTACTTTTACCGCCCATATTTGGACCAGTAATAATTAAAACATCAGTCGTCTCGTCAATTTTAATATCATTTTCAACAAAACCTTCTTTTTTAAGTAATTCATCTAAAACAGGATGCCGTGAATTAATAATTTCAATTTTTCGCTCATTGTTAAATGTTGGTTTAACGTATTTATATTTAACAGCAACCGTAGCGAGTGAAAGATAAACATCAAATTCACTAATGATTGCTGCCATCATTTGGATTTCACGCGTGCGTTTTTGCAATTTTTCAAGTAAGTCTAAAAACAGTTGTTTTTCTAATTGATGACGTCTTTCTTCAGCACTTAATATAAGTTTTTCTTGTTCTTTAAGTTCTTCATTAATATAGCGTTCACCGCTTTTCATTGTTTGCTTACGAATATAACCAAATTCATCTTTAACTTGATCTAAATAACTATTACTAATTTCAATATAGTAGCCAAACACACGGTTATAGCCAATCTTTAACGTTCTAATCCCGGTCCGTTCGCGTTCTTTTTCTTCGAGATCACTAATCCACTTTTTGCCGCCATGACTTAAATCAATTAATTGATCAAGTTCAGCGTTATAGTTATATTTAAAAATTTCACCACCGCTTATTTGTAATGGGGCTTCTTCACTAATACTTGCATCAATGAGTTTAATAATTTCTTTAGCGTTTCCTAACTTCTTATACAACACTTCAACATGTTTGTTATTAATTTTACTAATTAAAGCCCGGGCTTCTTCAAGCGCAATTAAAGAATTTTTTAAACGTAATAAGTCCCGCGGGTTTGCATTACCAAAAGCAATTCGCGCAACAATTCGCTCTAAGTCATAAATACTATTAAAATGTTTTTTAACTTCTTCTCGCGTTAAATAATTAACGATGAAAACATTAACGATTTCTTGACGGCGGAGTATTTCATCAAGATCGTACGAGGGTCGCTCAATAAAATCTTTCAGTTTACGTCGCCCCATTGCCGTTGTTGTTTCATCAAGAATCCAATATAAGGAGCCATATTTTGCATCACTCCGCATTGTTCTTGTTAGTTCTAAATTAAGGCGGGAAAAATTATCAATTTGTAAGAAACTTTTCGTTTTAGCAACTTCAGCTTTTTTTAAGTACGTTAATTGCCGTTTTTTTGTTTTAAATAAGTAACTGAGTAAACGTAATACTGCGACTTGTTCATCTTCTTCTTTAATATCTTCGATTAGTTCAGCATATTGCTCACGATCAACAAGATCATTTTCAAATGAAACTAAAATATCAAGATTTGACTTAATGAGTGCAAGTAACTTACTGCTAAATGTTGATTTAACAACAATTTCTTTCGTTAATATCCCTTTTAAAAAGTTAACTAAGTTCGTTTCATCAATCGGTAAAGTTGTGACATGGAGATCCCCGGTTGATACATCAGCATAGCTCACTACGTAACCGGTAATTTGTTGATCAATCGCAACAATATAGTTATGATCAGTTGCGGCAAAGTCAACAATCGAACCCGGAGTAACAATTTGGACGATATCACGACGTACAATCCCTTTTGCTTCGCTCGCATCTTCAAGTTGTTCAACGATACCAACTTTATAGCCGGCATCAACTAATTTCGCTAAATAGTTCGTCGATGCGTGATGGGGAATGCCACACATTGGGATTTTTTGATTGTTACCTGCAGCTTTCTTCGTCAGGACAAGTTGCAATTCTTTCGAAACAAGTTCAGCATCTTCGAAAAAGAACTCATAAAAGTCACCAAGTCGAAACATAATTAAAACACCCGGATTTGCCGCTTTAATTTCTAAATACTGTGTAATCATCGGCGTATACACAGGTTGTTTCTTTTTATTACTCATAGCGATATTTTACCATAAATGGTAATTCTATGAATCAAGGATTGTTTTTAGTTCAGTTAGTAAGTCATTGAGTTGCGTGACTAAATTGTTGTAATTAATGATATACGGATGATTATCGTACTTTGCTTTTAAGTCTAAATATTCTGTTTTATATTGATGATGAAGTGCTTCATCGCTGATGTTTTGTGTCATTAGTTGTTGGAGAATTTTTATTCTTTGTTCTAAATCATTAATTTCGCGACTGTTTGTTACTAAATCTTTATAGCGTAAATATTCGACCACAAGCGGATGATCATGCAGTACTTCTTTTAAACTTTTTAGCGTTTTATTAAATTTGTTATTCAACGCGTTCACCCCAGAGTGCAAATACCCGTGACTCAGTTATTTTGACTTCAATAATTTCACCAATTAAAGAACGTGGTCCGGCAAAATGAACGACTTTCTCTTCTTCGCTATATCCCGTTAAAATTGTTTTTCTTCTTTTGCTAACACCATCAACAAGCACTTTAAGTGTTTGTCCCACAAATTGTTCAGCGTAGTCCGCTGTTTGTTCTTCAACAATATCCTTGAGTTTATTAAAGCGAAGATGTTTTGCTTCTTTTGTTACATTATCAACCATTCGTGCTGCAGGTGTACCTTTACGCGGTGAATATATAAATGTAAAAGCACCTGCGTAAGTTATTTCACTAACAACATCAAGTGTTGCCTGAAACTGCTCTTCTGTTTCATTCGGAAATCCGACAATAATATCGGTCGTTAACGCTATATTCGGCATTTTAGCCCGCAATTTAGCAACTAATTCACGGTAATCAGCAACTGTGTATCGACGCCCCATTAAGCGTAATATTTCGTCACTTCCTGATTGTAATGGTAAGTGAATCTTTTTCATAATGTTCGGATACTTCGCAATTACAGCAATCATTTCGTCATCAAAGTTCCATGGATGTGATGTAATAAAGCGCAGTCTTGGAATACCAAGTTTTGCGACTTCTTCTAAAATATAACTAAATGTCGTCCCGTCTTTTAAGTCGAGTCCATAAGCATTTACGTTTTGACCAACAAGCGTAATTTCTTGGTAACCACTCGCAATTAAAATCCGGCATTCATTTAAAATGTCTTTAACTTTTCGACTTCTTTCTTTTCCCCGTGTATATGGAACAATACAGTACGTGCAAAACTTATCACAGCCGTAAGTAATATTTACAAAAGCTTTATGTTCAACAATACGGTATGTAGGAACATCTTCGTAAATCGTAATATCTTCACTTGTTACATCAAAGACTTTTTTCTTTGTTTCAAGATGGATATTAAGTAAACCGAGTAATTTATGAATGGAGTTTGTCCCCATGAAAATATCAACTTGCGGGTATGAACGATAAAGTTTTTCGAGCGAAGATTCTTGTTGAACCATACAGCCCGCAACAATGATAATTGTATCTTTATCTTTTGTTTTATATTGTTTTAAATTACCAACTTGTCCAAAAAGTTTTTGTTCAGCGTTTTCACGAATTGCACATGTGTTTAAAATAATAACTTTCGCTTCACTAACATTTTCGGTCCGTTCAATTTTTGCCGCATTTAGTAACCCGGCCATTGATTCTTCATCACGAACGTTTGCTTGACAGCCATAAGTTCTAATAAAAAACTTCGTATTAGCAAGTTTTTCTTCAACTAATGGCGGAATATCAAGCGTAAAGCATTCATAATTGATCCGCTCGGGTCGTCGCCTTCTTGCTTTTTCAAGTGAGGGTAAATTTTTAACGATTGCTTTTTTCATCTTCTTCACCAACTATTTTAATTTTTGTAATTTTATTCGTCAACTTTGTTGCCTTGTTAATTTCCAAAATGACCGCACTAAATAGTTGTCTTCCTCTTTTCGGATAAATAAACGACACTCTTTCACGAGTACGAAGTTGTTTGACGACTCCCTTTGGATTAACACCGATAACACTGTCATACGGTCCACACATCCCAACATCACTAATATAACCTGTGCCTGCTGGCATAATTCTATCATCGTTTGTTTGCACATGCGTATGTGTACCGAGAATAGTGGCTACTTTGCCGTCATACTCCCATGCAAATGCTTGTTTTTCACCCGTTGCTTCAGCATGAAAATCAACAATATGGATTATTTTTTCATCTTGTTCAAGTAGCGAATCAAGAGCAGTAAACGGGGAAGTGTAATTTTCGTCATTCATTAACACTTGACCAAGCAAATTTGTTACACGAACTTTTACGCCGTCTTTTGTTTTAAAAACTTTACTTCCTTCGCCCGGATAACCTTCTTTTAAATTAAGCGGACGAACGATTTCTGGAGCGTCATCAATATAAGTTCTTAACTCCTTTTTACCATCATAATGATTACCAAGCGTAATGACATTAATTCCCGCTTCAATAAGTAACTTGTAATGGTTTTTGTTAAGCCCATCACCATGCGTTGCATTTTCTCCATTCGCGATTATTAAGTCAAAATTATGTTCTTTTTGTAAAGGATTAAGAAAAGTGAGGACGCTTTCGCGCCCCACTCTTCCGATTATATCACCAATAAAAAGTACTTTAATCACAATTATTTTGCAACTTCAGTCGCACGATATTCACGAATAACTGAGACTTTAATTTGACCAGGATATGTCATTTCGTCTTCGATTTTCTCACGAATTTCACGCGCTAATTTATTCACTGCAACATCATCAATTTTATCGGGAACAACCATAACACGAACTTCACGGCCTGATTGCATCGCAAAACTTGTATGGACACCATCAAATGATTTACATATTTCTTCTAATTGTTCGAGTCGTTTAATATAATTTTCGAGCGTTTCCGTTCGTGCACCCGGACGAGCAGCACTAAGTGTATCTGCAGCAATCACAAGTTGTGAATATATAAAGCGTGCTGGTTTGTCACCATGGTGCGATTCAATGCCATCAATAACGTAGTCAGCTTCGCCATACTTCTTTGCCAGGCGGGCACCGATTTCAACGTGGCTTCCTTCTAATTCAAAGTCAGCAGCTTTCCCAATGTCATGGAATAATCCGGCACGTTTTGCCATTAAAATATTTAGGCCGAGTTCCGCAGCCATGATCCCAGCAAGATGCGCGACTTCGACACTATGCTTTAAGGCGCTTTGCCCGTATGAAGTACGGTATTTTAAACGGCCAATATATTTGAGCATATCTTTATGGACGTTTGGGATACCTAGTTCAGCAACCGCATCTTTCCCAGTTTTTAAAATTACTTCGTCAAGTTCACCTTTAACTTTTTCAACAACTTCTTCAATTCTGCTTGGTTGAATGCGTCCGTCACTAACAAGTGCTTCAACAGCACGTCTCGCTGTTTCACGACGAATCGGATCAAACGAACTTACGGTAATAACTTCTGGTGTATCATCAATTAAAATATCAACACCTAAAAGTTGTTCAAGCGAACGAATGTTGCGGCCTTCACGACCAATAATTCGTCCCTTCATTTCGTCATTTGGTAAGTGAACAACGCTAACCGTTCTTTCCGTTGTAACTTCTTGTGAATATTTAGCGATCGCATTAGCGAGTATTTCACGTGCTGTATCATTAGCAGTTGTTTCCGCTTCTTCTTCACGATTTTTAATATAAAGGGCGAGTTCACGTTCAAGTTTTGCATTAACTTGGGTATATAACTCTTCCTTCGCTTCGCCGACAGTCATATTTGCGACTTTTTCAAGTTCACTTAAAATTGAATTAATTTTCGTTTTAAGTTCTTCTTCTAATTTATCAACTTCTTTTAACCGTCTGCTTAAGTTATCATGGCGATCATCAAGTGATTGTTCTTTGCTAAGTAACACTTGATCACGACGTTCCATCGCCTTTTCACGTTCTACAACTAATCTTTGTAGTTCATTAATTTGTCCTCGTCGTTCTTTGTCTTCGCGATCTAATTCTTGTCGTCCTTCATAAAGAATTTGTTTTGCATCTAAATCAGCATTTTTTAAAATATGCTCACTTTTAATCTCTGCATCTTTAACGATTTTTTGCGATTTTTGCAACGATTGCTTCGCTTTAAAGACTGGAATTAACCAAAAAAGCAAAAGTCCTAAACCAATTCCGACAAGAAAAGATAAAATGCCTATTAAAATTTTGTCCATTTTAAATTCCTTTCTTTGTAATTACTATGTAATTTAATTAGTAAAATTTGAGTCCTAAACGACGCCATTATTTATTAATATTTTAAGTTTAATGTAAATTTAGAAGAATTAATAACCTAACTTTGTGTTTAGGTGAACGCATTTCCATGCGTAAATAAAGTATAACACGTTTTTTTATTTAAAATAAAAATTTACAATAAAATTGTTAACTGATTTTTAAATTCGCAATAATTAAAGTTTACTAATGATTTTTTCACGACGTTCTTCGTGTTCTTGTTCTGTAATTAAGCCATCGTCAAATAATTTTTTTAATTCGCGAAGTTGATCTTCAACAGATACTTTATTGCTTTGAATCGCAATTGTCGCATCATTAATACCGAGTAGTGCGAAGATTCCTCCGATTACTGTTGTAAAAATTAAATAAATTGCCCAACCTTGCACTTCTTCTGTCGTTAATTCACCTTCTGCGGCTTTACCTAATTTGTTTCCCGCAACAATATTTAAAACACCTAAAGGAATAAGAAAAATTGTCAAAAAGTAAATTGCACTAGTAACGTATGCAAACACACGTCCAACTAAAATAAAAGTTTTATCCATAATGTTCTCCTTTACCATCTTTTATTATACATAATAAAACAAAAAGATGCGACATCACATCGCACCTTTCGTATCGTAGTAAAAATAGCTAAGCTTTAATTTTTGCTTCTAACTCAGCAAGTAGTTCTGGACGCTCTTCTAAGTATTTTTGCGCGGCATCTTTACCTTGACCCATACTTTGTCCGTCTATTTCATACCATGAACCTGATTTTTTTACTAAATCCATATCAACAGCGAGTTGGAGTATCTCATTGTTTTTCGAAATACCTTTACCATAAATGATTTCAACCTCACAAGATGCAAACGGTGGAGCGACTTTATTTTTGACAACACGAATTCGCGCCATGTTACCAACTAACTTCGAACCCTTTTTAAGTGCTTCGCCACGACGAATATCAACTCTAATTGACGAATAAAACTTCAAGGCGCGTCCACCAGAAGTTACTTCGGGATTACCGTAAATTACCCCAACTTTTTCACGGAGTTGGTTAATAAAAATAACTGTACACGAGGCTTTGTTTAAAATACCCGCAAGTTTACGCATTGCTTTCGACATGAGTCGTGCTTGTAAACCAACTTGCATGTCACCCATTTCACCAGTTAGCTCTGCTTCAGGGACAAGCGCAGCAACACTATCAACAACAATTAAATCAATGACACCACTTTCGGCAAGTTTTAAAACAATTTCTAAAGCTTGTTCACCATGATCTGGCTGCGCTAAAATAAGTTCATCGATATTAATGCCTAAGTTACGAGCATAAACCGGATCAATTGCGTGTTCCGCATCAACAAAAGCAGCTTGGCCACCTTTTTTCTGTGCTTCGGCAATTGCATGTAATGCAAGCGTTGTTTTACCGCTACTTTCAGGGCCAAATATTTCAACGATTCTTCCTTTTGGATATCCGCCAACACCTAAAGCTTGATCAAGCAAAAGCGAACCACTTGGAATCACATCAACATTAATTTCAGGACGCTCACCAAGACGCATAATTGCGCCTTTTCCAAACGACTTTTCTATTTCCTTGAGTGTTGCCTCAAGAACAGCATTTTCTTTTTTCTTTGACATAATAATTCTCTCCTATATTTATAATTACATTTTATTTTTGGTTTAAGACACGATAAAGCACATCCCAACCTTTTTTTACACCTTCTTTGCGGACACTATTTCGATCAAAATCAAGTTGGTAATATTCAACTATTTCTAAATTTTTATAAATAACCGCGATATAAACATCGCCTTTTTCTTTGCCATCAAGCACCGTTGGACCAGCGTTACCAGTAAAGGCGAGACAAAGATCTACATTTAATAGTGCTTTTCCACCTTTCGCCATTTCTAACGCCACTTTACCGCTCACAACACCAACTTCTTGAATTAATTCAGCGCTAACATTTACGATATTAGTTTTTATTTCATTGCTATACGAAACAACGCTGCCTTTAAAAAAACTACTTGCGCCCGCTACGTCAACAATGCTACTTGAAAAAAGACCACCAGTAAAAGACTCAACAACACCAAGTGTTAAGTTGTTTTCTTTTAAAATTTTAATGACTTTCTCTTTATTACTCATCTGCACTTGTTTCTTCACTTAAGACGTGACGATTTTTAGCAATATAAATAATTCCTGATGTTACCGATGCTACAGTTGCTAAAATCATAATTATTAAACTTACAAAAGGTGGTGCGCTTCCTGTCATTTGGTTCGAAAACGGAAAATCATTAAGTAAATAAAGAACAATCGCGATCATTTGTAAAACCGTTTTAATTTTCCCGAAAATGTTTGCTGCTAAAACTTTATTTTGATTAGCCGCAACAAGTCGAAAGCCGTCAACAATAATATCGCGCCCAATCATGAGCACTACAAGTATAAGCGGAACGGCCTGATGATAGGCAAATTGCGGAGCAATTAAAATAATTAATAGTGAGTTTACTAAAAGTTTATCAGCAATTGGATCCATGAATTTTCCGTAATTAGTGATTAAATTCAGTTTTCGGGCAAAATAACCATCAAAAAAGTCGGTAATTGCCGCAATAATAAAAATAACTGCCCCGATTAAGTAAACAAGTGATACAGCACCATTTAAAACATAAGGTACTTCAATTGCAAAATAACTATACGGAAAAACTAAAAGGACAATCAGAGCGACAACAAGCGCCATTCTGATCGTTGTTAATTTATTCGGTAAATTCATTTATTTCTCCTTCGAGTGAGTATTCGATCCTATAAGCCATGTTCTGTCGTGGATAATTATTTATCTATGCTCCCGCATACAGCGCCCAATTCGTTTCTCGGTTGCTATTTCCCTTACCAAATTTTAGGTTTCTCGCTTGTGGGGTTTACCAACGTTCCACTTAATAGTTTCCTATTAACTTCGTCACTGTGGCACTTTATGGATGTCAACCATATTCACTTGCGTAAACTTAGGTTTTCTTCCGCCGTTAGAGACTCCTCTCTACCTAGCGTTATTTTTTCCGCTAGCACAATCACTACTTGCATCACAGCAAGTGCGAGCATGGACTTTCCTCTAATACTTTCGTACCAGCAATTATCCAGATCGAATATTAACCAATCTTTTGTGGATCTATTCCTAGTTGCCAAAGTTTCCGTTCATACTTATCAACTTTTTTCAAGAGTTCGAGTGTCACGCCTTTTTTCTCAACATGAGATTCTAAATCTTGAACACGCTTTGTAAGAACAATATTTCTCGCTTCTAAGTCGAGGATCCTTTTTTGCAAAGTATCGTTTGATGTCAACGCTTTTTTTAGTTCCGCTGTTATTTGTCCAATCACTAAGTAGTCACTACGCACTAAGTCGAGAAACAAATCAACTTCAAGTGCGTCATAACCTTTAACGTTAGCTTTGAATTTTTTCTTCAATAACTTTTGTTCATCTAAATTAAGTTGTTTCATCTTCCTAACCTTGCACAGATATTATATATGTAAACTACGTTTAGTGCAATATAAGGGCAAGTTTAATATGGTATAATTGTAGTTATGAAAAAGCTTTACAATCAAGTGCGCCATTCGAAGCAACTTATCTTTCTCGATTTAGAAGGAACACAGTTTACCCATGAGTTAATTGCGATCGGTGCACTGAAAGTCACATTAACCCGAAAAGGGACAATTAAAAGACGCGGTGATACACTCAAAATGTATGTGAAGCCAAAAAACTCAATTGGCCGTTATGTCGTGCAATTAACAGGAATTACTAAGGAAATACTTGAAAATGAAGGGTTACCGTTTGATGTCGTTCTTGAACGCTTTAAGAAATTTATTGGCCGAAATATTAGTAAAACAAAGTATGTTACTTTTGGTGCACACGATATGCGTATCTTACGGCAAAGCGCTAAATATACTCCAGAAGCTGATCATGAATTTATTAAAACTATCGGTAAGCGAACAGTCGATTTAAGTGCAATTATTAATGAATATGTCAAAGACGGTAAAAACACTTACTCACTAACTAATCTTTGCAAACTTTTTGAGGTTCCCCTTATCGAACCAGCGCATGACCCACTAAATGATGCGTTAATGCTTGCAGGGCTATATGATAGTTTGTTTAAAAATACTGATTTAATCGTCGGAAAATACCGCGAAATGCTCCTTGGTCTTACGAAAATACCCCGACCTTATAAAAAACTTATCCAAAAGATTGTAAAAGAAGGTCAAGCTACTTCTGACGACTTTGAGAAATTTATCCGTGAGGAAATTGAATGAGTATAAATTATCCCGACGGGCGCAAAAAGCTACCAATAAAACAAACTAAATTACGCAAAACTAAAACTGCAGCAAACCGTGGAATGCAGCTAGAATCACTCATTAATGCCGCAAATGCTTACTATATTGATAATAATATCGCTTTAATCACGAAAAGACCCACACCAATTAATGTCGTTAAAATTGACTATAAGAAAGGTGCAAAAATAGTTGATGCCTATTTCGAAAAACAATCAACAACAGATTATAACGGTATTTATATGGAGCGTTATCTTGACTTTGAAGCAAAGAGCACACAACAAAAAACTAGTTTTCCCTTAAGTAATATTTATGAGCATCAATTATTCCACTTGCAAAAAGTAATCGAGCAAGGTGGAATTGCTTTTTTTATTATTGAATTCGTCGCTCAAGCAGAAATTTATGTGTATTCTGCGGAAAAGCTGCTAAATTTTATCAAAACAAACAAACGCAAATCAATTCCATACGAAACTATTAAGCAAGAGGGCATCGTTGTACCCCTTGGAATAAATCCAATCTTAAATTATCTACCTGCCGTTAAAACGTTATTTAACTTATAAATTTTTATTTGGTTCTAAACAAACCGCAACTAATTGACATTTTTTGCAGTTCGGATTTTGTGCTTTACAGAAATATCGTCCGAAGTGAATCATTTGATGATGGGTTTTAATGTAACGTTCAGTTGGTAGTGCTTTCCGTAGCTTTCGTTCGATAATTGTGACGTTATCACTCCATTTTGCAAAACCTAATCGTTTTGAAACGCGAGCAACATGCGTATCAACGGCAATTTCGGGAATCTTAAATAATTCAGCACGAACAACGTTTGCTGTTTTAACACCTACACCAGGCAGCGTTAAGAGTGCTTCTTTATCGGAGGGAACTTTACTATGATAATTTTCTTTTAATAAACGAATTAATTCATAAACATGTTTTGACTTATTCCGAAACAAGCCTAAACTACGAAAGTAATATTCAAAGTCTTTAATTGTTAACTTTAATAAACTTTCGAACGTTTGATGTTCACTAAAAAGTTTTGTTGTGACTATGTTCACTTGTTTATCCGTTGCCTGGGCACTTAAAACAACCGCTATAAGTAGTTCGTAATCTTGCGTGTATAAAAGCTCACCCTTCACATCAGGGTAAAGTTCATCAAAATAGTCAAGAATATAACTTAGTTTAGTTTTTGTCATCAAACTCTTTCTTAACTTCTTCAAGTGTTGCGGCAATATTTTTGCGATATTTACTATCTTGCGCGCTAACGCCTTCGTCTTTATAATCAACGGCGGTTGAAAGTTTTAAAAGTCGCTTATCAATTGCCTTAAGTGAATAACGCTTTTTACTAATACTTTCTTCGATTGCGTCGACAATCATTTGTTTCGAATAACCATACTCAAACCATTGTTTAACTGTTTGAAGTTCAATTGGTGAAAGTGAACGGCCAAATTTGTTCGTAATAAAAACAAACACTTCTTCAATTTCATTTGTATATTGCTCATTTGCTTTACTTTCTTTTTCTTGCTCATAATCAAGTAAAAAAAGTTGCCGTAACTTATCACGAAGTGGATTAAGTGAGGTAATCATTTTCCCGTTGCGTGTTGTATATTCGAGCAATCCTTTGTTAACAAGACGGACCATTGCTTCATCAATCGCCTTTTGTTCAATTTGTGTTTGTAAGTTGATTAAATCCGGTGTAATAAAATCTGTACCTTTAATAATTAGATGATCGATAAAAAGCAAAACAACTAAATCAATTTCACTAATTCTTAAACTTTTGTAATATTCGAGCAATAAATACCGAAAGTCAAGTGCTTCATTCTTAATCACTTTATGAAAGGGCCTTCTGAAGATTTCGTGGTCGATCGACATCGCGACCTAGTTTAACGGCAGTAAAATACGCTAAATACTGCGCAAATACTGCGAATGTAATTGGGCTATGATAACCTTTAACCATTTTAACAACAAACGAATCACCTTCTTGGTAATGTTCTTCACTTACACACGTAATTATTTCCGCTCCTGATTTCTTTAGTTCAGCAATATTTTCACGCATCGCCGCTGCTGTTGCTTTGTCACTAATAAAAACAACGACTGGAGTGCCATCATCAATAAGCGCGATTGGTCCATGCTTAATTTCTCCACCCGGATAAGCTTCAGCATGAATATATGTTGTTTCTTTAAATTTTAATTGGGCTTCAAGTGCGATATCAGCATCAAAACCACGGCCTAAGAAGTAAACGTCACGATGATTAGCGATTTTTTCGGCAATGCTTTGAATTTCTTCACTACGCTTAATAACATCTTCAACAACATTGATCACACCATCAAGGTAAATAACTGTTTGGACTTTATTAATTAAATGGGCATAAAGCAATGTTAATACTGTAATTTGGGCAATATAGGCTTTAGTACTTGCCACACTATATTCCGCACCAGCATGGAGTAAAATTTGATAATCACTTTCAAGATAAAGTGTCGATACTTCTGTATTTGTGATTGTTAATGTTGTTCCGTTGTAACGTTTGATAACACTTAAACAATCAATAAGATCCGCTGTTTCACCGGATTGAGAAATTAAAATATATAAAGTTTCACCCTTACTTTGATATGGGTAATAATACCATTCGCTGGCGATATAAACGTCAACCTGTTTATTGTAACCGCGTAAGTATCTTTGTCCAACAAGTGCAGCGTGGTAACTAGTTCCTGCGGCAAGGAAAACAATATTATCAGCACTATTGATTAAATCAATAATCTTTTCACTAAAGAGATATTTACCGCCGCCATAGTAGCGATTAACAACGCGACTGATTACGCGCGGAGCTTCTTCAATTTCTTTAATCATATAATGAGCGTAGTTAGCTAATTCTAAATTCTCTTCGTCTTTTATTTCTAGTTGCGAAAATACCGGTTCGATTTCTTCGTTATTAATGTTGATGATAACAACATTATTAGCATGAAAATAACCATGCTCATAATCATTAAGTCGATAAAACGAATTTGCAATATCGGCAATTGCAGTATACTGACTGCTAATCCAAAAATCATGGCCATTTTTTGCTAACAGTAAATTGGACTTGTTTTTAGCAAAATAGAGTTTGTTTGGTTCGTAGCGCGATGTAAAGACAAATGAAAAATCACCTTCGAGTTGTGCTAAAGCACGACGAATCGCGGGTATTCCTTCATTTTTTTGCACAATAACTTCTTCAAGTAAATTAGCAAGCACTTCAACCGCTGATTTAGTCTTGAAACTATATCCGCGACGCTCAAGTTGCTTTTTTACTGGTAAAACGTTATCAATTAAACCATTACAAACGACGGAAACAATTTTGTTTTGTGAAACAATTGGATAAACATTTTCAATTATTTGCTCGTTATAAGTTGACCAACGTGTATGGCCAATCCCAAACTCACCATCAAACTTTTCCGGAATAATTTTTGAAAGTTCATCAACCTTACCAACGACACGATAAGATAAACATTCCTTGTTATTACCAATACAAAGTCCTGCAGAATCATGGTTATTGTACTCTAACCTTTTAAGTACGCGCAATAAGGTTTCTTTAATTTTACCGTCATGCTTGTAACCTGCTATAATCCCACCCATAAAATCACCTCTTCCCTAATATATTACACTACTAATTTAATATTTCAATTTCATATTGCTTTAATAAAGCAAGAAAAATAGACTGGTCGCTTTTATTTACTTTTTTATATTCAAATAAAATCTTCTCTTTATTAAGTTTTCCTAATAAATCTTTCGTGTTAAAAATCGCTTTACTTAAATCTTCGTCAATCGTTAATTTAAGCTTAGCGACAAAGCGCAATCCGCGAATAATCCGCAGTGGATCTTCTTTGAGTCGAACGTATGGATCCCCAATCATTCGTAATACTTTTTGCTTTAAATCTTTTTGCCCACCAGCAAAGTCATAAATGTTTTGTCGAGCGTCAATGTAGATTGCATTAATTGTAAAATCACGACGAACATAATCTTCGCCAATTGTCTTCACAAATGTAATCTTGTCTGGATAACGATAATTAATGTAGCCCGCTTCTTTGCGTAACGTAGTTATTTCAAAGCGGTGCCCATCAACTTTATGCGTAACTGTTCCGTACTTACGAAAAACAAAATTAGCATCAATAAGAAAACTTTCCATCTCATCGGCAGTTGCATCAGTTGCGCAATCAAATTCCGATATTTGCTCACCAAGCAAAAATTCACGGCTAGCCCCTCCAACTAGATAGAGACTAAATCCGTGTTTTTCAAATAACATTGCAAGTTTTAAAAAGATTTGAAAATTGTTGACCATTTTTTTAAAAAGGGCTTGCGCCCTTTCCTTTAATTGTTGATTTTATCTTTCAATAATTTTGACGGTTTGAACAATAATGTTTTACCCGCGGGGATGATAATTGTTGACCCATCTTTTGGGTTTACCCCTTTGCGTTCAGCGCGATTACGGACACTGAAAGTACCGAAACCCGTCAATTTCACTTCATTTCCTTCCGTAAGTGTATTAACTATTTCATCAAAAACTGCATCAACAATTTGTTCAGCAGCACGTTTTGAAAGACCGTTTTTTTCAGCAATCAAATTTACTAACTGCGTTTTATTCATCCGCGAACCTCCATCTATTTTATACTTTTAATCTATCATAATTAGTGATAAAAAACAATGCGACAATTCCGTAAAACATCGATTTATCAAAACAAATTTTAAAATTCTTCTTTAAGTGGGCGAAGCATAACTTTCTCAATAATCTTACTCGGGACTTTATTATTATAAAGAACTTCGTAAAGGGCGTTAATAATTGGAACGTCAATATTTCGCGTTTTTGCTTGTTCGTAAATTACTTTAATCGTTCTAATTCCCTCAACGGTTTTTGTGTTTGCTTCGAGAAAACTTGCAACGTCTTCTGTCTTGCCAATCGTGAAACCGGCTTGGAAGTTACGGGAATGAACGCTGTTACATGTAACAATTAAGTCACCAAGACCAGTTAAGCCTAAGTACGTAGTTTCGCGTCCACCAAAAGCGGAGCCGAATCGCACCATTTCAGCAAGACCACGTGTAATTAAAGCTGCCCGCGCATTATCACCATAACCTAGACCGGCTAAAATACCACTAGCAATCGCAATCGCGTTTTTATAACTCACCCCTAGTTCGGCACCAATTTCATCGTCTTGTGTATAAACACGGAAATATTTTGTGGCAAATAGCGTTTGAACACGCTTTGCTAACGCTAAGTTTGTGCTTGTTGCGGTAATTACAGTTAAAAGGCGAACAACAACTTCTTCAGCGTGACTTGGCCCAATCAAACTGACAATGCCTTCAAGTTTATCTTTATCAATAACTTTCCGCACTAATTCGCTTAAGCGCGCACCGGTTTCTGGGTCAAAGCCTTTTGCCGTATTAATAATCAAAACTTTTTTATTAATGTTTTCATTTATCTTTGTCAAAACACTTTTAAGTGCGACGCTTGGTACGGCCAATAAATATATTTCACTGTAATTAAGTGCTTTTTGAAAATCAGTCGTCGCCTTAATGTTTGCCGCAAGCTTAACATCTTCACCAAAGAAAAAAGAATTGCGCTGATTTAAGTTAATATCATCAACCTGTTCAGCAACAATGCCATAAAGTAATGGATCATGGTTATTATCGCTTAATACTTGAGCAAGCGCTGTGCCCCATGTTCCTGTCCCAAATATCGTTATTTTCATCGCATTCGCTCCCTAAACACTAATTTAATCGGTGTTCCATCAAAGTTAAATGCGGAGCGTAACTGGTTTTCAATGTAGCGTTCATAAGAAAAATGAAGATATGATGGTTTGTTCACAAAAAGAACAATTGTTGGCGGTTTGGCTTCAACTTGACTAACGTAATATATTTTAAGACGGCCACCATTAAACATCGGCGGATCATTATAAACTTGAGCCCGATGAATTACTTCGTTAAGTACGGTTGTATCGATTCGTGTTTTGTAAGCACTATAAACATCGTTAATATGTTTAAAAATATCGTTAATTCGCAACTTTGTTAGTGCCGACACAAAAACAATGGGCGCGTAATCGATAAATTTGAATTCATTACGAATTTGTTCCGTAAATTCATAAATAGTTTTATCATCTTTTTTAATGGCGTCCCATTTATTAACAACAATAACAATTGCTTTGTCTTGTTCGGCAGCGTATCCGACAACATGTTTATCTTGGTTGCGAATACCTGCTTCAGCATCAATCACAAAAAGAGCAACATCTGCACGCTCAATTGCACTAAATGCACGAAGAGCGGCATAACGATCAACACTTTCATAAATTTTTCCGCGTTTTTTTAGCCCTGCTGTATCAATCACAACATAATCTTGGCCGTCGTGCTTGAATTTTGTATCAATTGCGTCACGGGTTGTTCCTTCAATCGGCGTTACAATCACCCGTTCTTTATTTAAAAGTGCATTAACGATACTCGACTTGCCAACGTTCGGTTGACCGATTACACAAAAAGAAATTG
Organism: Bacilli bacterium; assembly: GCA_035647455.1. Taxonomy (GTDB): domain Bacteria; phylum Bacillota_I; class Bacilli_A; order RFN20; family CAG-826; genus UBA1361. The sequence continues at coordinate 143,857 of DASRNI010000028.1, read as the reverse complement.
CACCTTCGTTATCTTCAACTGTTACGCTCGGCAGCACTTTAATGATTTCATCAAGTAAGTCACCGATACCTATACCGTGTTCACCACTAACGTTCAGTGGTTCACCAAGACCTAATGCGTAAAAATCATGACGTAAATACTCATGTTCAAGACCGTCAACTTTGTTGACCGCTAATATTACTGGTTTGCCAGCATCGTATAAAAGTCGGGCGATTTCCCGGTCGTCGTGTGTAACACCAACTTGGCCGTCGCCAACAAAAACGATGACATCAGCTTCTTCTATTGCAATTTCAACTTGCGCTCTAATTTCTTCTTGAAAAGCACTTTTTTCAAGTTCAATTCCCCCAGTATCAATTAAATTAAATTCACGGGTTAACCATTCTGCCCGGGCATAAATCCGGTCACGCGTAATCCCGCGTTCATCATGAATTATCGAAACTCTTTGACCAACGATTCGATTAAATATCGTTGATTTTCCAGAGTTAGGCGCACCAACAATAGCAACAACGGGCAATGCCATTTTATTTAGTCTCCAATTTTTTATTAACTATTTCAATAATTAAAGCAACGACTTCGTCAATCGTTAAATCATCCGTATCAACTTCAATTGCATCTTGAGCTTTCACAAGTGGTGCTGCCGCTCGTGTTGAATCGATATGATCACGCATTGCGATTTCTTTTTCAATTTCTTCTAGTGTTGTCGCTATCCCTTTTTCTTGGTTTTCAAGATAACGGCGATAAGCGCGTACTTTTACAGACGCTGTTTGAAAAATTTTGACTTCCGCATCGGGAAGAACATAACTGCCAATATCACGGCCATCCATAACAACGTTATCGTTTTCCGCCATTTTTCGTTGCTCAATTGTAAGCGCAGCACGAATTTTTGCGTAACTTGCAATATAACTTACGTTACCAGAAACATCCGGTTGACGAATTGCCGTAGTGACATCGGTGTTATTCACATAAACTTCGGCTTTATTTGTTAAGCGAATCGTTACTTCAGGAATTAAGACGTTACAAGCCGCTTCATTTTGCGGGTCAACTCCTTTATTGATGACATACCATGTGAAGGCGCGGTACATCGCCCCGGTATCAATATAAACGTAATTAAAATGGGCGGCGACTTTCTTAGCGATTGTCGACTTTCCTGCTGCCGCTGGTCCGTCGATTGCGATTGCGATTTTTTTCATAGTAATTTCTCCTTTGTGACGTAAAAAACAAGGAAGACGATTAAGAGAACTAGTAAGATTGACGCGATAATTTTCACCACTTTTAGTTCACGTTCATCAACCACTTCCTTTTTTTTGCAGTGGTTTTTTTTATATTCGGCAATTAATTCATGCGTTCCCCGTTTTTTCGAAGTAAGCAAAACTTTCTTTTCTTTTTTTGGTTCTGGACTCTGTGTAACTTTTTCGGAAACCTTTTCAGTAACTATTTCTTCATCCTTAAATTGCATCGCTTTAATTTCATTGCGATATTTAGCCCAATAGTCTTTTCTTGTTAAATTTTTCGTTTTCTTACTCATACTCTATTTATAATAATATAAATAAACATAAATTACATTGTTTTACGACTTTTCGAGATTTTTCTTCTAGTAATAGTTGAGTGAACCGAAAATTAAGTTTATAATATGTGCAATAGGAGGAAATTATGGCAAAAAAAGTTACACTCGATAAAGATCTTTGCATTAGCTGTGGTGTTTGCAATGCCATTTGTCCAGAAGTATTCGATTGGGATGATGATGGTAAAATGAAAACGCTTGTCGACGAAGTTCCAGAACATTTAGAAGACTCCGCGCAAGAAGCTGCTGATGCTTGCCCAACAAGTGCAATCGTTATCGAATAATTAATTTTGGTGATATAAAAAAGAAACGGCTGAACTAACAGCCGTTTTTTTATGACGTAAGTTGGTTAAGAAAAACCATAATTCGCTTATACAACAGTATCGTTATTACCGCAATAATCGTATTTTTAATTAAATTAAACGGGAAAACATAAACAATGAATTGCTCGCGCGTAAAGGGGATGTTACCACGGAAAAACATTTGATTATATAACCCATGAATTAAAAAGTAATTCGCCGCTGTTGACACTACTAACTGGGCAGCAAATGAAACTCCAAGGCCAATTAATACACCTTTGAAATTGCGTCGTTTTTGATAAATAATGGCGGCTGGAATAATAAAAGCACTTGAATAAATTAAATCAGCAAGTTCACCAATATATCCGGTTGTCGAAGGCATAAATAATGGCTTCATCACCATTCTTATCACCAAAATGATAAAACCGGCGACGGGGCCATGAGCAAAAGCACCAATTAACGCAGGAACTTCACTAAAATTCATTTCCAAAAAGTTAAATGGAGGCGGAAAAATCGGAAAAACAAACGGCGGAACATGAGCGGCATATAAAATTAAAGAAATCGCCGAAAAAATCGCAATATGCGTAATTTTACGCACTCGTTGTTGCTTTGTTATGCCATTTTTCTTAGGTGCTTTTTCTTCTTTAGCATTATTTGTTTGTGACATTTAATAAAAAACTCCCTTCTCAGGGACGTTTAATGAAAAAAGTGACTTCTTCCATCTAGACTTTAACTATCGCCACTAGAATTGCACTAGTTCAGCTTGCGCTCGCGGGGTTTACCGCCGGTCGGGAATTTCACCCTGCCCTGAAGTAACTTAATTATATGATGATTGCAGGCTTTTTTCAATCGTTATCTTTTTTGATTTTGGCGGCAAATGCTTTCGCTTCTTCTTCATCGTTAAAGAAAACTGTAACCTTACGTCCTGTTTGAACAATTTTTGGTGATTGCTCTGTGTCCTGCTCCTTAGCAAACATTTTTTCAACTTCGCGAACTGTAAGTTTTTCTTTAGCAATTAATTTAGCCAGTTCTTTAACTTTTTCGGACGGATAATTAATTAGTGCGCGAGCATGACCATAACTTATTTTCTCTTCTTGCACTAATTTTAAAACATCGCTCGGTAATTTTAATAGCCGCATAATATTTGTCACTTGAGGGCGGCTCAAATAACTTAAACGCGCAATATTTTGTTGTGTATAGTTAAATTCTTTCGCTAATGCTCTAAAAAGAACAGCAAATTCAACAATGTTTTTTTGTTCTTGTTTGCGGGCAAGTGCAAGTAAGATCAGTAAAGTTTCTTCGTCATTATAATTAGTGATCGTAACTTTCATTTGCTGAATGTTTAAAACTTTTGCCGCAAGAAACTTTTCGTGGCCAATGATAATTTCGTATTTTTCATCAACAAGACGACACACAAGTGGTTCAATAAAAAGCGATTCACCATAGGAATCAATTAGTTTGCGAATTTTTTTGTCACTATAACGAACATTTTTTAAGTATTTATTCGTTGTAATTTCTTGTAAACTAATTTGTCGAATCGGCAAACTTAAATATTCGCGTTCTAATTCGGCAAGAACATCCGACTTTTCGTACTTACCAATTAGATCACTTAAATTAGTTGTCAAAATCTTCTTCGTATCGTTCTTCATTTTCGATAATTTCTTTAGCAACACTCAAGTATGCAAGTGCGCCTTTAGAATTTGGCTTATATAAAATTGTCGGAACGCTTTTTGCACTTGCTTCAGCAAGAGTGACGTTCCGTGGGATCGGTGTCATAAATGTCGACTCTTTAAATAAACCCCGTACTTGTTGACTTGTTTCAATCCCTAAGCGTGTTCGTTGGTCATACATTGTGAGTAAGAACCCTTCAATTTTTAGTGTTTCATTATGACTACTTTGTAATTGCTTAATTGTTGCAAGTACTTGGGCTACTGCTTCAAGCGCAAAATATTCACATTGCACAGGAACAATAACACTATCCGCGGCCACTAGAGCGTTCGTACTAAGTAGGCCAAGTGACGGTGGGCAATCAATAAAAATGTAATCATATTTCTTCTTAATTTCTGTCATTCGCGACTTAAGAACAGTGAACGGATGCAATGCTAAACTCGTTATTTCAACGTCTGTTCGGGCTAAAAGTAAATTAGCTGGAATAATATCAAGTGTTTTCATCGCCGTCCGGTTAATTACTTTATTAATATCAACATCATGAAAAAAAGAATGATAAATTGTATATTTTACTGTTGTTGGATCAACACCAAGTCCGCGACTTGAATTGCCTTGTGGATCCATATCGATTAGTAAAACTTTACGACCGAAATGCGCAAAAGATGCACTTAAATTAATTGCGGTTGTTGTTTTACCAACACCACCTTTTTGGTTTGCAATTGCAATAATTTTTGCCATGTTTATTACCTTTATTTAGTATAACAAATTAATCACTAAAGTGGATTTTTCTTTATTTGTCCATAATTACGCGGATATTTACTGTTTGATCGCTTTGTTTTAATTATTTTAAAATTAATTCTTGTTGCTTTATCAGTAATTAATTGATGTTTCTTTTGCTCAACTACTGTTAAATTTAAAACATTTAAAGCGTGTTTTGCTGCTTCTAACTCTTCCTGGGCACTTTGCCCTTTCATCGCCAGTAAATATCCATTAACTTTTACAAATGGTGCGGCAAGTTCAAGTAATACACTCATATGCGCAACAGCGCGAGCAGTAACTAAATCAAATGCTTCGCGGTGTTCATTAATATAATCTTCAGCGCGCTCACTAACTACTGTCACGTTGTTTAACTTAAGCAGCTTAACTGTTTCGTTTAAAAAATTAGCCCGCTTTCTTGTTGGTTCAAGGAGCGTGACTTTTAATTTTGGGTAAACAAGCGCTAAAACTAAACCGGGAAAACCCGCACCACTGCCAATATCAAGCAATGATTCACTTGTAAAATTATGGAGTTCACTTAAAAGTAATGAATCGTAAAAATGTTTCTCAAAATATTCGTCTTTATCAATCGCGGTTAAATTCATAACCGTGTTTTTCTCCGCTAAAAAATCTTGATAAATTACAAATTTTTCCATTGTTTCTGCAATGTTTTTAATATTTATCTTTTGTAAGTATTCACGAAAATACTGCATTTTTACCGGCCAAACTTCCGTAAATACGTCATTAAAATAATAATATCATTCGGATTAACACCACTAATGCGTTTCGCCTGTCCGACTGTACGTGGTTTCACATGAGCTAGACGTTCACGCGCTTCAATGCGTAAACCATCTAAATCATCATAAACAAAGTTTTCAGGGATTACTTCATCTTCAAGCTTTGCTAAACGCTTTGCTTCTTTACGTTGTTTAGCAATATAGCCTTCGTATTTTATATCAGTTTCTAACTGGAAACGGTCGTTATAATTGAGAGTGGCTAGGTCAACTTCAAGAACATGCTCTGCAATATCTTCAAGAGTTACACGCGGGCGCTTAATAAGTTCCGCTGCGGTTAAGCCACCTTGGTAGTTAGGATAACCACGTGAATCCATCAATTCAACAATTTCTTTTTTAGCACCAATATATGTTTTGTTTAATATTTCAAAATACTGATCACGCTTTGTTTTACCAATTAAAAATTGGTCATACCGCTCTTTTTTTAGTAAGCCAATATTGTAACCAATTTCGCTGAGCCGTGAGTCAGCGTTATCATGTCGTAATAATAAACGATATTCGGAGCGACTTGAAAGTAAACGATAAGGTTCTACTGCGCCTTTTGTAATTAAGTCATCAATCATCACGCCAATATAAGCTTCATCCCGCTTTAAAATTAACGGTTCTTCACCGCGAATTTTACGAACAGCGTTAATTCCGGCAACAAGACCAAGACCGGCTGCTTCTTCATAACCACTCGTGCCAATGATCTGCCCTGCAGCAAATAAGTTTTCATATAACTTTGATTCTAAAGACATTTTAAAATCAAGTGGGTCAATCGCATCGTACTCAATTGCATAGGCGTATTGTAAAATGACCGCATTCTCTAATCCTTTTAAGCTTCGGACCATTTTGTCTTGAACTTCAATCGGCATTGAAGTGCTGAACCCTTGTAAATACATTGAGTCAGTATGGCGTGATTCTGGTTCAATAAATAACTGATGTCTTTCTTTATCGGCAAAACGGACAATCTTATCTTCAATACTCGGACAATAGCGAGCACCAGTACCGTGAACAAACCCGCCGTACATTGCTGAGTCGCTTAAATGAAAGTTAATTAAATTATGTGTTTCTTTTTCGGTATAAAGTAAATAGCATGTTACTTGTTCATCAAGTGTCCAATATTTGTTAGAACTATATGAAAAGTTTAAATGCCCTTCCATCCCGAGTTCAGGAATCATTTTTGTGTAATCAATTGAATCACGTTTAATCCGCGGCGGTGTTCCTGTTTTGAGCCGATAAATATTAAAGCCCATTTTTTCAAGAAACGGTGAAAGTCCTTTTGAAGAACGGTCTCCTTCTGGACCTTCATGTTTTACTTCATGACCACGTAAGATCGCTGCTTCCATATATGTACCAGTTGTTAATATCGTCGCTTTAGCGCGTATTTCTTCGTTATTTTCTAAAGTGACGCCATGAACGACATTATTTTCATAAATTAAACCAGTCACCATTGCTTCTTTAATTATTAAATTTTTTGTACTACTAACAACCGACTGAACATACTTTGGATAACCAATTTTATCTTCCTGTGCACGGATACATTGGACACCGGGACCTTTACCGGTATTAAGCATTTTTACTTGTAGTGGATCGTGATCAGCAAAAATACCCATCATGCCACCAAGTGCATCAATTTCACGAACGACAATTCCTTTTGCACTTCCACCGATGTTCGGATTACAGGGCATATTGGCAATTTTCTTTTTATCAAGGGTAATTAACAAAGTCGCCATGCCCATATTAGCGCTCGCTAAAGCAGCTTCGACACCAGCGTGGCCACCACCAACAACAATAACATCATAAACAAATTTCATTAACCAAGCGAACCTTCCATATCAAGCTTGATCAAGCGATTTAACTCGACAGCATATTCCATTGGTAATTCGCGACTAAATGGCGCAATAAAGCCCATAATTATCATCTGGGTTGCATCTTCTTCCGTTAAACCACGGCTCATTAAATAAAACAATTGATCTTCACTTATTTTACTAACCGTTGCTTCGTGTTCGATAAACGAACTATTGTTATATACTTCATTCGTTGGCAACGTATCACTCTTGGAGACACCATCTAAAATAAGCGTGTCACATTCAATATGTGTTTGCGAATTAACGGCGTCTTTCGTATGACGAACAAGACCACGATAATTTGCCGTTCCGCCTGAATGTACAACCGACTTTGAAATAATTGTACTACTAGTGTTGGGTGCTAAGTGAATCATTCGCGCACCAGCATCTTGATATTGGCCTTTACCGGCAACTGCAACACTAATCGTTGTACCTTTAGCGCCGTCTCCCGCTAAAATACACGCCGGATACTTCATATTAACAAAACTACCAATATTACCGTCAATCCACTCCATATGGCCGTTTTCAAGCACTAAAGCCCGCTTTGTTACAAGGTTAGCAATATTGTTGGACCAGTTTTGAATTGTTGTATAGCGGCAAGTGGCGTCCTTATGAACAATAATTTCAACAATCGCCGCATGTAGCGAATCTTCACTATAAACAGGTGCGGTACATCCTTCAACGTAATGGACGCTCGCTCCTTCATCAACGATAATGAGTGTGCGTTCAAATTGACCCATCTTCACTGCATTAATGCGGAAGTAACTTTGTAAAGGCTTTTCGAGTGTTACTCCTGGTGGAACATAAATAAACGAGCCACCGCTCCAAACAGCACCGTTAAGAGCTGCATATTTATTATCAGTATATTTAACGACAGTATCGAAATACTTTTTAACAAGTTCTGGGTGATTTTTTAGTGCTTCATCAGTTGAACAAAAAATAATCCCTTTTTCTTCAACTTCACCAAGCATATTATGGTAAACCATTTCTGAATCATACTGCGTCGCAACACCGGCAAGAAACTTTCGTTCTGCTTCCGGAATGCCTAATTTTTCAAATGTTTCCTTAATTACTTCGGGAACGTCATCCCAATCACGGAACTCTTCACTTGTCACTTTATTAAAGTACATATATGAATCAAAATTTAAAACCGATAAATCAGGACCAAAACTTGGATTAGGGATATCATAAAATGCTTGAAGTGCCGTAAGCCGAAATTCTAACATCCACTCTGGTTCATCTTTAAACTTACTAATTGCACGCACAACATCTTCATTTAAGCCAAAGCCAGTATCAGCGACACTAGTTTGCTCGTCACTAAAACCATATTTATATTGACCAAACTTTAAGTCATCTCTATTTTCCATGTTTTTTCTCCTTCTCATACTCTGTAATGAGTTTTGCGGCGCCATCCCAACTTAATGTGGCACATTTAATGCGACTTGGTTGGCGGGACGTGTTAATAAAGACCAATGCTTCATCAAGTATTTCTTTATTAAATTCTTTTCCATTAATCATTTGTTTGTATTCATGAATAATTTCTAGTGCTTCACTGAGTGTTTTTCCTTCAATTAAACTAATTAGAATTGACGTTGATGCAATCGAAATAGTACAGCCAACACCATCAAAATAGCCAGTTTCCACCGTATTATCGACGATTTTCAAGAATAAAGTAATATCATCGATACAACCAGTTGAATTTAACGCGATTACACGAAAATCATCCGTGTTTTGCGGTGTTTCTTTGTGATATGGCGTATCATAATGCATCAAAATAATTTGACGCATCATTTCATTAGTCAAAGAAGGCATCTAAGTAATTTTCCACTCCTTCAGTTACTTCAAGAAACTGATCAATTTCTTCTTTTGTGTTATATATGTAAATACTAATTCTTATTGTTGCCGGGGTATTTAAAAAGTGTTTCAAGTTTTTAGCACAGTGCTGACCGCTTCGGACGGCGATACCTTTACTGTTATAGTAACTTGCGGCATCTTGTGCAAATACATCTTTAACATTAAACGTAATAATTCCCGTTTCAGCATCTTTATTATAAATAATAATATTTTCGTTTTTTGCTAACTTTTCAACGGCATAGTTTCGTAACATTACTTCATGTTTAGCAATGTTTTCGATGCCGATTTTTTTAATATATTTAATTGCGGCATTAAAGCCATAAATTGATTCTAAATTAAGTGTGCCGGCTTCAAATTTTAATGGCGGGCCAAAATAAGCAAGCGAACCATCCGGATCAAAAGTTGCATTCATTCCGCCCCCGCCATGGAAAGCATCCATTGCTTCAAGTAACTCAAGGCGACCATAAAGAATCCCAATTCCTGTTGGGCCAAGCATTTTGTGGCCACTAAAGGCAAGAAAATCAATTCCCATCTCTTGGACATCAACTTTTAAATGTGGCACGCTTTGTGCACCGTCTACTACTAAAAGAGCACCATATTCGTGAACAACCTTAGAAATGCTTTTAATATCATTAATATAGCCAAGCACATTCGTAACATGGGCTAAAGAGACGATTTTAGTTTTTGGCGTGATGACTTCTTTTAAGTTTTCAGCGGTAACTCGGCCTTTTTTATCAAGAGCGATAAACTTAATCACTGCACCAGTTCGTTTACTTACTTCGTACCACGGAATTGTGTTCGAAGCATGTTCAGCATAAGTTAATAAAATTTCGTCCCCTTTTTTAAGAAATTTAAAGGCGTAGCCAAACGCGACCATGTTTAAGGACATCGTTGTACCATTCGTAAAAACGATTTCGTTATCAGATTCAGCATTAATAAATTCGCGCGTTAAACTGCGAGTTTCATCAATGATTTGATCAACACGATACGCTGTATCGTAATCGCCACGATGCGCGTTAGCAGTATCATGAATTAAATACTTATTTACAGCGTCAATTACGCATTGTGGTTTATAAGTTGTCGCTGCGTTATCTAAATAAATTGTTTTATTATCTTTAAAAATCGGAAACTCTTTACGAATCTCGTGTGGATTAATCATTATAATATCCCCTCTAAATCATGCAGTAATTTATCTTTTAGTGTATCGTCATCAATTAATTCGATAATTGGCTGCAAATATCCTTTCGTAATAAGTTTTTTAGCATCAAATTCATCAAGTCCTCGTGAACCTAAATAATAAAGGTGTTCGTCGTTAACTTTACCAACCGTCGCCGCGTGACTCGCTGCAATGACATCGTTATGATAAATGTTTAAATTAGGGTTTGCTTCGGCCTTACCATCGGGGTCAAAAACAATAATTCGCGCCGTTTGATGTGTTTCTGCACCTTTAACATGTTCGTATATTGTGGAATTACCACTAAATATAAGTGTTCCACCGTCAAGAAGGACGCCGTAATTTTTCATATCAGCGTTACTTGCATGTCCGTAATGGGAAAATGAAATATTAAAATCTTTTTGTTCTTTATTATTGGAAAATGTTGACAAATTCCAATCAGCAACGGCATTTTTACCTACAAGCACGGTTTCAAAATCAATAATTCGGTCACCACTAGAAAAATCAGGAAACACAAACGTGATACTCGCATCGTCTTCAAGAATTAATTGACGTTTGACTTGCACATTTTCTGTTTCACAAATTAAAACAATTTTTCCGCTTGTGTTTGCTTTAACAACATACTTAAGTTCCGGCATTTTTGAACGTAAAATAACGATAAAATCGACCGGTTTATGACTTTCAAGGATGATTTCATTAACATTCGCCGGCAATGTTTTTTCATCAACAATTGTTGCGTTTAAATCATTGTTTTTAAGCGAAAGGACACCGTTTTTACTGGCCGTTTGCGCATTAAAGTTTAACTTTTTAAAAACACTCATTTTTTCGTCGCTTCCTTAATTGCACAGTCTTCAATCATAATTGTTTTTTGGCCAACACGTTCAATACTAATACCATGTTCAAGTTGAATCCACTCATAACCTTCTTGGTCAATTCGTTGCACTAACTCCATCCCACCATCAAGCACAATTTTACCGTTAATCATCACAAGCGCGCGTGTTGGATTAATTAAATCGTAAAGTCGTGCGTAATGACTAATTACTAAAAATGCCCGTTCACTATCTTTTTCCCGGTTCAACTCTTCGCTAACGATCTTAATTCCATCAACATCAAGACCTGAATCGATTTCGTCAAGCATCGCAAACTGTGGTTTAAGTATTTTCATTTGTAAAATTTCATTCCGTTTTTTCTCACCACCACTAAATCCTTCATTTAAATGACGACTTGGTAAATCAACCGGCATTTGCATTGCCTTACTTGCTTCATCAATAATTCGAAATAGTTCAATTGGGCGAACCGGCTTTTCGCGTGTAGCGTTAACTGCCGCACGAATGAAGTCACTCATCAAAACGCCCGGAATTTCACTTGGGTTTTGCATCGCAAGGAAAATTCCCGCTTTGGCGCGTTCATCAACTTCCATTGCCAAAACATCTTCACCTTTAAAATAAACTTCACCTTCCGTTACTTTGTAACGGGGGTTGCCCATTATTACCGCAAGTAAGGTTGATTTCCCGTGACCATTCGGCCCAAGTAAAGCAACAACTTCACCTTTTTTGATTTTTAAATCAACACCTTGAAGAATTTTTATCCCTTCTACTTCGGCGTGTAAATTACGTATTTCTAATAAATTCATACTCCCTCCAACTTAAAACAAAGTTCACCGTATAAGATACCTTAAAATGACAAAAAAATAAACCTTTTTACAACACTATTTTTATATAAAAATAAGGCTGATGCGATTATTAACTTATTTTTGTTGAAATACACTACCTTTAAGTATAGAATATAAAAGCATATTATTAGGAGGTATAGCAGGAGATGAAAAATCCAAAACGAATTATCGTGTTGCTAGGACTTGCCGCTCTTACACTTTCAGGGTGTCAGAAAGATCTCGTTCTTAGTGACAAAGGTAATATAGTTACGGTAACAAAAGACGACAAAGAAATCCCGCTGCTCATTGATTCAATCTTCGATGAGTACTTAAATGAAGCGGATGGCTTGCGTGCTTATTATGATGCCGTATACGAAGTTGTTGTGCGTGAACTCTTCGAAGACAATCAAAAAGAAAAACGCAAAGAAATTTATGACCGTGCTGAACTACGTGTCAAAGATGTTAAAGACCAGGCAAAGAGTAATGCTGAAACTGGCAAAAGCTACAAAGATGAATTAGAAAGCTTACTTAAAACCCATAACGTTGAAGACGTTGATGAGTTAAAAGAGAAATTTGCTTACGAATTAATGGAAACAGAACTTAAAGACCAATTTTATGATGGTGCGCCAGGAACTTGGATTCATTCACTTAGTGGTGACGAAACAAAAAACTGGGATGAGTTAATGTCTGGTGATGAAAGTGGTTATGTTGGCTACCTTGAACGTCGCCTTCCATATCACGTTCGTCATTTACTCGTAAAAGTCGGTGCAGAAGGTAGTGACTATGTTACTTCTAAAATCTCACGTGACGATGCAATTAAGCTCAGCAGTGTTATCGATGCACTTGCCGATCGCCGTAGTAATGCGACTTTTGGTTCACTCGCGAAAAGCCACAGTGAAGACGAAGGTAGTAAAGAAAATTATGGTGACTTAGGTATTATGTCAACAAACACTGGTTTTGTTAATGAATTCAAACTTGGTGTTTACGTTTATGAAAAACTTTATAACGAAAACGCCGAACGCGACGCTGATAAACTCGATATGCCGAGCGAAGCAGTCGACTTCTTCACAAACTTAGGTCTTGGTCGCATTCCATATGGTGCTAGTAAAGAACTTTATAAACACCGCGAACAAGAAAAATCAAAAAATGGTAAAGAACTTAATGATGGTGACGCCGCTTATTATCCACGTAACATTATCTTTAATAAATACTTTAATAAGCATAACGTCAGCGTTATCGTTCCTAACGATGTTGACCCTACAACGAAAGACGGTCTTGGTGCCGTTAACGCAACTTATGAAAGTTACCGTGGTTTCCAGTTCGTTCCTGAACTTAATGAAACTGTCTTAACTGACGAAAACGGTAATGTTATCTTAGTTGTTCGTGCTGGTTCTTCCGGAAGTTACGAAGGAATTCACTTCATCGTTATCGAACGCAGCGCAATTGTTGATGTCGTTAACGGAGTTTCAATCGACGAATATTACACGGTTGAAATGCCTGGTAGTAAAAATTATCCAAAAGATGAAAACGGCAAAGACAAAAACACATTTGTTAACTACTTCCGTGGTGACCCAAGCTTATACAAGGCACGTGCGGACAAAATTAAGAGTGATGTCAAAACGTTTGATCCAAATATTCGCGATCGAATGTTTGAAAAACTTAAAGAATTACTCAATGTTAAATTCCATGACCCAGAACTTGAAATTAAACTTAACGAATATTTAGAAAATCAACGCGGCCGCGATGAAGAACGCGAAGAGCGCGAAAATCTTAATCTTTGGAACGAATGGGTTGAACAACTCGAAGTCCAAGAATACACACGAGATACTCGTTTACTTGATGAACAATATATTAGTGCCTTCATCGATGGAGATGGTAAAGATTATGAAGATTGGAATGGAGGTAATTAGTATGAAAAAGAAATCAAAATTATTCGCCCTAGTTGGTGTTGCATTACTACTCACCAGTTGTAATGAAATTATTGCTAAACCTACTAACCTAGATAAAGATTTAGTTGATGAGTTAAGCCATGAAGTAAATAACTCATTTAAAAAGATTTATGACGAATATCGTGATAGTCCTAACTTTAAACAGTACATTCTTGATGATGTTCTTCATTTAGTCGCTGTCGATCTCTTCGGCGAATACGACGAACTCGATACCGACAGTAACTTCAAAATTGCTGTTGATGACCGACTTAAAGAAAAACTATATGACGAAATTCGCGGTGGTACTTACCAAAAACGTAGCTACTTCCAAGAACGTCAATTCGTCATTGATAAAGTTTATGGTGGTCAAAACAAATATATCGTCGTTGACGAAACGCCATTAACAATTAGTGAAGTTCGAGCAAAAGATGAATCATTCTTCTTTAGTGACGGCTTGTTCTTACCAAGCGTAAATAAAGAAAACTACGCTGATGTTGATGGTAACGGTGATTATATCCACGGACTCGTCCACTATGATTATTATAGTGACTATGTTGTCAGCCGTTTCTTAAAAGACGTCTACCGTGAAAAACTCGTTGAAAAATACGTTGTTGACGAGCAATCACATATTTTAGGTCGTAACTACGCGCGTAAAGTAAATTACATCGCGATTAAGAAAAGCTCAGAACATCCAAACGCAGTTGAAGACTTGTTTGAAGCATTCATTGAAGAAAACATTATGAAAGCTGATGGCAATCCTGACTTAAACATTCTCGCGAATGCTTGGCGCGGACATAGTGCTGACTTCATCGGTAACGAAGCCGACTTACTTGATAAAGCAAACGTTATTGTTGCTGGTGAATACGATCACACATTAACCGGTGACGTTGATACAGAATACAACAAAATTGATGATAACCCCGATTTAACTGACCGGGCAATTGAAGACAAATTTACCGGCGGCGGGAAATACAAAAAAGAAATCGGGCTCGAAATCGAACTTAACGAAGTCCGCAAAAAATCATTTGTAACAAGCGATTGGGCAATCAAAAATGGTGGTCTCAGCGCATTACCTGAAGCATTACGTAACCGTGTCTTTAATATCGGAACAGCAAACGGTGTTGATTTCGTCGAAGATGACAAAGGTGTCCTTGCTGACGCTGGTAAATATCACGACCAAGAAAAAAACCCAAATACATTTGTCCGTAACATCCATGGCACATATTACTTAACGCCAAAAATGTACGAACAAGGTAATAACTTCAACTTCCTCTTTACGGAAAATGACACATATTACATTGTGCAAATTGAAGAAGCTGTTAACACTTCTAAACTAACTGAAGGCAACGCGAGTTATTATTTAAAAACTGGCAAATTTGCAACTGAAGATGAACTTAATGAAAATATCATTAGTGAAGTTGCCCGCCTTATTGCCGCTCTTGAAGCGACAAAAACAAACGCCTTCACGCATCACTTAGAAAATCTTGAAATCGTCTTCCACGATGAAGAGATTAAAGACTTCTTTGCTGATCAATTCCCAAACATCTTTGGGGATGACAAAGAATAAACTACTCTAAGTAGCAAATTATACAAACTGACCGTGGCGAATCCGCTGCGGTCTTTTTATTAGTTTTTATAAGTCTAGTAACTTCTTTCGAAGTTAAGTTATAATATAAGTAACAAAGAAAGGGGTGTTATTATGCACGAATGTATTTTTTGTAAAATTATTAACCGGGAACTTCCTGCTTCAATTATTTATGAAGATCATCACGTAATTGCTTTTCTTGATATCGCCCAAACTTCACCAGGCCATACGTTAGTCGTGCCAAAAGAACATCATGACACGTTTTTAGGTACACCGAAAAAAATAATGCATTACGTTATGGACGTGGCCCAGCGGATTGGACAAGCACAAATTAAAAAGCTTAACGCCCGTGGTGTTAACGTTCTCATTAATAGCTATCCGGAAGCTGGACAAACTGTTGCCCATTATCATGTTCATGTTATTCCCCGTTATGGTAAAAAAGACGGGTTAAAGATTGAAATGGTTGAACAACTTGACAACGCGAAAAACTTACCAATTTTAGTTAGTAAAATTAAATCAGGTTTATAATTTATTCTTCGTCTTTCAAGCGATAAAAACTGCTGTGGTTAAGTGCCCAAATCCGATCGGTAAATGTTCCTTCATCGGTTTCGAGTAGCACTTCTTCAATCAGTTTCATTTTTGCATCTAAGTCATCAATCATACTAACAAGAAGTGCTTCTTTTGTCAGCGGTAAAACTGGTGAGCCGAATTCAAGCTTACCGTGATGACTTAAAACAATATGTGCGAGTAATGTTGGCATTTCACCGTCAATTTTCAGCTCTTTTGCCGTATTTAAGACTTCAGCATGTAAAAGTGAGATATGACCAAGTAACTTACCTTCAAGGGTGTACTTTGTCAAGACTGGGCCACTCAACTCAATTGTTTTCCCAACGTCGTGAAGTAAAATACCCCCAATAACTAAGTCACGATTAATTAGCCATTTCCCATCATATAGTTCTAAATAATAAGCGATAATTTTATCCGCAATATTCGCGAGTGTAATTGTATGTTCAAGGAGCCCATGCGTATAAGCATGATGAAGTTTAGCTGCGGCCGGATAAACTAAGATACTATCATAATGGCGATCAATAATTGTCCGAACAATTTTATAAATATCTTTATTTTCTAAACTTTCAATTAACCGCTCCAGTTCTTCTTTCATAAAATCAAGTTTTACTGGACTCGATAATGTAAATTCATTAAGGGAAACTTTACTAATATCAACTTGACGGGCGGTAATTATTTTAAGTTGTAATTTATTACGATATTCAATAACATCAGCGTTAATTTCAACGATATTACCTTCTTGGAACGTATTTACATCATGGTCGGAAGCATCCCAAACTTTCGCTTCAATTTGACCCGTATTATCTTGTAAAGTGACGGACAAATACGCTTGCCCAGCATTTGTCACACCTTTTGTCATGTTTGATACTAAAAGTTTTTCAATAATTCGTAAACCATCATTATATTCATTAATTTTCATCGTCTAATTCCTCCAATACGTTATTTATTAAAAATGAACTATATTTTAATTTCATTAATTCATTATACAATATTTTTTTGAGCTCACGCTTGTCTTGTATATCACGAACTTTTTTTTGACGCACTATTGCCAAATCTTGCTTGATATTGATTTCTTCGTCAACATACGCTTTTAAATCAAGCGTTCCAACGACATTTTTAATATCGCCATACTTAAAACCACGACGTAATAAATACGTAATTAGCTTATCTTTTGCATAGCTAATTGAATGTTTTGTGTATCTTCTCATAACTTTAAGCACGAGTTCATTAATTACTTGTTCTTCACTATCATCACTTAAATACGTAAAAATTAGTTTTTCATTTAAACCTTTTTGTTTGAGTTTTTGAATAACACTTTTCCGGCTTTCTTTTTTAACATTAATTAAATAATTCACACGCTCTTCAGCATAACGCTCGTCATTTAAATAATTTAATTCAACGAGTTTAGCAATGATTTCGCCACTATCTTCACTACTTGCGCCGCGTGCCGCAAGTTTTGTTTTAATTTCATGCGTTGTATAGGCAAAGCGCGAAGTAATCATTAAAGCATACTGATAATCTTTTTGTTGGCGACTAAATTTAACAAGTTCAGCAAATAATTCTTGCGTAATTTCTTTCCCTTCATAAAGCAGGAAGTCAACTTTCGCAACAAGTGGTAACTTTAAAACTTGGCCATCATCAAAAGTAACGCTCATCGTTTTTTTATGTTCTTTAATATTTACAATAATCATTTTTACCAACTATTGCGGATTGCCCGGTAATAAACTTCTTCACTTCGTTCACTAAATTTTTCGTTACTATAATAATCGACAATTGCGCTTGCAGCGTTAATTACATCTTGCTTTTCTGCTTTACTTAAGCTACGAACTAAAGTAAACCTTTCCCCAAAGTCTTTTTCGTCTTTAAAGAAAAAACCAGTTTCTTCATCTTTAATTACATTAACAAGCCCTTCATCAAAACGACAAAGTAAGATCCGCTCCGCCGCCATCGCTTCCATATATGTTAAACCTTGTGTTTCACTAAGTGAGGCACTGACAAACACATCACCTAAATAGTAATACGCGCCAATTTCATCAGGCTCAACACGACCGACAAAATGGACGATTTCTTTGATACCAAGCTTTAGAGCATGTTTTTCTAATTCAGGAATCGCTGGTCCACCACCGACAATAACAAACTTTGTCGCGTGATTTGGGGTGTTTTCAACATACTTTGCGTAACCTTCAAGCAGTACATCAATACTTTTTTCTTTTGCCACACGGCCAACATAAACTAAATTAAATGTTTGATTTAATCCGTGTTTTGCTTTGTATTCTTCTGCAAAAGCTAAGCTTTCTTTTGTCGCTGCAAATTTTGTAAAATCAATCCCTGTTGGAATAACATTGACATAGCGATAAACACCGTATTCACGCAGTGCAATCTTTGTTTTATCGCTTGGTGAAATGAATTCACTCGCGCTTTCTGCTTGCCAACGTGAAAAATGACGAATAATACTTTTCGCAAATGGATCCATCTTTCCCTTTGTGACATAATGCGTATAATCTTCGTACATTGTGTGGTAAGTATACACATAGGGTAGGCGTCGTAATCGTGCAAACCACTTACCAAACATCCCCATTCCCGCTTCACTTTGCACGTGAACAACATCAATGTTTAGTTTTTTTAAGATTTTATAAGCACGGCGGCTTGGGGGAGCAAAATGATATCCGAAAAGTTTTTTCATTTCAATTCCCGGTATTCGTAATACATCATCTTTAAGTGTGACTTTACGCGAATAAGGGTTAGATGTAACAACAACGACATAATGTCCACGAGCACGTAAGCTCGTCCACAAATTAAACGTCGAAACAGCGACACCATTAATATCTGGAACAAACGTATCGCTGAAAATCGCAATACGAAGTTTCTTATTCACCTATTTATCCTTGCCTTTTTTCGGATTAAGTTTCTTCGCAATTTGGCTAATTGAAAGTTGGCTCGTTAGGAATGCTGTATCACTACTTGCTTTCCGCTCTTCATACGTATCACTTTGTACATCAATGAATGTTTTAACGTTGCCATCTTCATCGACAAATTCTTCCATACTTGAGCGATAAAACGCGGTGACCAAGCCCCCAACAATGAGTCCGGTATAAAATAAAGTCGCACGCCACACAAGTTGTACTGCTTTTGTGAAATGTAAGTCTTTATTTAAAAATGAACCATGGAACATTAATTCATAAAAGTATTCGGCAAAACCAGCCGCGCCAGGAATCGGCACGATATTAGTAATCATTAACAAGAAACTTGACTTTGAGACAGTTGAAATATAGTCTAATGTACCAACTAATGTCGGGTCGAGCATAATGGCGATAAAGTAAGTAAATGAAAAGTCGACAGTAAATTTCACGAAAAACAAAATTACCAAAAGTATTGTTGCAGGAATGTTTGCGTAAAGTCGCCGTAGTTCAACCCGGAAGTTTTCGAAAGTAATATGTAATTTAGCTTTCGATTTTTCAACATCTTTAACAAGACGAAGTTTTGCCCCTATTGCAACACCTTTATTAATTAAGAAGTTATGTGTTTTTATCGAGTGAGCAATGAGAAATATCCCAATAATTGCGACCGCATTAACGAGAAATCCAAGTAGCGAGAAAACCCATACGGGAATATTAAGGCCGAAGAGTATTACTGGTTGCATCGTTGAAAAATGTTCTAAATTAATAAAAATTGCGGCTGTCCCCATTAATAGAGAGACACTTTGGTAGAGAATAAAATACATAACTAAAATTGAAGCACTGATCGCAACAGGAATTCCTTGTTTTGAAAATGTTTTAACTTGAAAAAATTGTCCACCACTTGAGCTCGGCGTAATATCACTATAAAAACGACCGACAAGTCCGTTGGCAATTCCGCGATGTAATTTGTAATGCGGGGTATAAAGACGCGCGAAGAAAAATAAAATTACACCATCAATAAAAAAGCGCATTGCAATAAGAAAAACAATAATCGCTAGTATCCGATAATCAGCACCTTGTTCACGGGTAAAAATTTCCATAACTTGGGGTAAATCTCCCCACAACGAATAAATCGTATAACCAAATGTGATTACTAAAATAACAACAATATTGATTAGATGTCGATTGTTGCGTTTTTGTTTATCAACAACTTTTAATTGTGTTGTTGTTTTTGTTTCTTTTTGTTCCATGGCTTTAAGTATAGCACAACATCTTACTTAATATAATTAAGTAATTACTAACTTATTGTAAAAAACGTTTTAATTCTTTCTAAAATTATTTCATCGTTTTCAACTAATTTTGTAAAATCAATTTTCATTATTTTTTCACGCAGCGGACGATTAAATTTAACTTTATCAAGTTCTTTGAGATCACTTTGTAATGAACGGAGATTTTGTTCACTTTCAAGCGTTAAATAAGCATTATGATATTTGGTATTTTCAAGATGAAATTTAACCAATCCCTCATCTTCATTAACAGCCATCAGTTCATTAACAAACGGGTAAACCGGCACTGCATCATCTTTTTGTCCATGGATAAATAAATGTGGTATTGTTGTTTTTTTAATGCTGCGTTTCGTCGTTGTAAAAGCAATCTTTTTATAAAATAAATAATTGATACCCCGAACAACAAATGGGAAAATAAATGGTGCTTTTGTCATATGTTGAAACATTTTAGGGAAATTTGTGACGCCGTTTAATGAAACAATCCGTTTAATTTTTAGAAACGGGTAAAGCGGGGCTAAGTTTGTCGCAACAAAGCCACCCCACGAATGACCGATTAATAAAAATTCAGTATTTAAGAATTCTTCTTGCCCTTTTAAAAAATTAATTAAGCAACCTGCATCAACAACAGCATCAAGAAAATCACGAATCTTCTTTCCTTCACTTGCGCCAGTGCCTGAATAGTCAAAAGTAATCACCGGCAATTCGTTCGTCATCACTAAATCATTAATTAACGTTGTATAGGCAATGTGACCTGGACCAAATCCCGGAAAAAATAAAATGACGCGATTATAGATGATATTATCTTTAAAATAAATTTTCCCTGCAAGTTTTTCATCACGTTTATTTTTAAAACGAATATCTTCGCTGCGGAGTGATGGATAATCTTCGACGGTAAAGTACGTTAATAACTCGTTTTCATCTTCTCTTTTGCCAGTTTTAACTTTTATAATAACATATAAAAGCAAAGAATATAAAAGCATAACGAGCAAATACAAGCCTGCTACAAGCAAAATAATTTCCCAAATTTCCATATTTCCCTCTTATTAATTATACAATATAATGCCAGTTAGGTGGCCAAAAAGCGTTTTTAAGTACTATATTAAAAAGAAAGAGCCCGGTTCGACTCTTTCTTATCTTGGCTTTGTTTTTCACCGTAAAATTAATAATGCAAAGTTTTTACTTAACTATTTTTCTTCATCCGGCCAAAGAACTTGAACAATTATGCCGTATTCTCGGGCTTCTTTGGCACTTAAATAATTATCTCGTTCGGTATCACGATTAATTTTTTTAACGTTTGACCCGTATTTTTGCGCTAAGATCTTTTAAAAGAAAACACGTGTTTTATCCATTTGATGGGCAAGTATTCCGACGTCAGTTTGCTGTTGCACTCCTTGTAAGCCAACCATCGGCTGGTGAATTAAAATATTACTGTGCGGTAAAGCGTAGCGTTTACCTTTTTTCCGCTTGATAATAAAAATGAACCCATTAAAGCAACCGTGCCGTAACAAACGGTAGCAACATCAGGCTTAATATATTGCATCGTGTCATAAATTGCTAAACCATCACTCTAATTACCGCCCGGTGAATTGATGTAGTGAAAAATCTCTAAAGTTAACCGAATTAGAAACTAAAATAGCTGAACTTATCGATTATCTTCGTAATTTTTCAAATTTAAATTAATGTTGTAATTAATTAAAAAAGACGCATTTTACGCGTCTTTTGCTGTTTTTGGTGCAAATGACAGGAATCGAACCTGCACGGGTTACCCCACTAGATCCTAAGTCTAGCGCGTCTGCCAGTTCCGCCACATTTGCGTATTTAGATGGTGCCGACGACAGGACTTGAACCCGCAACCTATTGATTACAAATCAATTGCTCTACCATTGAGCTACGTCGGCGTTTCGTGGTGGACACTGAGGGGATTGAACCCCCGACCTCTTCCGTGTGAAGGAAACGCTCTCCCATCTGAGCTAAGTGTCCGGACTTAGCCTTGTTATATATTAGCAAAGACAAATATAAAAGGCAATAAAAAGAGCGAATAAAAATGCGCCACGTTTGTGACGCAATTTATTTTTTGCATGGTGGGCCTTAATAGATTTGAACTATCGACCTCACCCTTATCAGGGGTGCGCTCTAACCAGCTGAGCTAAAGGCCCTCAATCGTGCTTTTATATAATATAATAGAACATTTAATTTTGCAACTGAAAAGAAGGATAAAGTTTATTGCTGTTAATAAAAAACGACCACATAATGTGATCGTTTATAATTTGTGTCAAAAATCGTTTAACGTTTTGAGAATTGTGGCGCGCGTCTTGCACCTTTAAGTCCGTATTTTTTACGTTCTTTAGCGCGAGCATCACGAGTAAGGAATCCGGCTTTTTTAAGCACTGTTCTTTCGTGACCTGCTTCAAGTAAAGCACGAGCGATACCTAAACGGATTGCACCAGCTTGACCAGTAAATCCGCCGCCACGAACGTTCGCAACAACGTCGTACTTATCTGTTGCTTCAAATAGTGCGAGTGGTTGTTTTAAGTCCATTACTAATGTTTGATAAGGCATATATTCATTAACGTCAACGCCGTTAACGGTAACTGAGCCTTTGCCTGGGCGTAGGAAAATGC
Organism: Bacilli bacterium; assembly: GCA_035647455.1. GTDB lineage: Bacteria > Bacillota_I > Bacilli_A > RFN20 > CAG-826 > UBA1361. The sequence continues at coordinate 121,387 of DASRNI010000028.1, read as the reverse complement.
GCGCAACGCTTTTCTTTCTGCGACCAGTTCCTAAATAAACTGCTTCTTTTTTCTTCGACATTATTTATTCCCTCCAACATAGCGTAATGGTAATTGTTCAGGTTTTTGTGCTTCATGTTTATGTTCCGCTCCTGCGTAAACAAATAACTTTTTGAACATTTTACGGCCTAAACGACCTTTAGGGATCATACCCCAAACCGCTCTTTCCATCATTTCTTCTGGATAGCGACTTAACATTTCTCCCGCTGTGCGAACGCGTAATCCGCCGGGACGTTGACTCGTATTGTAATATTTTTTAGTTTTAACTTTGTTTCCACTTAAACTAACTTTGTCAGCGTTAATAACGATAACATAGTCACCTGTATCAACATGTGGTGTGTATTCAGGTTTGTTTTTTCCCATTAAAGTCATGGCAATTTCACTTGCAAGACGACCTAATGGTAAACCAGTGGCATCAACAATGTACCATTTACGAGTAGCTTCACGATGTTTAACATTTGTTGTTTGACGTAGCATAATTTATCTCCTTTATTAGTTTTCGTCTTACCGGGACGACTAAAAAGCAATTAATGCCGTGTTTAAGAATAATATATTATAAATATATTGTCAAACGTTATAACAAAGAAAAAACGCCTATTACGTCTTGTAACAAGCGTTATTAACTACTTTAATAGATCCCTTTAATAAAGTTTATTCGCGGCGTGCAGCAACGTAGAGTAAGAACTTGAGAATATTAACATAAATCCACACCGTTGTAATTAAAATACCAAGGGCAGCTTGCCATTCAGTATTAACTGGTGAATTATATTCGACAAGTAATTTTGCGCGTTCAAAGTCGAGAATTAACATTAAAGCACCTAAAAGAATGAAAAAGCCGGAAATTGCAATACCGATTCCCGGACTGAATCCTTCTAAAAAGCCAATGCCTAAGATACTTAAGATAAATGAAATTAATGACGCAATCAAAATTGCCACTAAAGATCCTAAAACAAACTTAACTAAAAATGGTGTCGCACGCACGGCACCAATGCGGTATAAGCCGGCCATTGTTAAGACAATAACGAACGTTCCTGTAACGGCCATAATACCGATACCCGGCATTACATCAGCTAAAAGAAACTCAAGGAGCCATGTAAGGGCACCATATGTTAACCCTTGGGCAACCGCGTACACAAATGAAAGCCACATTGCATGCTTTGGACTGCGCATTGCAATAAAGACAATGATAAATGAACCAATAAAACTAATGACAAACGCTGCAATTAAAACTGCAGGAATATCGATAAATAAAATTGATAGGAAACCCGATGCAATTGCGGTTAAAAGTAAAACCATCGTTTTAACGGTAATACCACGCCATGAGGCTGTTTTTTCTGTCGTGTCAACTTCTACATATGTTTGTCCAGTTTGGACGCTAGTTTTTTCAATTGAGTTGAAAACAGGATTTGAACTTTTAAACATAATTTTATCCTCCTTCATATAATTATACTATCTTTTTCAAAAAGTTAACTTTAAATTATTGTAATTTAATTGTTTTTTTGTGTTTTTGGCTTAATATAGTGTGAATACACAGCAATTTACGTGTTTTTTCAGTATTTTAGTCAAAATTAATTTAGTTCAACATTATGATATATTTCTTGGACATCTTGCACTTCTTCGAGTAAATCAATCAATTTTTCAAATAGTACTTTGTCTTCCTCATTAAGCATTATTTTCATTTGTGGAATCATTTTAATTTCACTGATGTTGAATTCATTAACTCCTAAATCATACAAGGTATCACGTGTTTTGCCGTATGCCTGTGGGTTAACAAGTACTTCAGTGATTTCGTCTTCTTCGTTAATTTCCCAAACATCAATATCATTTAAAATTAACGTTTCTTCAACAACTTCATAACCAATTGAATCAAATACAAAAACACCAGTTTCCTGAAAATTATAAGCAGTACTCGTAAATGTTGTGCCGTCAATCTTTTTAATTGCCGCTTTTAAGTCACTAATCGCACGATTAACATTATCGGTTAACGTATCAACAACAAGAAAACTGCCACCCGGCCCCATCATTTCATAACGACCCGGAATATACGCAACAATATCAGTACCCTTTGCTTTATTAATTGCTCGTTCAATGACATCTTTAGATACACCAAGTGCGCGGTACTTATCTAATGCTGCTCGTAAAGTTAAGTTAGAATTAGGGTCTGGTTCACCTTGTTTTGCTGCTAAATATATTTCCTTTGACGCCCGCATATAGAGCGCGCTTTTCTTTTTTGCAGTAATCGCCATGCTTGCCGCACGGACTTCAAAATGTCGTCCCATATTTATAAACCTCTATTGATATCGTACCAAAAAACCAATTAATATTCGACTTTTCGTAAATACAATCCGTGACCTTTTACTTTGTAAGAAATGATATTTCGTTCTGTGCTTTCTAAAGCACTCTTTATCTCGTTTAAAGTAAGTTTATTCTCGTTATAAGCAAGAATCGTGCCAATCATCATGCGGATTTGTCCACGCATAAAGCCATTACCCTGGATGATGAATGTGTATCTTTTCCCGCTTCTTTTCACAGTAAAACCTTGTATTTCGCGGACAAAACCTTGATAATCCTCTTCTTTGTTCGTAAAGTTTTGAAAATTATGTTTGCCGATGAAATAGTTAGCTGCTTCGATCAACTTACTAAGTGAGAGCGGAAACGGATACAACAGGCTATACGGGGCATTGAAAGGATCTTTTGCTTTTTCAATAATAATATATTCATAAGTTTTGCTTTTCGCATCAAGCCGAGCATGGAAGTTATCCGCTGCTTTATTTAATTTTAATATTTCAATTGATTCAGGCAACATTTTATTAAGACTATAACGTAATTTGCGTAGGGGAAAGCTTGGCGCATCAAAATGAAACACTTGTCCATAAGCATGAACATAACGATCAGTTCGGCCCGAACCATGAATTACGATATCTTGATTAAATATTCGTGATAATTGGTGTTCGATTACACCTTGAACGGTAGTTTCTTTTAATTGTTTCTGCCAACCGTAATAATTAGCACCAACATACTTCACAACTGCTTTATAGCGCATTTATCACACCTAAAAACATTGCGACAAAGTCAACATTAAATTCACGAATTAAAATTATGCCAGTAAGTATTACCAAACTACCTACAAAAACGAATAAATCACGCCAGCCAAACTTTAGCTCACGGTACCTTGTTCGTTTTGCCTGCGGATTATAGCCACGGGCAATCATTGCATTAGCAAGCTCATCGCTTCGCTGCATTGCACTTACAAATAAAGGGACGATTAAAGAAACAATCGCATAAAGCTTTTCTTTTAAGCGACCACCTTTAAAATCTACTCCGCGGCTTTCTTGAGCGCGCATTATTCGCCCCGTTTCATCAAGTAAAGTTGGAATAAAGCGTAACGCTATTGAAATAGTCATCGCAATTTCATGGACAGGAAACTTAACTAAACGCAGCGGATACATATACCATTCTAAAGCATATGTTAAATCAAGTGGCTTCGTTGTTGCCGTTAAAAGTGTGGTGAGAGAAATCATTAATACAAGACGGACAAAGATATATAACGTTTGAAATACAGCTTTTTCGTAAATTGGATAATTAAAGATTGTGAAAAGAACGTTACTACTTGGGTCTCTTAATGTAATTACATTAATAATAAACAAAAAGAGCATCATAAACCATAATGTTTTAAGTTGTTTGAAAATTGGCATGATTTTTAATTTTGAAAGTTTTATTAAAGTGAAAATCATCACCAAAAAAACACCATACATAATAAAGTTCATTGCTTCGCTATTAAATTTCAAGAAAATTAAAACGATAAATAACACAAGGCCAAAAAACTTAACACGCGGATCTGTGCGGTGTAAAAATGAATTAGTTGGAATATAACGACCTAGGGAAATGTTTTTCATTTTTTCACTCCAAGTCTTTGTAGTTCAACAACAAGTTCATCAATTGTCTTAACGTTTTCTACTTCAATCGGACAACCTTGCTCTTTAAGCTTTAACATTACTTGATATAAAAGTGGTGTTTCTAAATGGTAGTTTTGCTCTAAGTCACTAAAAAGTACATGCGGTGTCGTTTTCAAAACAATCTTGCCATTTTCCATCACAATAACGCTATTGGCATATTCAAGCACTAAGTTCATATCGTGTGTGACTAAAATTACTGTCGTGCCTTGCTCGTGAATTTTTTGAAAAGTTTGCATCATTTTTTTCGCACTTTGTGGGTCTAAACCTGCTGTTGGTTCATCGAGCACTAGCACTTCTGGCTGCAACGCTAAAATACCAGCAATTGCAACACGTCTTTTTTCACCACCAGAAAGTTCAAAAGGCGAGCGACTATAAAATGTTTCATCAATCCCAACTAAAGCGAGTGCTTCTTTTGCTAACTTTTCAGCTTCTTCAGTTTTTATATCAAAATTGCGCGGTCCAAACATTACATCTTTCAGCACAGTTTCTTCAAATAATTGGTATTCAGGAAACTGGAAGACTAGACCAACTTCTTTTCTTAATGATTTAATTTTATATTTTTCATAATTTTGGAGCACTTCTAGCAAATAATTAATCTTTTGTTTTTCCCCATCTGGTGTTTTTTTATTTTTGAGTTTTTTCGTTAAGTGACGAATGTAACGTTTTTGCTTCGTTGGCAAAATAAGCTTACTGCCAACTTGCACTATTCCGTTAGTTGGTAAAAGTAAGGCATTGGCATGTTGGACTAACGTCGACTTTCCGCTGCCCGTATGTCCCACAATAGCCGTAAATGAGTGGCGCTCTATATGCAAAGAGATGTCATTTAATGCTTCATACTGAAAAGGCGACTTTGGCGCATATGTAAAATCAACATGATGAAACTTTAGGGCCATAACTCTTTTACAACCTCCGCAATATTTTCACCAGTAACAACAATTCCTTTTGTACTTAATTCATTTTTCAGCCGGAATATAAATGGCAAGTTTAAATCAATTTCTTCAAGGAGCGTCGCATTTTGGTATATTTCATTAGGCGTACCACTAAGGATAATTTCCCCTTCATTTAAAACGATAATTCGATCGCTATCAAGGGTTTCTTCAATATCATGCGTAATACTAATAATCGTTAGGTCTTGAATTTCTTTTTTTAATTCCTGGATAATTTCTTTAATTTCTCGCTTACCGCGCGGGTCAAGCATTGCTGTTGCTTCATCAAGAAGTAAAATTTTCGGTTGCATTGCGAGGACACCCGCGATTGCGACTCGTTGCTTTTGACCACCACTTAAGTGCATCGGTTCTTTTTCCAAAAACTCTTCCATTCCGACCTTTTTAGCGTAATTTTCGATTATTTCATCCATTTCCGACTGCGGAACTAACTTATTTTCTAAACCAAAGGCTAAGTCATCACGAACGGTAGTACCTATAAATTGATTATCTGGGTTTTGAAATACGATCCCAATATCTCCACGTATTTCATCACTATTTTTATGCGTTATTTGTTCACCAAAAATAAAAATTTCACCCGCATTAGGTAAATCAATAATGCCCGCGATAATTTTAGCAAGGGTTGATTTGCCGCTGCCGTTATGACCAATAATACTAACAAATTCACCTTTATTAATTGTTAACGAAACGTTTTTCAACGCGAAAACATTAGGAACATAACTATAAAACAAATCAGTAATTTTTATGGCACTTTTATTCATGGAACATTGGATTTAAAACTTTACCTTCATATTTGCGAACTTTTATATTCGCTAATTTTAATAATTTTTTACTAGCTAAAACTGGGATTGAGTCAGCGTACTTATCTTCAAGATACACTACTTCTTTCACGCCAACTTGAATTAGCGCTTTCGCACATTCATTACACGGAAAAAGTGTGACATAAATTGTCGTATCCTTTAAAGAACTGCCACTTCGCGTGTTTAAAATCGCATTAAACTCGGCATGAGCCACATATAAATATTTATTATCTAAACCTGCGCCTTTTTCCCAGGATAACTTAGTTTCATCAATACCACGTGGCATCCCGTTATAACCAAGGCTAACAACTTTATGTTCTTCGTCAACGATACATGCGCCGACTTTACTTGAAGGGTCTTTACTTCTAAGCGCCGCTAAAATCGCAACACTCATGAAGTACTCATCCCAATTTAATAAACTTTTTAATTCCATACTCACCTCAATAGCAAAATTAATTATAACATAATTAAATTTTAAGTTACCGGCGGTGATTTATTGCTATCTTTTAATAATTTGTGTTTCGTATGGTCGTAATTTTGTTTGATGATCGCTAAATTCAGCGTAATTACTATATAAAAGTTCGCCATCAAGATTTATTTTGATTCGTTCTTCTTTATTGCTTAAATTAATTACGACACGGACAACTTCTTCATTTAAAATACGGTCGTAAGCCATTACATTTTTGTTTGTTGCAATAAAGGTTAAGCTACCTTCTAAAATAGCTGGGGTCGCTTTGCGCAACGCGATAAGCTTTTGATAGTCATAATAAAGTGAGTCTTTATTTTTAAGTGCTTTATCAACGTTGATTTCTTTGTAGTTATCATTTACTTTTAGCCACGGTTTATGTGTTGAAAAACCACCATGTTTTTTATCATTCCATTGCATCGGTGTTCGACCATGATCACGGCAAAAATGGTTGACCATTTTTATCGCTCTTTTATGCGTAAATAATAATTTACGTAGTAACTTATAAACATTAATGCTCGAAACATCCTGCATTTCAGAAACATCCTTGAAATTACTATTTAGCATACCGATTTCCTGGCCCTGATATATATAAGGTGTTGCCTGCATCGTTAGAATTAATGCGGCATAGGCACTTCCGCTTTCTTGGTGACGTTTTTCATCACCATAACGTGAAATGATTCGTGGCATGTCGTGGTTTTCAAAGAATATTGTTTGCGGTGGTAAAGCAGCATGCCATTTTTTAAGCACTTTAATTAAACGAGATGGACGAAACTTACGCTTAAAGATTGGCAGTTTAAATCGATCTAGTTCAGTATGCTCAAATGGAAAAATATGTGTTAATTCGTCTTCTAAATACGCTTTAGCTTCATGGATTGTAATATCCGTTGTTTCACCAACGGTGTACGCATTAAACTTCAGTAAAACATCACGATGAATCTCTTTCAAAATATCATGTGTGCCTTTTGTGTTTAAATAATATTCTTTGCCTGTTTTGTATACACGCTGTCTTGCGTTTTTAAGCGAATCTTTGTAAATACAATTAATGACATCACAACGGAAGCCATGTGCGCCACGCTCTAACCAAAAAGTCATAATTTTCTTTACTTCGTCAATAACAGGGCGGTGATAAAAATTCAAATCAGGCTGCTCACGTGTAAATAAATGCAAATAAAACAAGTTATTACTTTTTTCATACGTCCACGCAGGTCCTGTAAACATACTTTGCCAATTATTCGGAGCTTTATTTTTCTTTCTTCCCCGGCCTTCCCGCCAAATATAGTAATTATGGTATTCACTTTTTGGATCTTTACTTGCTTCAAACCACTGATGTTTAAATGAAGTGTGATTGATCACTAAATCCATCACAATTTTTATATCAAACTTGTTAGCGGCTTTAATTAAAGCATCAAAATCTTTTAATGTGCCATATTCCTTGCCGATGTTATAGTAGTCACTAATATCGTAACCAAAGTCATAATTTGGGGATGCGTAAAGCGGACTAAGCCACAGTGCGCCAATCCCTAGCTCTTTTAAATACGGGAGTTTTTTAATAATCCCTTGAATGTCACCAACGCCATCTCCGTTTGTGTCATAAAAACTACGCGGATAAATTTGATAAAAAACACGTTTATTCCACCAATTATTTTTCATATTGCACCTCTATTATTATTTTAACTTAAATTTAACAAAAAAACGCCTCTCGGCGTTTCTTTATTTGTGAAATTTTATGAAATTTAGTCTTCTTCGTCGTTTAAATGTTGTTCATAAAGAGCAAGAGCTTCGGCCAACATTGCATCCTCATCATTTTCATTTGCTTTGGCGAATAAAATATTATTTTGTTTATAAATCATCTTTTTGCTCCTCTCTTTTTATCTAAGCTTATTGTAAAGAAAAAGGAACAAAAATCAAAGAATTATAGTAGATAGTAATTAATATTATATATAATATTAATTTTAACAAATAGCGTCAACAAATTTCACGTTTTAGGAAAACCGTGATTTTATGTTACTTAATGGCTTACTAATTAAAGTTAAGATAAAAGTTTCAAGCGGCACAAGAATCAATAAAATAATCGTGTGGAAGAAAACACTAATGACATAATCTGCCCCCATAACCGTTTCTTTCCATAATGTTGCAAAAATAACATCCAAAATAATTCGTGTAATTAATAGTACAAACGCCAAATCAACTATTCGCCATGTTATTTCGTTCGGTGGCGTGTCTTTATTTTTAATTTGTAACCACGTGATTGATCCAGAAAGAATAAGACCCAGTAAGGAAATCATCGACAAAAATAATATTTTAAAAAGTGGGCTAAACTCTAAATACTTTTCTCCGCTACTATCCGACCAATATAACGCTTGGTTGTTTTTAAAAATATAAACGACGACAAAAATATACACAGAAACAGCGAGAACATGAAACAAAATTGTTTTAATTACAACTGGGATTCTTCTTATACCTTCAATTAATAAAAACGGTAGCACACCATAAAGAGTCGCACTAATAAGGGGCCACGGTAAAAAGCTACCAACTGGAAAAAGAAGGGTGCCGGTCAAGTCACTTAATGCCCCAACAATACCGCCGTATATTGGCCCCATAATAAGCGAGGCAAAGATAATCGGAACATTAGCAAGTGAAATTCGGTAAACAGAAGGACCAGCAGGAAACACAAAAAAGCGTTGTAGCACAATTGATAACGCTATCAGTAAACTACTCGTTGTTAAACGAAATACTGCTAAACTTCTTCGCATACTTTTTAATAATCCTCAAGTACTAAACTAGCAAAATATAAAGAACCACAAATTACAACAACACTCTTTTCGTTTTCCTTAATTGCTTTAGCAATCGCTTCTTTGTAATCTTGCTCGAATGGAAACTTGGCGATCGGAAAACTTTTTGATGCCCGTTCATGCTCAAATGTTGTTAAAGTAACATCAAGCTCTTCTGTTTTAAAGAAATCAAGAATACGTAAAATTTCTTTTTCATAAAACGCTGCGTAAACAACCTTAATTTGTTTGTGTCCAAGTGCCTTAACACTAGCGATTAGTGCTCTAATACCGTGCATATTATGTGCCCCATCAACAATTACTAATGGCTTTTTACTGACGATTGTATAACGTGCGGGCATCTTGGCGTTTTTTAAACCTTTTTTAATTTCTTTATTACCTATAGGTATAATATTATTTGCCGTTAAGTACATAATTGTCTCTAACGCCATTGCGGCATTACTTGTTTCATAAACAGCGCCTGAGTTAAGTTCATACGTTTTTTCTTGCCAAACAAACGTCATTGAGTCCACATCTTTAAAGATTTGGCCAACAGCTTTAGTTTTCGTAATTATTGGACTCTTTTTTTCGCCGGCAACACGTTCGATGATCTTAATAAGTTCTTCGTTACGCACACCAATAACAACAGGTACTCCAGGCTTAATAATTCCCGCTTTATGACGCGCTATATCACTAATGTCTGGACCAATCTCAACAATATGATCTTTATGAATATTTGTAATCACACTTATTGTCGGGGTAAATATGTTTGTTGCGTCAATCAACCCACCTAACCCCGCTTCGATAATTGCAACATCGACATCTTCACTTTCAAAATACTTAAAACTTACAAAAGTCATCACTTCAAAAAATGATAGTTGATACTTTTCAATTGCTGTTAAATGCTTAACAATAACTTCCTTAATGAAACTATCCGGAATATATTGATCATTAACTCGCGCAAGTTCGTTGTGAACTTTAAAATGTGGCGAAATATAAAGTGCTGTTTTGTAACCTGCTGCGCGGAACATTTCAAAAAGAAACATTGCCGTGCTTCCTTTTCCATTTGTGCCCGCGATATGAATTGATTTTTTGAATTTGATTGGTTCAATTTCACTAAGAAACAAATCGTAATTTTTCCGCGCATAATTTGCCGGGCGCGAATTTAAAAAACTTGTTACATCAATCATTTTCCTACCCTTTTTTTGAATCACGCATTGAACGTTCATCATCTCTTCGTTTAATTGCTTCGCGTTTGTCGTGATGTTTTTTTCCTTTACCTAGTGCGATTCTAAGTTTGACACGACCATTAACAAAATACATTTGTGTCGGTACACAAGTAAATGAAGCAGCTTGAACTTTAAAAGCGTAACGCCTTATTTCGCGCTTATGCATTAATAACTTACGTGTTCGCTTTGGTTCGTGATTAAATATATTACCAAATTCATATTGGGGAATGTGCATGTTCTCGACAAATGCCTCCCCGCCCTTAAACGTAACATACGCATCACGAAGTGAAACACCGTGACGTCTTATTGCTTTGATTTCCGTTCCTTTTAAAACAATTCCCACTTCCAAAAAGTCGCTAAGAAAGTAATCATAGCGGGCTTTTCTATTTTCAGTAATAATGTTGCTGTTTTTCTTTTTTTTACTCATCGGAATTATTTTTTAAGGAATTTTAATACGTCTTCATAAACTTCCTTTTTATTAGTTTCGTTCAGTATTTCATGACGCATGTTTTCATAAATTTTAAGTTCGGCGGCAGTAAAGCCAAGGTTTTCATAAAAGGTGTGTAATTTTTCAACGCCTTTACCAAAAAGACCAACTGGATCATCTTTTCCAGCAATAATAAAGAGTGGTAAATCACGTCGTACATTTTGGTAGTTTTCTTGCTTGTATAGTTTTGACGTTCCACTTAATAGTTCAAAGTAAAATCCTTTTGATGATGGATGACCATCAAGTGGATTGGCGTTATATAAATCGACATTTTCCGCGTTATGACTAATCCAATCAGTCGGTGTACGCGGATTCTTCACACTTTTAGCGTAAGAACCGATCGCGAGACTTGCGAGAAGCTTACTAACTTTATCACGGCCTTTCTTCGTCACAGTAATATTGGCAGCGATTTTCCCAAGTTTGAAAAGTGGTGTTGGTCCATTGCTACCAACAATTACCGCTTTATCAAATAATTTACTCTGTTTCTGCACGATTCGTTGCGTTAAAAAGGAGCCCATCGAATGCCCCAAAATATATAACGGTTTTCCGGTTGCTTTCAATTTTAGGGCAAGTGAAATAACATCTTCAGTAAACAATTCAAATGCACCAACTGGCACAACACCGAGTTTTCCGTCGCCGTGAACAGTGTTTTCACCTTGACCATAATAGTCCATTGAGTAAACGCTCATTTTACTCTTATTAAGAAAGCTCGCAAAATCGTGATAACGTTTTGCATGCTCTTCCATTCCCGTAACAATAATTACATTCGATTCACTGTTTTTAGCAATCCACGAATGTCCGTACATTTTCTTTTTTTGACCAACTTTAAAAATAGTTAATGATTTCATCTTCTTTTCTCTCCTTAAATTAATTGTAACATGGCACAGTTAAAGTACAATGTTCAAAGACATTTTTTAAAATAAAAAATCAGTATTTGTGAATTTACTTTAAATTTTGTTCAAAAAGATATGCATGACGACAAGCATCGATAATTGAATATTTAGGCACAAACCCAAGTTCTTTTCTTGCTTTAGTAATGTCGGCATAACTCATTGCGACATCACCACTTCTTCGACCTTTAATAACGTAATTAATTTTTAAGTTGTTCGCTTTTTCATATGCACGCACTAATTCAAAAACACTCGTTCCTTTGCCGGTGCCTAAGTTATAGTAGTTGTAATTTAATGGGAAATTGAACGCTTTTAACGCTAAAACGTGTCCAACCGCCAAATCAGAGACATGGACATAATCACGAACACCAGTTCCATCAACCGTATCATAATCGTCACCAAATATGTTAAGTATTTCTAACTTTCCATTAGCGACTTTACTAATATAGGGCATTAAGTTATTCGGTATATCGTTAGGTGATTCACCTATAAGCGCTGAAGGATGAGCACCAATTGGATTAAAATAACGTAAACTTACTGCTTTGAATTTTTGATTTGCGTTAACGAAATCCATTAAAATTTGTTCAATCATCAATTTTGTTGTTGCATAAGGATTTGTCGTTCCGCCAAGTGGATCAGTTTCTTTAATTGGCATAGTTTCTGGCGTCCCATAAACTGTTGCGCTACTTGAAAATAAAATGTTATAAACACCATATTCATACATAAGCTCAAGTAGTGCTAAAGTTGATTCGATATTACTGCGGTAATAAAGTAAAGGTTTTTCCACGCTTTCTCCAACAGCTTTTAGCCCAGCGAAATGGATAACAGCGTCAAATTTGTGTTCTAGAAAAACACGAGACATTGCTGCTTTATCTGCAACATCAACTTCATAAAAAACCGGTTTAACTCCCGAAATTTCGTGAATGTAATCAAGAACTTTAATTTGGGAATTTAAAAGGTTGTCAACGATGACAACCTCATGCTTTGCTTTAATTAATTCAACGACTGTATGGGAGCCAATAAAACCCGTCCCGCCGGTAACTAATATTTTCATGCTAATTCTCTAATTAATTGTTTTGCCTAATTCTCTTGCTCGTTCTAAAGCTTCGTGACCAACAATATCTTCACGGAGATGGACACCACCTACCGTAATTATTTCAAACTCGGGAATATTAAGTTCTTTAAGTATTCGCTTAAATTCATGCGTAATACCAACAAATGTATCTTCTTCGTCTTCGCGAGCAACAGCAAGCAAAATCGCCTTTTCAAAACTTAAAGAGCGGCGACGGTGGGGGACGGTAAATGCATATAAATTATCGATAAACATTTTAATTGCACTTGAGAATCCACCAAAATAAACCGGACTTGCTAAAACAAGAACGTCACTAACATATAAATACGGAGCAAGGAGATTAAAATCATCTTCAATTAAACTTGGCTTTCCTTTTCGCCAAGCATTTTCTTTATCACGGAATGGTGAAAATTTACGGTTTGCAGTTTCAACGCGTTGAATTGCGTTTCCATTGCCACGCGCACCTTTAATAAATGCATTCGCTAAAAGCGCACTATTTCCCGTTTTTCTAACACTTCCTGTAACAACTATAATATTTTTCGCCATTGTTCCTCCTTTAATATTATACCATAAAATATACGCAATTTAAGTGGTTTTTTTGCTTGGTCAGCTAAATTCATCTCAAAATTACATGTTTTTGATTAATATTTATGCTTAAAAATGAACGAGTTAGGTTTTACCAATTATTTCGGTGAATTCGTTCTTTCTTTTCAACTGTGTTTTCTGGCTTGAATTCATCCTTGATCCCAAAGGCAATAATTGCATAAAGGGAAAAAGTATCTGCAATATTCACCACTTGACATATTGCGCGATTATTATCTAAATGGCGCGCGGCAATCCAGTATCCACCTACTTCATCATAACTATCAATTGCTAAAAGTAAACTCATTGTTAATGCTGCGGCATTTGAATTAGCAGTAAACGGATTGAGTTCTACTTCATCATCGTTTAAAATGAGCATTAAATATGGTGCATTAGCAAATTGACCCCCGCGAATGTGTGTTTCACTCAGCATTTTTATTTTTTCTTTATCATCGATAAACAAAACGTGGGTTGGCTTACGATTTGCTGCTGTTGGCGAGACAAGCGCACTGTTAAGTATTTCATCAATTATTTTTTGTTCGATTTTCTGATTTTTAAATTTACGAATACTTCTTCGTGAATAAAGTGCTTGAATAATGTGGTTCCGCGTCCCTTCAAGTCGTTGGCCAGCCTGCATTTTATCAAGAAAATGTTTCAAAACATCTTTTCTTGTGACAATACCGATAAAATAGCCCCGATCATCTAAAATTGGAATAAAATTTTGATTTAAAGATATTAGTAATAATTCACTAATTTCTTCATTAATATTTACTGGTAAATTATCACGATTTCGCGGCACTTCTCCGACTAATATTTCCCGTGAATTTTTCAAGCCCTTCTGTTCTAAAAACCAGAGCATATCACCTTCGGTAATTGTCCCAACATAAAACCCCTTTCGGTCAATCAGCGGTACACTACTAAAGCGGTTTAATTTTAAAGAATCAAGCGCATCTTTTACCGTCATTTCTGTCGATAAAAAAGCAACGTTTTTCTTCGGAGTTAAAAGCATTAAAATGTTCATATTTCCTCCTTTTTTCATTTCTATTATACCGTAACATTTTTCATAGTGGCAAAAGATTTCAAAGTATAGTATCATTTATGTAGTAAATAATATTAGAAAATTAGAGGTAAAATTATGGCTATTTTTATTCGCGAAGACTATGATGCAATGTCACGTGCAGCAGCAAAACAAATTGCAAAACAAGTGCGAGAAAAACCGAATTCAGTACTCGGTTTAGCAACTGGATTTACACCAATTGGGACATATAAAGAACTCATTCGTTTACATAAAGAAGAAGGTCTAAGTTTTAAGGACATTATTGCCTTCACACTTTATGAATTTTTAGGTGAAGGTTTTGATGTAATTAAACCTTATGGACTTGACAAGTCCAGCGCTCGTTATATGCATGAAGAATTTTTTAAGCATATTGATATTAAAAAAGAAAATATTCACTATTTTGATGGCTTTACCGATAACCCCGCTGAAGAATGTGCAAGTTATGAAGAAAAGATTAAAAAGGCCGGCGGGATTGATCTCCAATTATTAGGCATTGGTCGTGATGGCCATTGGGGTTATAACGAACCAGGTAGTAGTCTTGGCTCAAGATCACATGTTGTTGCTTTAACACGGCAAACAATTGATGATAACTACGAAGACTTTTATCGTAAAGTCGGTTTAACAAAAGACGAAATGCCGCACTTCGCTTTAACGATGGGTGTCGGTACGATTATGGATGCACGAAAACTCATTCTCGTCGCAAGCGGCACGAAAAAAGCTTACATTATTAAAAAAGCGCTTGAGGGACCAATTACAAGCCAAATTACGAGTACCGCAATCCAACTTTATGGCGGCGAAGCAACAATCATTTTAGATAATGACGCGGCGAGTGAACTTTCAAATGTTGAACATATTAAACATACGGAAGAAATGTCAAAAAAATACGGCTTTCGCGCCGAATAAATAAACAATAATTATTTAATAAGAAGAGTTAGCATTCGCTAACTTTTTTTGTACTTAATTCTGGTGAAAATCCATGCTCATGAGATTCGTTCATTAACAATAAAAACGGAAAAACAAACGTCATTGAAGCAATAATACCTTCTGTTTTAATTGCTAACATCACAAAAGACTCTGTTTGACTGCGCAGTAAAAAGACGATTAAACTAATTAGCGCATAAAATGCCAGATGATAATTTGTTTTTAAGCGTCGCGCGAGAATAACTAAAATAAGCGCAATAATTAATACGTAAACAAAAATTCCAATCATGCCAAATGTGTGCCAAACTTCAATGAAACCGTTATGGTAATCACCAAAGCCGAACGTAACACCTGTTGCACTAGTAAGCGCCATACGTTGGAAGAAAAACTTACGGGAAATATAAAGCCCGGAGCCAAAAATATGTGCCTGTGGCGAGGCAACAATTAATGAATACGCTTGGCGCCATAAATTAAATCGTGCGTTCATTGTGCTTTTACCTATCCTAAATATTTGTTCCGGGAATAAGTTTGTTAAAACACGCGCAACCACCGTCGTGCTCACTGCAGGATGAAGCCGGAAAACGAAAAACAACACAATTAGTGCCGTGCTTAAAATTAGCTCAATAAAAAAGCGCGGTAATGAGCGTTTAATTAGTGTATATAAATGGCGATAAAATAGGAAAAAGACAAGCAAATACGCTAGTAAAGTGTTTGTTTTAGAAAAAGTAAAATGAATGGCAACAATAAAGGGAAATGTTAATGCTATATATAGATAACGTCTTTTTTTCTGTGGGTTTAAATAATAGAAAAATAATAATAACAACATACTAGTTAGCATGAGTGACGCAAAAGGATTACGATTTCCGACAAAACTCTTCGGAACCTTGTTATTAAAGCCGTATTTTATAATATCAATGTAAAGAGAAAACTCGAAAATTAAACTATAGGCGAGTGCTGCGGTTCCACCAATAATAATTAACCACGCAAAAATTGACACTAAACGTTTGAATTTTTTCTGGTTCGGTAAAACTAAAACAACAAAAACAACAAAAGCAAAACCGGCAATTGAAAGTAAAATTGCAATAAATTTGTCAGTTAGTGTGTGGGTAAGGGTTAAAGCCTCATACGTTCCTTCGAGCGTTTTTATCGTGACATGCTGCTCTGCGGGAATAAGTGCAATATTAATCGTGACTCCTGCTAGTAACACAAACAGGGCAACAATAATACATATTGTAATTGTACTCACTCTTATTTTAGGTGTTAGAAAAATTGCAACCGTCGAAATCAAACTCACAATGATAACCGTCACAAATCCCGTCAAAATAACAGAAAATGGCTGAATATAATATCCCGGTGCGTTTTCAATAATTTGAGCTTGATCAAAAAGTACGAAGGTTAATACGAAAATCAATAGCGATATCGCCACAAATCCAATTAAACTAAAATAATTCCTTTTTCTTTCCACCATCAATTCATTATACAAAATTTTAGCTTTTTTTGCTCAATTCAACACTTAATCATTATAATGATTCCGATTGCTCTTTTCTCGCTTCGCTTACGATGAAGTGTTATTCTTAAGGCGAGAATGATATGTTTAAAAAAGAAATAATGAATGATCCGGAAAACTTGCGATATACTAAAAATAATATTGCGCCAATATATAAGGTTAGTCGCGAAGCCGTTATTTTGTTAATTGGACAAGCACCTGGTGCAAAAGCCGAAGCGAAACAAGAAGTGTTTCGTGACCAAAGCGGCAAGCGTCTTCGTGATTGGCTTGGCCTTGATGAAGAGACGTTTTACTCGAATAAAATCGCGGTTTTACCAATGGATTTTTATTTCCCTGGCAAAGGCAAAACGGGAGATCTACCACCGCGAAAAGGATTTGCTGACAAATGGCATCCCCAGTTAATTAAAATGATGCCAAACATTAAAATCACGATATTAATGGGTAAATATGCAGTAAAACATTACTTAAACGAAAATAGTGTTACTTCTGCTGTCCAGAATTATCGAAATTATTTGCCACTATACTTCCCTTTAATTCACCCTTCACCACTTAATCAAAGATGGATTAGTAAAAACTTATGGTTTAATGACGTTCTCACCCATTTAAAAGAAATTATTAAGTTTCTATTAAAATAGCTCCCACCTTGATTGTGACTTAAGATTCACATAAGTTATGGGAGCTAATTTCAAACTTGATTGGTGGAGCTGACGAGGATCGAACTCGCTACCTCATCGTTGCGAACGATGCGCTCTCCCAGATGAGCTACAGCCCCAACCATTTTATAAGTTTAACAAAACAGCGTTTTTTGTCAAAGAAAAACTAACTTTTCAGCTATTTCTTTTACTCTTATATCGATTTAATGGACGACAAAAATTACTGTAAACATTAATGTTTGTTTATAGTCTTATGTACGGACTCATTCGGTAATAAATGAAAATCAATTTCATCGGTTGATTGAGAACAATCGTCAATAATTTCACCTTTATTTTTAGTATAATTGGAGTATGGGCAAAGTATACGCTGTAATTGATTTAAAAAGCTTCTACGCAAGTGTGGAATGTGCTAATCGCGGACTTGATCCTTTTAAAACACCACTTGCTGTTTGTGATGAAGCGCGCGGAGAAGGCGCTTTAATTATGGCCGTAACTCCGTATCTCAAAAAGCTTGGTCTAAAAAACATCATGCGCAAGTTTGATGTTCCGAAAAACATTGAAATTATTTATGCCAAACCAAATATGGAAGATTATGTAAGAAAATCAACGGAATTTAACGCCCTTCTACTAAATTACTTTGCTGAAGAAGACTGGTATCCTTATTCGATTGATGAAACATTTCTCCATTTAACACCGTATTTAGAACTTTACAAAAAAACACCTGAACAACTAATTGAATTTATCATGGATGAGATTAAAGCACATTTTCAACTTTATGTTACGGTTGGTATTGCCCCAAATATGTTTTTAGCAAAATGTGCGCTTGACCTTGAAGCGAAAAACAATCCAAAATCATATGCACGTTGGACTATTGATGATGTTAAAGAAAAACTTTGGAAAATTAAACCACTTAATAAAATATGGGGGATCGGTAGTGGCTACACGCGGCGGCTTAATAAACTCGGATTATATACAATGGAAGATATCGCTAAGTATCCAAAATACTTAATGGAAAAACATTTTGGTATTATGGGACTTCAACTTTGGGAACATGCCCACGGTATTGATAACACTATACTTAACGAACCTTATGTCCCGAAAAATCGCTCATTCACAAGCGGACAAGTGCTCCATCGTGACTATTCGTTAAAAGAAGCCCATGTTTTAATGCAAGAAATGACCGATGAATTATGTTTACGTTTACGAAATCATAACTTAAAAGCCGGCAAAGTTGCACTTACTGTTTTAACAAGTAAACCAGAGAGTAAGTCTTATAGTAAATCAATGTCACTTTTACTACCAAGTAACGGAAATACGGAGTTATTCCATGCTTTTAGCGAAGTTTTGTCGCGCTTTGAGCTCAAAACAAAAATTCGTTCATTGCATTTAAGCTTAAGCAATTTAACCGAAAACACGCATGAACAACTGAGTTTAATCGCCGCATATTTAGGACAAAACACAAAGGATACAAAACTTTGGAGTACAATTGATGACTTAAGAATGCGTTTTGGTAAAGATAAAATAATGCGCGCTAATGCTCTCACGACCGCAAGTACGTATTTAAAAAGAATTAAACAGATCGGTGGTCATAACAAATGAGTCGCGGCATGAAAAAATATTTACCGTTCGCAAGCCTTCGCGAGCAAGCAATTCATTTAAATAAGATGATGCAACAAAAAAAGCGCGTTGATAAACCTTTAATTAGCGAAGATATTAAAAGAGAAATTAATGGAATTTTAATTTCGTATGCAGGCGAGAAACTCGTGATCATTTATTACGATAACGGCTTTATTAAAAGTATTGAAACAACAATCAGAAAGATTGATACGTATAGTAAAAAACTTATATTAGACGACTTTTCTATTAAATTTACAAATTTATTGAATATTCAAAAAATATAATTACGCGGCAAGTTTGAAATTCATGACAACTGGATTGTGGTCGCTATAAACAAATCCTTTGCCATAGATTAAACCGTCATCTTCTAGCAATGGCTCTTTTTGTAAACCGGGACCACTACCAATTGTGGTTACATCAAGAACTTCAATATTGCTACTCACGAGAAAGCCATCGATTGTCACCATGAAGTTATCAATGATGTTATTTTTATTTGCGTCGGCAAATGGAATTGAAGCATCGCGACATGTCGGAAGATTTGTTGGACCGGCTGGTTTAATATCAGTATCTAAGAAGTCATAACTATAAACTTCTTCTTCGCCCCACACGTTTGTTGTTGTTTGCCCGTGTTTACTTGGATCTAATCTTAAGTAGTTATACCAATCCATCACTAATCCATCCGTTTCTTGCTGATTAAAATTAGCTTTATAGTCGGCTGCTTCTGGACGCGGATCATCAATTAACAAGTCATGGTTAAAGTCCCCACCAACGATGACATAATTATCTTTACCATCAATATCACGGACTTCTTGATAAACTTCTTTTAATTGTTCGAGTTGAATTTTACGAACAACGCCATTTTCATCATATGCCGACATATGCACATTAATAATAAATAGCTTTTTCTCGCTGCCACTTATGGCGAATTCAGCAATAGTGAAGGAGCGATCTAAATCAAAGAACTTCCCAAAGAAACTATCCGTAATTTTAAATTCATACCGCTTCGCATTACTTACATTATATTTTGCATATGTAGAAATTCCTGAGTTTGATTGACCAATTGGTTCATGAAATGGATACATTAAATAACTTGAATGATAGTTAACTCCAAAAAGATTACCATAATTAGCGTGCTTTTCATTACCTATTTCATATTGATCAACTTTAAAGCTTCGTGTTGAACTTGTATCAACTTCTTGATAAAGCAAAAAGTCTAAATCGCCTTGTTTAATCATCGTATCGTACGCCCCATATGTGTTTGTAAGGACATTTTCTTTACCAAAGGCATGTGACTTAGCCCCTGTGTTTTCTCTTTTTCCTTGGCTCTCAACGTATTCATCTTTAAAGACTGATGTATCCATAAAAAAGCTATATTCACGTTCATACGCGCCAAAACCAATGTTATATGACGAAATACTGAACTCTTTCGTGCCAATCTGGCTTTCATCAAGTTTTACTGTTTGGTTATTATTGACAACTAACTCAATATCGCCAATTCGGCTATAATCAGCAATTACATAAATTAAATAACTACCGACCGTTAAAAGTAAGACACCAATAATACTTACTAAAACAATACCGGTGATTAATAAAGGTTTGCGTCTTTTTCTTTTCTCCATCTAAATCGCCCATGTGCCATCTTTAAAGACAATGACACTTTCCCCTTCACTTGTTTTCCCGACGATTTGCATATCATCGGTACCAATCATAAAATCAACGTGAATCATTGAGTCATTTACTCCCATCGCACGTAATTCGTCAAGTGAATATTGGTCATAATCACGTACTGTATTGCTATAACCCATCCCGAGTGCAATATGGCACGAGGCATTTTCATCGTAAAGTGTCGAGTAAAATAAAATTCCCATTTGATTAATTGGTGATTCTTTCGGTACAAGCGCAACTTCACCGATAAAACGTGCGCCTTCATCCATATTGAGCATTTGCTTTAACAGCGCTTCGTTTTGTTTTGCACCAAAATCAATAACTTTTCCTTCATGGAACTTGAACCAAAAACCGTCAATTACTTCGCCATTATAAGAAAGCGGCATCGTTGCATGAACGACTCCTTCGGCTACACCGCGCTTTGGTGTTGTGAAACATTCTTCAGTCGGAATATTTGGATTAAAAAAGACACCACGTCCTTGGGTTTTTTCGCCACCCGCTAAAAATTTTGCTTCGGGCATTAAGCCAACCTTAAAGTCTGTGCCGTTACCGGCGGTATAATGCAGTTCAATTAAGCCGAGATCGTTGAGTTTTTTAGCCTTGCTATGCAGTTCCCGATTATGGTTTTCCCAATTTAATAGTGGGTTGCCATACGCATGACTTGCTTGTAAAATTAAATCCCAAAGTTTTGTTCTTGCTTGTTTCGGTGTTAATTCGGGAAATAGTTTTCTCGCCCATTTTGTTCCGGCTGCTGCGGCGATAGTCCATTGGTACTTGTTTTCAAATTGATCGCGGTACGGTTTAGTGATTTTAAAAATGTTTTGCATTGCTGCAGCCCGTTTTTGTTGGTCAATCCCTTTTTCGCCGTCTGGGTCACTTGATTCAATATATATTCTTACCGGTAATTTATCGACATAATATTGGAATCTTTCAATTTCCCATTTTTCAAGATGTGAAAGTGACTTCACACTCCGGTACTTGTTGTGAAGTTTACTTAAATCGTCATCCATCCATTCAACAGTAACACGATTGGCTTTCGCACGGTATGCTTCTTCAACAAGCATCTTTACAAAAGCGGCTTGTTCGAGTTCCGCCATGATGATTACATCTTGATTTTTTTGAACATTCGCTCCTGTTCTTACAATTAATTTTGCATATTTCTTTAAATCTGTTTTTCGCATAAATTTCTCACTTTCTTTTATTTATCTTTAATAATAAACTCTTTAAAATGTGGTAACGTTAAACACCAATCACAAAATGTATGCCATTCCTGCAGCTTATGGTAGCGTCTTTGGAAATACATTGTTTTTAATTGTTGATAATTTGTCGTCATTGTCGCCGTTAAGCAAAACCCGCTGGGGAGTGTAGCGATTAAACGACGCCATACAGCTTTTTTCGCTACTTTATCTTCTTCACTCGTTGCGTTATACTCTGCAACTAGTTCTTCTAAAATTGGGAAAACCCGCGGATCAGTGTCTTGGACACAGCGGTCTTCAATTTTAAATTTCATCAAGCTATGCATTGTTGACTGGCTCGAGACAAAGTCAAACCAATGATAACGCTGGGCTTCCTTCCACCAGAAAAATGGTGCAGTAATATCGACATGAACTAAAATACCTTTTAAATAGTTATCATGCCCTTCACCCGTTTTAGCTTGACCAAGCAATTTAGCCCGCTTAATATCGCCTTCGTGTAAATCACCAAGTTCGATCTCTGTACGCATTGGATTACCACTTGCTTTAACTGCTCGTTCTAATCCATACACAAACGTGTTTTCAATTTTAAATTCCATTTTTAAATGCCTCCATGACGTTTTCTAATAATGTTAATCTTGTTAAAAGTCCTACTCCACCGGGAACCGGTGTCTGTAACTCTACTTTTTGATCAGGGTATATATCACCGACTAATTGGCCGTTTTCAAGTCGATTAATTCCAACATCGACCAAAACCGCATCTTCACGAAGTTTTTGTTGATGAATAAAGTGGGGTTTACCAACAGCAACGACAACAATTTTTGCATTGCTTAAAAAATTATTTAAATCTTCTTCTTTTGTCCGAGAATGCACAACTGTAACATTTGCGTTTTCGTTTAAAAATAATTGCGCGGCCGGTTTACCGACAATGTTGCTCCGGCCAATAATTAAAACGTTCTCGCCTTCAATCTTGACATTTACTGCTTTTAAATAGTTAATTACCCCATACGGTGTACATGCATTAAAACTTGAAAGCGGATGAAATCCATCAACATCTTTCTCCGGATTAATTGCTTGTTTAATCTTTTCTTCACTAATTTGGCGGGGCAACGGCATTTGGACGATAATTCCATCAACAGCCTTATTGTTATTATTTTCTTCGATAACTTTAATCAAGTCTTCTTCGCTTATGTTGACCGGGAGTTTCGTTAATGTTGCTTTCATTTTCACTTCAGCAGCATCATTAAGCTTTCCTTGAATATATTTATTACTTGCGAAATCATCATTAACTTGAATGATAACTAAGTGGGGTGGGCGCGGAAGTTTCGCGATTTCTGTCCGCAAAAGTGCTTTTCGTTCTGTGACGAATGCTTGAATTGTTCGTGAGTTTGTCATATAAAAATTATAACATAACACTATAAAATAATGAGTTTGATTATAAAAAAACCTTCCAAAAGGAAGGTTGTTTAGTCGTTTTTATAAATTGTTTTATCCGGCAATATTTAAAGCATTCACTAATACAGCAAGTAAAAAGAAAATAATGCCAAGCACCATTGTAATAATTGAAATTACACGTTCACTGCCACGCTCTTTTGTTTTGACAAAAATATTTAAACCGCCGCCAGTAATCGCGCCGGATGCGCCTTCGCTCTTTCCACCTTGCATTAAAGAAATAATAATTAGCAATACTGAGACAATAATGAAGATAATATCTAATGCTCCCATAACTCCTCCTAATCCTTAAATAGTTTACCCTAAATGAATTGTTTATAAAACAATTATAGTATTAAACTGTTAACTTTGCCGTTTTTTACCGTAATCTTCGAGTTCAAAAAGTATTTCACGGAGCTCAATCGCCTTTTCAAAGTCGTATGCTTTCGCTGCTGCGTGCATCTTTACGCGCAACTCCCGTTTATATAAATCAAGCTGTTTTTTACTCATCTTACCTTTGGTAAGTTTATTTGTGATTTTTTCTTCACCGAAGTTATGCAGCGGTTCACCAAGCGGCTTAACGATTGTCATCGGAATTATCCCGTGTTCTTCGTTATAAGCAATTTGTTTGTTACGGCGACGATCCGTCTCGCTGATCGCAGCTTCCATTGAACGGGTCATTTTACCGGCATACATAATCACGCGCCCATTCACATTGCGACTTGCGCGGCCAATAATTTGAATGAGTGAACGTTCGCTCCGTAAAAAACCTTCTTTGTCAGCGTCCATAATCGTCATGAGCGAGACTTCCGGAATATCAAGACCTTCTCGAAGCAAATTAATGCCGACTAAAACATCGTACGTCCCTTTACGAAGATCATAAATAATTTGACTGCGTTCGAGTGTTTTTGTTTCTGTATGTAAATAAACAACTTTATAATCACGGTCTTTTAAGTACGCCGTTAAGTCTTCCGCCATTTTTATCGTTAGTGTTACAACCATTGCCCGCTCCCCGCGTGCAATCACTTGGTCAAGTTCGGCCATTAAATCGATAATTTGGCCGTCACTTGGTCTGACTTCAATATTAGGATCAACTAAACCAGTTGGACGAATGATTTGTTCAACAACTTCCCCTTCAGTTTTACCGAGTTCATAATCACCAGGTGTTGCCGAAGTATAGATAACTTGATTGATTAATGACTCGAATTCATCAAAACGTAACGGACGATTATCGAGTGCGCTTGGTAAACGGAAACCGTAATCAACTAAATTTTGTTTACGAGAACGATCACCGTTATACATACCGCGGACTTGGGGCAAACTAACATGACTTTCATCCACAACAAGTAAAAAGTCATCCGGAAAATAATTCATTAAAGTGTATGGTTTTTCCCCTTCTTTACGGCGATCAATATAACGCGAATAGTTTTCAATTCCTGGACACATGCCAAACTCTTGGAGTGAATCAACGTCTTGACGTGTACGGAATTCAAGCCGCTCCGCTTCGAGTAATTTGTTTTCATTTTTAAAGTATTCAAGCCGACTCGCTAAGTCGCGTAATATTTCCGGAACAATTGAAGTAACACGTTCACGTGTTGAAGCAAAAGCATACGCTGGATAAATTGGATATGTTTTATACGTTTTTCTCACTTCACCCGCTAATGCATCTAGTTCACGAATCAACGTTATCTCATTATCAAAAGTATCAAGTTGAATATAATATTCATCGGTAATCGGTGGCATTATTTCAATTACATCGCCGCGAACGCGAAAAGTCCCGGGTTTAAGTTCAAAGTCATTGCGTGTATACTGCGCGTCAACTAGTTTCCCCAAAAATGTTTTGCGATTAATAACTTCGCCAAGAACAACGTTAAAGGCGAGTTTCTTAAATTCATCGGGTTCAAATAAACCATATATCGAAGCAACACTCGCGACGATGATTGTGTCGTCTCGTTCTAAAATACTTGTGATCGCTGACGCCCGGAGCATTTCAATCTCTTCATTTTGTACCGCCTCTTTTTCAATATACATGTCTTTACGTGGAACGTATGCTTCCGGTTGATAAAAATCAAAGTTAGAAACGAAGTATTCAACCCGGTTATGGGGGAAAAGTGACTTAAACTCGGCATAAAGCTGGCCGGCCAGTGTTTTGTTGTGCACTAAAATAAGCGTCGGTTTTTGGACTTTTTCAATCACGTTTGCGATTGTGAAAGTTTTCCCTGTTCCGGTTGCACCGAGTAAAACTTGATGTTTCTTCCCGCTTTCTAGCCCACTAACAAGTGCTTTAATTGCTTCGGGCTGGTCGCCAGTTGGACGAAACGTAGAAACTACTTTAAATTTATTTTTCTTCATCTTTTTTTGCTGGCTTTTTATAGAAAAGTCCTTCTTTTTTCGGAATTAAATCACTAAATCCTTCGCCAAGAACAGCTTTAGATTGCTGGATAGTTACAAATGCCCGTGGATCAATTAAGGCAATTCCCGCATTAAATAGCACAAGTTCGCGCCGATCAAAATTAACAACAATTAAATTATATGGGTCTTTTTTGTAGCCGCCTAAGACAGGAATAAGTGTCGCGCCACGTCCCGTCTTTTCTTGAATCCAATCATTAATTTCGTTATGTTTTGTTGGGCTAATAATATAAGCGGTAAAAACGTGGCTTTGGCCAAGGAAAATAAACTCAATCATAAATGCGAAAACGAAAGCACTAATGATCCCGATTAACGATAAAATTAAATTGCCTGTAACAAGTAAGCCACCACCAATAATTAAAGCATCCATAATTAAAACAAGTGTTGAATGCTTTGCTTTTAAATATTTATTTAAAATTACGACAATAATGTCAACACCGCCAGTGGAGCCGCCACCTAAAAAAGTAAGTGCAACACCAATTCCACTAAAAACACCACCAAATATTCCGGCGATTAATACCGTAGCGGTATCAGCATTTTCAAACGTCGCTGTAACAGCATCACTAATTAAAGGTATGCGCATAATTGCAATGAGTGCCAACGGGTAGATAAATGAACTAATTAGCGATTTAACTGTGAAACGCCAACCGAGAAAAAGTAAACTGATTAAGAAAAAAGTCCAAGTTAAAACAAGAACAACGAGATCGGGGTCAAAATTAAATAAAAACTTGCCAATTAAACCAAGTCCCATTAATCCCCCAGTATTGAGCAAGGAAGGTAATAAAAAGACACCCGTCCCAATTGCGAGCAAAATAGAACCTAAAACAATAAATGAATAATTTTTAATTAACTCTTTTTTATTTCGGCTTAAAAGATTACTTGGTACTTGCATTGCGTTTCGCCTCCATTTCCAATGTTTTGTGTATAAACGGTAAAAGATTTCCATCCATCACACTAGCAACATCACTAACTTGATAATTCGTGCGATGATCTTTAACTAATGTATATGGTGCAAAGACATATGAACGAATCTGATTGCCCCATTCAATGTTTTTCTTTTCACCCTCAACTGCAGTGATTTTTGCTTTTTGTCGTTCTAACTCTAAGTTATAAAGTTCACTTCTAAGCATACGCATTGCGACTTCTTTATTTTGATGCTGACTTCGTTCTAACTGACAACTAACAACAATACCTGTTGGTAAATGTGTTAAACGAACCGCGCTTTCTGTTTTATTGACATGTTGTCCACCTGCTCCGCCGCTGCGGAAAGTATCAACACGAAGGTCAACTTCATTAATTGTAATATCAATATCATCATCAAATTCAGGAATTACGTTAACGCTTGCAAATGAAGTGTGCCGTCTTTTGTTCGTATCAAACGGCGAAATTCTGACGAGCCGATGGACACCTTTTTCAACACGGAGATGACCGTAAGCATTTTTTCCTTCAATAAACAAAGTCACACTTTTTATTCCGGCTTCCTGCCCCTCTTGATAATCAGCTACTTTAATTTTAAACTTATTCAATTCGGCAAAGCGGACGTACATGTTATAAAGCATATCTGCCCAATCAGTCGATTCTGTCCCACCGGCTCCAGGATGAATTGTCACAATTGCATTACTATCATCATGTTCACCACTAAAAAGTAATGTTGTGAGCAACTTGTTACCTTCATCAAGCATTTCAAGCACGATTTGATTAATTGAAGCTAAAAACACTTCATCTTCTAAAAATGCTTTATCTTTAAGCATTTCTTCGCTATTTTCGATTGTTTCTTTAATTTTGTTAAAAATTTCCAATCGGTCTTTTAACTCATTATGCTTTTTAGTCGTGTTTTGCGCCTTAATGCTGTCATTCCAAAAATCGCTCTTTGTCATTTCGGCTTCATAACGCTGTATTCCTTGAGTTAAATTAGGGACGTCAAAGAGAGTCACGAAGTTTTGTTAACACTTCGCTTAATTCATTTACATGTTGAACAATAACTCTATACTCCGTCATTAATTATTTTCCTTCTTGGCCACCGGTTTCATTTTCTTCCTGTGTTACCGGCGTTGGCATGTTAACTTTAGCATTTAATAAGTTAACAACAGACTCTACGGCAATCGTGTCCATTGCTTCACCAAAGAGAGCGTAGCCTTCATTAACATAATCTTGTAATGGGTTCGTATTTGCATAACTGCGTAAATGGATTCCTTCACGAAGATGCGCCATCGTATCAATATGACGCGTCCAATTACGATCAATCGCCCGTAAGACAATTTCACGTTCGACTCGATCAGCAAGTTCTTCACCCCATTGCACACGACGTTCTTGATAACTTTTATACATTAAAAACATTAAGTCTTCACTAATTTCATCAACTGGTGACTCGTCATATGCAGCAACACGAATCGTTCCTTCTGGTAAATAGAGCGGTTCGGCTTTTTTCTTAAGTTCTTCACCGGAAATTAAATTATCACGGCTTCCTTTGGGGACTGAATCTTTCGCTAGAAAATTCGCTGTAAGCGTAAATTGTTCTTGTACTAAATCTTTAATATCACCGGCAAACATAATGCTATCGCGTTTTTGGTAAATAATTGCCCGCTGCTTCGCTAAAACATCATCGTAATCAAGTAAGTTTTTACGAACATCAAAGTTTTGACCTTCAATTTGCTTCTGTGCACCGGTAATTGAGCGACTAAACATTTGGTTTTCAAGCGCTTCGTCACCCCATCCTTCAACAAGCTTTAACATTAAGTCACTCGCAAAGCGACGCATTAATAAATCATCAAACGAAACATAAAAACGTGAGTACCCTGGGTCACCTTGCCGACCAGAACGACCACGTAATTGGTTATCAATGCGGCGTGCCTCGTGGCGTTCAGTACCTAAAACGGCTAAACCACCTAGAGCGCGGACTTCATCATCAATTTTAATATCCGTTCCCCGTCCCGCCATGTTTGTTGCGATCGTAATTTGGCCTTTGTAACCGGCATGGGCTACGATATCAGCTTCACGAGCATGGTTTTTGGCGTTTAGCACTTCATGTTTAAGTTTATGCTCGGTTAATAAGGCGCTAACTTCTTCACTTGATTCAACACTACTTGTACCAATGAGAATTGGTTGACCTTTTGCATGACGCTCTTTTACTTCTTCAACAAGCGCCTTAAGTTTTGCTTCTTTTGTCGCAAAAATTAAATCAAGTGCATCTTCACGAATAATCGGACGATTCGTGGGAATTTGTAAAACACGCATATTATAAATCTTGCGAAATTCTTCTTCTTCGGTTTTAGCCGTTCCCGTCATTCCACTCAGTTTAGTATAAAGTCTAAAGAAGTTTTGATATGTAATTGTCGCCATTGTGACTGTTTCTTCTTTAATTTTTACGTTCTCTTTTGCTTGAATTGCTTGATGGAGACCATCACTATATTCGCGCCCTGGCATTATTCGACCAGTAAACTGGTCGATAAGTTGAATTTCACGGTTTGAATCAACCATATATTCAACATCGCGGCCCATAATAAAGTTAGCTTTAAGGGCGTTATGAATGCGGTGAACTAAATCACTATACTGTGGATCATAAATATTTTTAACCCCAAACATTCTTTCAGCTAGTTGATTACCTTCATCAGTTAAGTTAACCGTTTTAGTTTTAATATCGACAACAAAATGTTTATCACGACGTAATGTCTTTACAAATCGATCGGCAACATTATAACTAGAAGCTTGAACGCGTGCACCACCAGAAATAATTAATGGTGTGCGTGATTCGTCAACTAAAATTGAGTCAGCTTCGTCAACAATCGCGTAATTTAAGCCACGGAGAACGCGACCCTCAAGTGATTTCGCCATATTGTCACGTAAGTAGTCAAAACCAACTTCACTATTTGTTGTATATGTAATGTCACATAAATAAGCTTCACGTTTTTCTTGTGCGGTTTTTTCGCGGAGATTGACTCCAACGGTTAAACCAAGAAAACGATAAATTTGTCCCATCCAATCCGCGTCACGTGCTGCTAAGTATTCGTTAACAGTAACAACATGGACACCCTTTCCTTCAAGGGCATTTAAATAGACCGCCATTGTTGCTGTGAGTGTTTTACCCTCACCAGTTCTCATCTCGGCCACGTCACCTTGATGAAGAACGACGGCACCGGTAACTTGGACAGGATATGGGAATTGTTCAAGGGTTCGAATTGCCGCTTCACGACAAACGGCATACGCTTCTGGTTGAATTTGTTCAAGAGTTTCCCCGTTAGCAAGTCGATCACGGAATTCATCCGTTTTGGCCTTAAGTTCATCATCACTTAAAGCCCGCATGCTTTCTTCAAGCACTAAAACTTTTTGCGTTGTTTTTTCAGCTCGCTTCAAAAGTCTTTTATCAAATTTAAATATTTTTTCTATAAAACTCATACGCACCTCTTCTAGTCGTTTGTATCGATATTAGTCTATCATATTTTTATAAAATATGAGTTCTTAAAAGTTGTCTCCCGTCTTTGCAATCGTCAATACATTAATTGATTTCGGCTTAAAAGGGCGAATTAAACTAATCATTGCCCTTATTGTTGCACCAGTTGTATGTAAATCATCGACGATTAAAATACGCTTGTTTTTTACACTTTCTCCATTTTTAACTTCGATTTTGTTAATAACATCTTGACGTTCTTCATAGTTTAGGTCACTTTGTTTAAAAGCGAACTTTTTACTAAATAAATCAAGAAATGGGCGATTTAATGCGGAAAAGAGCACTTTGACATGGTTAAATCCCCGTTCCTTTTCACTTTCGTGTCCGGAAGGGGCGCTCACTAAAAAGTGATTAAAGTACTTTACCTTGAGCAAAGGGGCAAATCGCTCAATAAATACTGATGCTAGTTCAATATCGCCAAGTGCTTTAAGGCGATATAAATTCGTTTTTAAATGTTCGTTATATAAATAAATATGCACATACTCTACATCCGCATTTTTTGTTTTTTCCCATACAACCTGGAGTTCTCGAAAACAATAGTCACATATCGTACCTTTACTTACTTTGAAGAGATTCGTTTTTACTTCTTTCTCCATACACATTTTGCAAATAGCTGTTTTTTTCTTCAATGTCAGCAATAGCTTCTTCGATACTCGTTGTTTTTTTTGTGCCAATAAAAATCACCTCCCCATCACTTTCTTCTTTTTTCCGTCCAACACGGCCGGCAATCTGAATTAAGCTTGCAGCATCATAAATTGCGCTATCAGCACCAAAAACAATTACTTGGAGTCCAACTATAGTAACACCGCGTTCTAAGACTGTTGTTGTAACTAAATAGTCATATTCGCGTTCTTTAAATTGTCTAATTATCTCTGTCTTGTTTTCTTTTTTTGAGTGAACAATGTTCCCGTTAATAAATATTTTTCCGATTATTTTAAAAATAAACTCGGCCTCACGAATTGTCGGAACAAAAATCAAAACTGGTTTTTTCCGCAAAATAAAATCACGTAGTGATTGAAACAAGTAAACAATGTTAAGCACCCCATAACCTGCAATAAAACGTGGAACTGGAATGTTTTTGTTATGAAATCGTGAAAAAAGTGTTAAAACACTATTTGTTGCTTGGAATTTTGCAAGTAACTTTTTGCTCGGTGTTGCTGTCAAAATAACAAAGTTCCCACGTATGCTTTTTTTGAACATCGCTTCAAGAACTAAGTCCCCTGCATACGGAAAAGCATCAATTTCATCAAAAATTAATAAATCAAAATAATTTGGATATCTAAATAACTGATGTGTTGTTAAAACAATGATATTCCCTGTTAGTGTCTTTGTTTGATCGCCAAACACCGAAATAACCTTAGCTCTTGGAAATGTGCTTTTGAGTCGATTAGCAATTTCAATTACAACTTCGCGGCGCGGAATCGTAAATCCAACTTGTTTACCTTTTTTCAGAGCATACTTTATTACTTCAAAGATTAGCTCAGTTTTTCCAGCACCGCATACTGCATAAATTAATGTATCCTTCTTCGATTTAAAGTTTTGTAAAACGCTTTGTGAAATATCTTTTTGTGCTGGGGTTAGTTCATAATCAATTTTAATATTTAAATCAAGCGGTTGATAATTCACTCTTGGTGCTTTTTGTCCGCAAAACTCAATACAGGCGCGACAATAATATTCACCATTTCTAATCCCAATCTTGTTTTTGTTTTGGTTACCACAAATTTCACAAATAAAAAAACTCTTCATCTGTTTATAAATACAAGAGAAAGAGTTTATTTAACTTATTTGTTTTCGTAATCTAAAATTATTTGGACACGGCGTTCGTGTCGATCACCTTCAAACTTTGCTTTTAAAAAGATGTCCACACGTCTTAATACATCGGCTAATTCCATTTCGCCTTCACCAAATCCAATTACATTAGCATTATTATGTTGCCGTAAAAGTCGTGAAACGCTGTCATTATAACCAATACCTGCAATTACTCCTTTTACCTTATTGGCAGCGATTGTGATTCCTTCGCCTGATGTACAAACAACAACGCCAAAATCGGCTTCACCGCTACTTACTTTTTCACCAACTGCAATACCGTAACTTGGATAATCAACCGACTCTTTATCTTTAGGTCCAACGTCAATAACATTAATGTTTTGCGCGGCTAAATGCTTTTTAATCGCTTCCTTAAAATTAAATCCACCGTGATCACTACCAATTGCTACTTTCATTTCTTTGCCCCCTCGTACGTTTGTTTAAGATCATTAAAAGGTATATCACCTTCTCTAACTAATTCTATTTTATCATCGATTTTAATAACCGTTGACGCTTTGCTCCCGCCTGCCGTGCCAGCGATTACGGCGCTTATCTCCCCGTTAAAGACTTTGTAAACATCCGCACTATTTAAGAGTGGCAATGTTCCGCTTTTATTAGCGCTTGGAACAAGAAGCGGTTTGCCGACTGTTTTTATTAAATTTGTTACGTGTTCATCACTACTAACACGGATGCCAATATACGATGAATTATTCGTGATTGGGCCAATTAAGACGCTTTTTGCCGGTAAAATAACCGTTAATGGGCCCGGCATATATTTATTAATAACTACTTTAGCTTCTTCGGTTATCATTGCATAATCATTTATTTCATGAGTCGTGCTAACAATCAAAGTGAATGGTTTTTGCTCGTCACGGCCCTTTACTGATTTTAATGTTTGAAGTGCACTGTGATTATCATAAATTACGCCCATGCCAAAAACCGTTTCAGTCGGAAAAGCGACAATCTTACCATTTCTTAATAGTAATGCTGCTTTCTCTAATTCGGTTTGTTGCAAAAGGACGGTTTTCATTGTAATCCTCGAATAATTAAAAAGCGGTCTTTGCCGTACATATCTTGATGAACAGTAATTTCCTCATCTTCACCTAATATTTTATAAGCAAGTTTCAAGAGTTCTTCTCCTTGATTGCTACCAATTTCCATGAAGATACTTACCCCATTACTTCCTTTACTCACCCTTTTAACTTGACGGAAAAACCGTGCAAAAATGTTGTTTTTTGGCAAAAAGAGCGCTAAATGCGGTTCAAAATTTTTCACGTTGTCGCTAATTTCTTCTTCTGGTTCAATATATGGTAAATTAGCAACGATGTAATCAAGGGTAATATTATTGTTGATAAAAGGAAGCAATAAATCGCCATGAATAAATTGAACTTTATTCTGACGGTCATTACGTTCAGCGACTTTAAGCGCGCGTTTGCTAATATCACTTGCGTATATTTGATGGTCGGTATGCTTTGCTAATGTTACCGCGATAGCACCGCTGCCAGTGCCGATATCAGCAATCGCAATTGGCGGATCATTTTTAATTTCTTCAATTAATTTATGCACTAATTCCTCCGTTTCGATTCGCGGAATTAAAACATGTTTATTCACATATAAATTTTCGTCATAAAAAAATGCTTCTTCTAAAATATATTGAATTGGTTCGTTATTATTAAGTCGCTTTACAATATCAAAAAATATTGGGGGTAAATTAAGCTTTTTGTTTTGATTTAAAATAAAACTTGTATAGTCACCACTCTTTGTAATATGCATCAAGGCTAACCGAATATCGTTTACCGATAAATGCGGATAGTCTTTAATTGTGTGTTGTAAAATTTCATATGCTGTCATTATTCCGGATTTTCCATTTGTACTTGCTGGTCATAATTAATAAGCGCCTCAATGAGTTCATCTAAATCACCTTCAATTATTCGGTCAAGTTTTTGGGTCGAGAAATTAATGCGGTGATCAGTAATGCGGTTTTGCGGATAGTTATACGTTCTTATTTTCTCACTTCTTTCCCCGGTTCCAATCTTTAACCGTCTTTCCGCACCAATTTTTTCTTCCTGTTCAGCAACTCGGGCCGCTAAAACTCGGGCTCGGAGTAATCTCATCGCAATTTCACGGTTTTGTAACTGACTCTTTTCTACTTGACAAGCAACAACAATTCCCGTCGGGATATGGGTTAAACGAACGGCACTTTCAACTTTATTAACGTGTTGACCGCCTGCACCTTGTGATCTAAATGTATCCATTTGGATATCTTCATTACGAATTTCAACATCTACTTCTTCAGCTTCTGGCATAACAAGAACTGTTGCTACTGAAGTATGAATTCTTCCACTTGCTTCCGTTTTTGGAACACGTTGAACACGATGTGCTCCGCTTTCAAACTTTAGTTTCGAGTATGCGCCTTTTCCTTTTATTAAAAAGGAAATTTGTGAAAAGCCACCGACGTCACTGCTACTTTCATCAAGAATTTGCATGCGCCAACCTTGTCTTTCACTAAATTTTACGTACATCCGAAATAAATCGCCGGCAAAAAGATTAGCTTCATCGCCACCGACTGCGCCACGGATTTCAACAACAATGTTTTTATCGTCATTAGGATCTTTAGGAATTAAATAAACTTTAATTTCTTTAATTATCCGTTCTTTCTCGTCGCTTAATCGTTTTTGTTCTTCTTTAGCAAATTCAACAATTTCAGGATCTTTTTCTTCGATTAATACAAATGTTGCCGCATAATCTTCATCAACGCGTAAATATTCGTCGTAAAGTTCGACGATTGGTGCGATTTGTGATCTTTCAACGGATATCGTGCGAAAATTAGCGAGATCTTTTGTTACATTAGGATCTTCTAATTCCTTATCAATCGTATTTAGTCTCGTTTTTGTCGCTTCTAACCGGTTTTTAAGTGTTTTATCCATAATTCTTCCTTCGTCTTATTATATAGTATTTTCGACTTTTTCGCATATTTTCTCTTTTTTATGTATAAAAAAACCTAGACTTTATTTCATCGCCTAGGTTTATTAAAGTATAACTATAGATCTTCGATAACTTTTAAGAATTGTTCGACCGGTTGATTACCAATTAATTCGTATTTATCATTAATAACGATTTTCGGTACACCAGAAACGTTGTATTGTTGGCTTAACTCATAAAACGTTTGTGCTTCAATCATTTCACCAGTAACATTTTTATTAAGCATCGCTAAACGGTGAGCGTTAGTTACTGCTTCTGGACAATGTGGACATGAAAGCGTCACGAATACTTTAATATTGACTGGTTTATCAATCTTTTTAATTCTTTCAACGATACTTGCCGGATAAGGAATTTCTGCCCCACCCATTTCCATAATCGCCGTGATGAATGTGATAAATTCATGGTTACCTGGAATACCGTTAAATTTAACGCCCTGGTAAACACCTTTGTCATCTAAAAAGACAAAACTTGGTGTTAAGGTGACGTCATATTTTTTAGCTTCTTCACCTTTTTCTTTAATTTCAAAGACATCAAGTGAAAGTTTGTCACTAAGTTCAACTGTTTCTTCTAAAAGTTGTTTTGTTTCTAAACAAGTATCGCAACTTCCATCGATGAAAAGAACGATTTTTGTCGCTTTTGTCATTTGACTAAAGATTTCGCGTAATTGTGATGAAACTTCTGCATTTAAAAATTTTCCCATATTTTTTCTCCCTTTTTATAATTTGTTTATATAAAGCGCTGCTTCTAATGCTGCTTTTGCACCTTCGCTTGCAGCAACGATTATTTGGCGATGTACATTTGGCGTTACATCTCCAGCAGCAAATAATCCTGGTAATGAAGTATGTTGCAGTTCATTAACGATGACTTCATTATGTTCGTTTAGTTCGACAAAGTCTTGTACTAATGTTGAATTAGGAATTGTTCCAATTTGAACAAAAAGACCGTTTGTCTTAAAGATCGATGTTTTGTTGCTCTTTTTATCAAGAATTTTTAAACTGTGGACTTTCTCTGCACCATAAACTTCTAAAATTTGTGTTTCGAGCATAATTTCAACGTTATCAAAAGTACTTAGTAATTCTAAACTCTTTTGATCTGCTCGGAATTGACTACGGTGAATAATTGTCACTTTTTTAGCAATTCTTGCTAAATCAATCGCAGCATCAACAGCACTATTTCCGCCACCCGCAACAACAACATCTTCGTTAGCGAAAAACGGAGCATCACAAGTGACACAGTACGAAATTCCTTTGCTGGCATATTCTTTTTCGCCAGGAATCGCGAGTTTTCTTGGATTTCCGCCTAAGGCATATAATAGCGTCTTCGTCTTAACGGTTTCGTCGTTATTAAGCTCAACATAAAAGATGTTATCTTTTTTTGTGATTTTGTTAATTTTAACATTCTTAACAAGGGGAACTTCAAGCTTATCAAGGTGTGTTAGAAAAGCATCAATAACGGTTGCAGCATCAGTTAATCCGAGTCCTAAGTAGTTATCCACTTCTGACGTATTAATTAATTGACCACCAAAATCGTAACCAACGACTAATGTACTTAGCCCTTTCCGCTTTGCATAAAGACCAGCATTAAGACCAGCGGGTCCAAGTCCAAGCGCAACAAAGTCATAAATTAAATCGTAATTAATCGCCGCTTTTGGCTTTTTAATATTTAAATTAAACATATTGAACCCTCCTTTTCTTTTAAATACGCATAGCGTATCAATTGCGAACTTTTCGCAAATGTTATTGTAGCATTTTTTTGCAATTTACCATGAATAATGCTTTATTCAGGAATTACATCGAAAAGAAATCGATTTTTAAGGGACTTCGGCTTTAGAAAACGGATAATTATTGTATAATTATTTTATGAGTTACAAAGCATTATACCGAACATACCGCCCTAAAACATTTAGTGAAGTTGCGGGTCAACAAGCAATTGTGCAAACGCTAAAAAATGCACTAGCGCAACAAAAAATCGCCCATGCGTATTTATTTAGTGGGCCCCGGGGAACCGGAAAGACATCAATGGCTAAACTTTTTGCAAAAGCCTTGAATTGTGAAGAAGGAATTGGAGAACAATGTAATCTTTGCAATAACTGTTTAAGTGTTAACGATGGTTCACATCCCGATGTAATTGAACTTGATGCCGCAAGTAATAATGGCGTTGAAGATGTCCGCCAATTAATTGAAAACGTCAACTACTCACCAATCCGTGGTCGTTACAAAGTTTATATTATCGATGAAGTTCATATGATGACGCAAAGTGCCTTTAATGCGCTTTTAAAAACATTGGAAGAGCCGCCGCGTAACGTCATTTTCATCTTAGCCACAACAGAACCACATAAAGTCATTCCGACTATTCTAAGTCGCTGTCAGCGTTACAACTTCGCAAAAGTTAGTGACCGCGATATTATGGCTCGCCTTAAAGTTATTTTAGATCAAGAAAACATTGCTCAAGATATAAAGGCCATGGAACTTATTACGAGTTTAGCAGATGGTGGTGTCCGCGACGCTTTAAGTATGCTTGATCAAGTTTTAGCTTATAGTGGTCAAAAACTTAGCGTTGATGATGTTTTAAAGCTTTTTGCTTTAACAAGCAAAATCGAGCAACTCGAACTTTTAAAGGCTGTTAGTTTAAATGATGTTGAAACTGTTTTTAAAACAAGTGGCGAGTTAATTGATAAAGGAATAGATATTAAGCGTCTAACAATCGATTTATTGAACTTACTTAAAGATGCATTAATCTATTACAAAACGAAAAACTCCGATTTACTGCTTTATTTACGTGTTGATGAAGTTGAGCAACTCACTGAAAACTACACTGTTACTGACTTAAATACCGCAATTGATATTTTAATTAAAGCACAAGCTGAATACCGCTTTACACCTGATATTAAAAACGTTTTTGAGTTAACATTACTGAAAATTATGACTTCGTTCACGCAAGGCGCACATAAACCAGAACCAGCTGAAAAACCAGAACCTGTTCCGGTTGCACCGGTTCAAACACCAAAAGCTACGCCTAAACCCGAAATAAAAGTGGCAAAAAAGCCGGACGAGCAAAAGACGGAGGAACTTCCACCATTTTTACAAGACCCTGTTGAAACTTTACCCGCCGCACCAAAAGTTGCGGAACAACCAAAACAAGTTGAGACTCCGAAAAAGGAAGAGCCGGCACAAGCTGCCTTCCAGAAAAAACCAAAACCAAAAAATCCTTTAATTGGTGACGGCACGGAAATTAAACTTGAAGACGAAACAATTATTAAAGCAATGACTCTTGGTGACCGTGAGGAAAGAAAAAAGTTAAAAGATGAACTATGGCACACAAACTTACCATTATTAGCGCTTGATCAAGATTTAAGCGAACAAGCAGCACTGCTTCTTGATGGTACGCCATATATTCTAACTAAAGAACTTCTCGTGATTGAATTTAATTTTAATCGGCACGTTCAACTTTGTAATTTAAAAGAAAATCAACTGCATCTTCAAGAAGTAATCCGGCAACTGTTGAATAGACGCGTCGCAATTTACGGTGTTACACCTAACGAAGTTTTAAACTTAAATAAAATGTTCCGTAATTTAAGTCAAATTAAAAAATTACCACGTGTAACGGACATTCAAGAAGATTTAGAAGGGAAATTTGTATGACAAATAAAAATATGCAGCAACTATTAGCACAAGCTAATAAAATGAAACGCGATTTAGCGCGAAAAATGAAAGAATTACATGAAAAGGAATTTACTGTTACAAAAGGTGGCGGCGTTAAAGTTGTCATGCTCGGTAATAAAGAAATCGTTAAAATTGCGATCGATGAAGAACTTTTTGATTTAGAAAATAAAGAGATGGTCGAAACACTTTTAATAATGGCCGTTAATGAATGTCGGGAAGTAATTGATAAAGAAGAAGCAGAAATTAACGAAAGCGTAACTGGAAGTTCAACAGGTTTTTTCTAAATGTATGAATTAGCAACGCTCGATAAATTAATCGAACACTTAAAAAGGCTTCCTGGCGTTGGCCAAAAAACAGCAGAACGGATGGCGTATGCTTTTTTAAACATGGAGCATGACGTGCTCGAAGATTTTGGAATAACAATCAGCAAATTGCGCGATAACATCAAAACGTGTGAGAAATGTGGCTTATATACCGAAAAAGAGCTATGTTCATTCTGTGCGGATAAAACACGAACTAGTGACACACTAATCATTGTTAGCTATGCAAAAGATATTCAGGGCTTTATTAAGCTTGAAGACTTTAACGGCCGGTTCCATATTTTAAATGGTGTTTTAAGTCCGGCACAAAATCTTGATAGTGCTAAACTTGATTTAGGTAAATTAGAAAAACGGATTGCAAGTGAAAATGTTAAAGAGTTGATAATCGCGACTAATCCTAA
Source organism: Bacilli bacterium (assembly GCA_035647455.1). Taxonomy (GTDB): domain Bacteria; phylum Bacillota_I; class Bacilli_A; order RFN20; family CAG-826; genus UBA1361. The sequence continues at coordinate 82,083 of DASRNI010000028.1, read as the reverse complement.
CGTAGAAGGTGAACTAACTGCGCTTTATATTGCTCGTAAGCTAAGTGATACACCGGTAGAAATTACCCGCTTAGGTTACGGACTACCAATGGGTGGACAAGTTGATTATGTCGATACGATGACATTGTTTAAAGCACTTGAAGGGCGCAGAAATATTAAATAAGGAGTACGGAAATATGTTTATTACTTTTGAAGGACCGGAAGGCAGCGGGAAGACAAGCGTTGCCAATGCGATTGTTCTTAAACTTCGTGAGCTAGGTTACGATGTTCTTTTTACCCGTGAACCTGGCGGTACACCAATCGCTGAACAAATTCGTGAAGTAATTTTAGATAAAGAAAATGTTCTCCTTGATCCCCGTGCTGAAGCACTTCTTTATGCAGCAAGTAGACGACAACATCTTGTCGAAAAAGTATGGCCAGCCTTAAAAAAGGGACAAATCGTCATTTGTGACCGTTATCTTGATTCAAGTCTTGCTTATCAAGGGGGAGCGCGCGGACTTGGTGTTGATGAAATTTTAAATATTAATCTTTTTGCAACTGAATCAACACTTCCCGACTTAACTCTTCTTTTCGATATAACCCCCGAACTTGGACTAAAAAGAATTGCCGCGAATAAAAATCGTGAAGTTAATCGCCTTGATCTTGAGTCATTGCCATTTCATCAAAAAGTTCGTGAAACATTTTTAAACCTTAGCAAAACTTATCATGAACGTTATCGCATTGTTGACGCAAGCAAAGAACTTGATCATGTAATCGATGCCGCTCTTACGCATATTTTAAACGCACTACAAAAATGAATATAACAACTTACTTAGAAACATATCAAAAAACTTTACATCAAACATTTGTTAATGCCAAAAACACAAACAATGTTTCACATGCATATTTACTTGTTGGTGAAGAAGGTACACCACTTAAAGAAGTTGCCGTTCACCTTGCGAAAACGCTGTTATGTGATGGAAATGCGCCATTAGCATGCGATAACTGCTTAACTTGCCATCGTGTCGATAGTGGCAATTATGCCGATTTCTTTATTTATGACGGCAGTGAATCGAGCATTAAAAAAGAAGACGTTGCCGAAATTGAAAAAACTTTCAGCACGACTAGTGTAGAAGCAAAAGGAGTTTTAATTTATATTGTTCACTTAGTTGAACGCATGACAATTGAAGCAACAAACGCTTTGCTCAAGTTTCTTGAAGAACCAGGAAAAAACATTTTTGCCTTCTTAACTACACATAACGAAAACATTGTTCTGCCAACTATTAAAAGCCGCAGTCAAATTGTTCGGCTTAATCTAATTAAGCGCGCTGAATTACTCGCTTTACTTGAAAATAGCGAGCTAACAAACATTGATAAGGAACTACTCAGTTCTTTTTACAATTTACCTTTACTAATTGAAGAACAAAGTGCGGATGAAAATTATATTAAGCTCAAAGATGTCCTTTTAGATTTACTCGATGAAATGGCTACAAACCTTAAAAATAGCTACATTACTGCTTCAAAATTAATCCCTACACTTCGTGATCGCTATTTATATCGCCGACTCTTTGCGTATTTTTCCTTAATTTTCAAAGATGTTGTAAATTATCGTTATAAGCAACCACTACTTTTTCCTGCCCTAAGCGCACAAATTGAAAAACTCAGCGCACAAATCAAAGATCCTTTACCACTTATTATCAAAACATATGAAGTAAATGATAAAATAAACGCAAATGTTACTATCGATTTATTAATTGATGAACTTTTTATTAATCTGATTAAAGGAAGCAATCATGACAGTTGATTATTATATAAGCGTAGCTTTTCTCGAAGGCGGGAAACCTTACTATTTTAAAACGAACGATCCAACTTTAAATGTTGGTGACTATGTAATTGTTGAAACGGTTCAAGGGATCGAAATTGCAAAAATTGTTGCACCACCAATCCCGTCTACCGCTTTTACTCATCAATTGGAAGTGAAGCCAATTATGCACCGTGCTTCAGAATACGAAATTAAGCAGGGCGATGTTAATAAAGAAGATGCGCGACTTGCACTTGAGTTTTGTATTGATCAAGCAGCAAAGTTAAACCTTAAAATGACACTATTGCGGGCGGAGTATACGTTTGACCGCAGTAAGATACTTTTTACTTATGTCGCGGAAAAACGCGTTGATTTTCGTGAATTAGTCCGTATTCTCGCCGCAAAACTCCGAACACGTGTTGAACTACGACAAATTGGTAGCCGTGATCGCGCAAAAATCATTGGTGGTTTAGGGGCCTGTGGATTTCCCCTTTGTTGCCACACATTTCTGAAAGAATTTGAAGGCATTTCCATCGCACGAGCAAAAAATCAAATGCTAACTTTAAATATCCCTAAACTAAGCGGGCAATGTGGTAAGTTACTTTGCTGCTTAAAGTTCGAAGATGATTATTACACTGAAACAAAAAAAGATTTTCCGATTATCGGTTCAAAATATCGCCGCGATAAAATAACGCATTACGTTAACTCGTTTAACGTCATTAATCGTACTGTTCGCCTTGATTATGATGGTGGTTTTGTAATCGTTCCACTTGATGAACTAAGTAAAGGATACCGCCGCATCCGTGAAAAGAAATAAATCGTTCGCAAGCGAGACTCCATTTTATTTTGTTGCCACTCCGATTGGAAATTTAGATGAGTTTTCACTCCGGGCACAGCTTGTTTTACTAGAAGCTGACTTCATTTGTGTTGAAGACACCCGGATTAGTATGAAATTACTCAACGCATTTAATATTCGTAAAAAACTTATTACTGTTCATAAATTTAGTGAACAAGCAAAAGTTGATGAAATAATTGATAAATTAAAATCTGGTTTAAAAGGAGCGTTTTTGAGTGATGCTGGTTACCCGCTGATTAGCGATCCTGGCGCGCGGTTATTAGATAGTTTGCTTGCTCATGATATTCCAGTGAGTGTAATTAATGGACCTAGTGCCTTTTTACCAGCACTTGTTTTATCAAACTTACCCGTTCTACCGTTTACTTTTCTTGGTTTCTTGCCCAGCAAAGAAGGCGAACTTAAGAGAACACTCGAAAAAATTAAATATCGGCCAGAAACACTTGTGATTTATGAAGCGCCACATCGTGTCAGCCGGACAATTAAAACACTTTTTGAAGTTTTTGGGGAACGAAGTTTAGTAATTGCTCGTGAACTTACAAAAATTAATGAAGAATATATTTATACAACTTTAAGTGAGTTTAGCAAGGAATCCATCGCTTTACGGGGCGAAATCGTCCTTGTTGTTCAAGGGCTAATTCCAGCAAAAGAACACGATCTCCAAAAATATAATGATCATGTGAAACTTTTAATCGAAGAAAATTATAAAAGTAGTGAAGCAATTAAAATTGTTTCCTTACTTTTTAATATTAATAAAAACGAACTTTATGAATATCATTTAAAACATAAAGATGACTAACTTAGTGACTTTTTGCGGTATTTTCTAATTAACACAACTAATTCGATAATTGCAATCATTAAAAACACACTACTACTTACTAATAAACCAAATTGGAAGTGTTCGGGAATGAATTTTAAAGTATAGTTCATTGGCCCAGACTTACTAACAAAGCCGACGAAACCGCCTTGGACTTTATAAACCGGCAGCTTTTCATTATTCGCGGTAATCACTTCCCAACCTTTGTCATATGGTATCGTCGTCACAACAAACTTTTCTTCGTCATAATCGGTCGAAAACTTAATTTTGTTCGTGAAAACTTCGACATTTTGGAGTGTATTTAAAACCGCATTTGCACGTATATCATTAAGTGTTTCTTCATCATAAATATACATTGCATGCTCTTGCGGTGGATTTTGATTGCTACCAATCGGAATTAAAGCAACTTTTTGGACTGGCTTCGGGGAATGATAGCTTCGCATAACTTTCCACGTTCGACTTGAGCTGCTCACGTTCGTATGATTATCAAATGTAATCAGATCTAAATTTTCATCATATAAAAAAACGTTATAACGATAAGAATGATTCGTACCGATCGAAAGCGGTAAGTTAATGATAATTTCACCACCGTTTTCACTTTCTAAAAGCGGTCTGCCATCTCGCCTTTCATATTCGATTGCATGTGTGTTTCCCGAAAGTTTCGTTGGATAACTCGTTAATCGTGTCGCGTTTTCCGAAATATATTCTTTTGTTGGTAGTGGTTTATTTTTCCCTTCACTATTTGCTTCGTACGGATAGCGATTAGTATGGAATTCCCAAATATTACGTTGGAAACTAGGGCTAGAAGCACTTAAATATTGATAATTTCTTCGTGATAAGTCTTGTAAGTTTTGCGTCGCTAGTGTTGGGTATTTATCATTAACTGCGGCTAAGTCATCAAGACTTAATAACGCGGCGTTTAAATAGAGCTCTTCGTATTCAACACTCGCAAAGCGGCCCCGACTACGAATTAAATCAAATGGTTCATCATCACGAATTTCTTGGAACGTTGTCACATTATCAACACTAAAACCAACGGCAAAACGTGCCTCGTCCTTTTTACGATAAACAAAGCGTGAATCTGTACTTGCTTCTTCAAAAAATTCATATGTATTCGGCACATTTTTGTACGGTGCATAAGCGCGGCTACCCGTTGTCCATTTAATTACATGACTATCATCACTAATAACGTAGTAATCGACACTTAAAAAGTCATAGAGCAAGCTCCGACGTTCATGAATACCTAAACTCCAACCATTATAGTTATAATTAATGCGACTCCATTCGTTAAATTCCATTAGTTCAAAGTTATATAAAGAATGAAACGCACTTAAGCCGTTATAGTTTTCACGCATCGGTAAGTTGTCATGTCCTTTAACAGCGCGCGTATTATAAATCCGGTAATAACTGCCATCCAAATCTTGAATTGTCCGAATTACCGCGACATCTTCGTTATAGCCACTTAAACCACCGTTTACACGCTCAGTATACGAGATAATACCATGCCCAAAAATTGTAATCGTGCCCATCACAATAATTTCAACAACTAGCTGAACTGAACGAGCATAATGTTCATACTTCGTTTTGTAAAGCCTACGCATGAAAATGTAGGCAATAAAGAACATAATAAATTGATAATAAATAATATATTCACGGTACATTAATTCACCAAAGTAAATCGAGTTTTCCAAGTCATACGCCTGTTTAATTGTGTACGCCATTAAAACTAAGTTAATAATGAAACTTAAGTCAAACGCAGATGGTTTAAGTTTTTTAACGTCTTCAAAACTCATTGCCACATACGTTATCAAACTGAAGACGACAATTAGTTGCCAGCGACCATACTCCTTACTAAAACCGTGGAGCATGTTATAGAAAAACGGTGTGAATAAAGTAAAAAGGAAAAAGGCAATCGGCACTAAATGACTGAACTTTTTCTTTTTAATTGAAACGATAATACTTGGAATGAAAAGAAGAATAACCGGACTAAAAACAAAAATACTTGAGATTGTATTGTCGTAACTCGATGTATTTAAAAGCGTCACACTACGATTAGAGAATACGGGGAAATAGAAAGAAATTAACGGATAAAACTTTTTATGAATATAGTTTTCGTTTTGATATTCCCACTTTGTAATTATTTCCCACGCTTCTTTATAATTTTTAATATTAAAGGCTTCTTTTAAATTGTCCAAGTACGTCGCATCGGTAACGCGATCACTACCTAAAGCAATTGATAAACTTGGGAATAGTACAACGGAGCTCGCTAAAATACCAAAAAGGAAACCAATAAATCCAAGGCCAATAACTGCTAGTTTATCAGTTCCTTTAATTTTCGGAAATAGTTGAACATAACGGAAAAATGCGTATATAAAGCCGATGATTGATGCAGTAACTAAGAAAAAGTAATTAGCGAAACCCATCAGGGCTAAAGCGAAAATTAATGTTTTGATTTTCTTTTCTTTAAGTACTTTTTCAATTCCTAAAAAGATTAGTGGGAAAAGTACGGCAACTTCCATAAAGTGGTTAAACCACAAGTAATATGAGTTCCATCCGGCAAAAGCATACACTAAACCAAAGATTCGCGATTCACGTTCATTAACACCCATATACTTTAAAAAGGTGCGCATTGTAAATGCAGCAAGCGTAAATTTCATAATCATTAAGACGGAAATGCCCTGTGGAATTAGATCACGTGGGAAAAGTAAAATAGGGAAGAAAAATGGATTCATTGCATAGTAAAAACTATTGGAGCCAACGTTACTTGCACCAAGAAATGTGTTACTGTCCCAAAGCGGGAATTGACCCGTTTTTAAAAACCGCCACCAATCATCATAACCATTCGTATAAAACGGGATTTGCTGTTGTGTAAAGTCGCCCCCTAAAGGAATCGTGAACTTTTGCGTTAACAAGGCGCTACTAAAATAAGCAAACGCGACTAAGGCAGTAACGATGAGATAAAAGTAAAGCGGACTAAACATCTCATTAATTCGCTTCGTTTGGGCTTCGATAATTAACTGGCGTTTTTGACGGTCACTTCTTTTGAATATTTTAAAATCAAACCTTATTTTCTTGTCACTAACAACAACTAGTTCTGTCTTGAATAAATAGTTGAAGAATACGGCCACAAAACTTAAGAAATAAGCAATGAGAAATAAGGTTGTTACTAACGGCTGGAGTGCCCGCGACGACTTAAGCGTTGCCAAGATAGATTCGCTTCCAGTAATAAAGAAGAATCCACTTGCAAAAAGTAAGATTGTAAAAATTAAGTCATAAATAAACTCACGCTCTTTATTACGCCTAATAATATAACTAATTATTAAGATTGTCGCAAAAAGATAAAACGCTGGTAAATAAAAATATGTATTAAGTGGCGAATAGTTTAGTGTAACATGAGGGCTAATGACAAAAAATAACGTTAATGAAAACATCACCGTCAACAAAACTAAAAAGCTTAATCTTTTTTTTCTTAATTTAGTCATTTTATTTAATAAATGTTGCATCCTCTACTGGCATCGTGAAACATACGGCATTCATTGGCGTATCTTTACCAAACTTTTCTTTAATCATCTCCATCACGACTGCGGCTAATTCTGGAGTGTTCACACTTAACAATATTTCACGTTCAGGTTCATAATGAATGCCAAGAAATTGGCTAAACTTAGCACCCGTTCCACGTGCTGGTATAATTGTTGCACCTTTTGAGCCCGCTTCTTGCAAAGCATCAACGATTTGCTCGCTAAAGCCGGTATTTACAACAACGAATAGTGCACGTAAAGGGAAGTTTTCTTGATTTATTCTACTCATATAAGCCTCCTCCTAATAACTAATACTTTCTAACGGTAGCGTAAAAGCTATACCGGTATTTGGTTGATCAAATTTAAATTTATCATTCAACGTTTTAAACGCATTAGTAATGTTTTTGCGCTCAATTAAACACGTTAATAATACTTTTCTTTCTTCGACAGTAAGTCCAAGTGTACGCAACAATCGGTTCTTCTGCATCGAACCTTTTACGTATGTTGCATTAAACATTACCGCCCCGACATTTTCAATCGCCTTCGTCACTTTATATTTAAGGTTTCGTTCGGCAATAATTATTAACAAAACCCGTTCTTTTTGTGGCATTTATTCCTCCTCGCTGGCAAATAATGTGAGTTCGTGTTCTTCTGTCACATCAATTTCATGCGCAACTTTTTTCATTCTTGCAGTATAAACTATCCCTAATAGTTGGACGACGATTCGCGGCATTACGCTGATAAAGCCTAAAACACCAAGACCAGAAACTAAAATGTTTGTATGCCCAAGCGCTTGACTTGCACCAAGCATTACCGGTGTTAAAAATGCACTTGTGATTGAACCAGCAGAGACTGTTCCGCCATCAAAACCAAGACCAACAAATAATGTTGGTGTAAAGTAAATTAAACCGATTGCAATAACATATAGTGGCACAATTAGATATAAAATATTAATATCATAAAATACTTTAATCACGCCAAGTAAACTTGCTAAACCAACACTAATCGCCAGCGCAAATTTAATTAAGTTTTTACTAATTGCCCCATTTGTTAATTCATCAACTTGTTCACTAAAGACGACGACACTTGGCTCGCTAAGCGTAATTGCAAAGCCCAGTAAAAAACTTACCGGCATTAGTACCCACTGTGCTCTCGTGCCAACAAACACTTCACCAATATGTTTGCCTGCAAAGGCAAGTCCATAATCTGTTCCGGTTAAAAAGATAAATAAACCAATAAAGACGACACCTGATGCTACGCCGATTTGCATTAGTTTTTTCCTCGGCAATTTAATAAAAAATGCTTGGTAAATGAAAAAGATAAGGACAATCGGGAAGATGGCAAGTGCAACCGCAAGTAAGTTGTCTAAGACAACACTTAATAGCTGTATATCCCCGGGAGCATAAGGCATAAGACTGCGATTGTTTCCAACAATTAAACCATAAACATAAATTGTAATAATTGGTCCAATTGCACCAATTCCGACGATTCCAAAGCTATCTTCACTTGACTTTGTTTTACTTACTGTATGCGAAACACCAACACCTAAAGCTAAAACAAACGGCACACTTATTGCTCCTGTTGCTGCTCCACTTGCATCAAAACCAAGCGCCTGGAATTGATTAGGGACAAAGAAGATTAAAATAATTAACGCTAAGTAAAAGAAGAAAAAGATTTTTTTCATACTAATTCCGCGAACTAAACGATACACGGCCACACCAACAAGTGCGCCAAGACCTAAACTTGTAATCCAAATAAATAATGGCTGTACAATCAGCGGATTAATATCACTAACTTGGCTTGCTAAGACGGCTATTCCCGGTTCAGCAACTGTTGCAAGCACACTGAAAAGAAAAGCAAACAAAATCACAAAAACAATTTTATTTAACTTAGTAATTGAGCCGCCAACTAATTGACCGATTTCTAAAATACTGTAATCAAGGCCAACTAAAAAAATTGCCTGACCGATGACAACACCGACATAACCGATAATAATTTGTACGTTTTGCATCGGGTCTTGCAAAGGAAAGGCAATGCCTATAACAACAATCATGATTGCCAATAAGGGCAAACTAGCAATGAAAACTTCTTTTAGATAACGAAATAGTTTCATATTTTAACCTGCTGTAATTTTACCATACTCATTAACTTCTTTTGTGTTTCAAAGAAGGAAAATGCGCTTTTTTTGTAATTTATTACAAATTTTAATTTTAAATTATTAAATATCAAAGAAATTTTGTGGGGTTTTTACAGTAAACATAACTTCTTTATTTGTAAAAGGACTAATCAGCTTAAGTTCGTAGGCATGGAGAAAAAGTCTTTTAGCCTGGCTTTTGTTACCATACTTATCATCGCCAACAATTGGATGACCTAAATCTTTTAAATGAACACGAATCTGATTTTTGCGACCAGTTTTTATATTAACATCGACTAGGGAGTTGTTTCTCCCTTCTTTCACTACTTTATAATGTGTCTCCGCATATTTACCATGCTTAGTTCTATGACCGCTATACATCTCATTTGTTTTTGATTTATAAAGATACGAACGGACGATACCACTTTTTTCACTTAGTATACCTTCCACAACGGCATGATAGCCGCGTTTAGTCACAATCTTATTCCATTCTTTTTGTAGTGCTTGCTGTGCGGCCTTTGTTTTCGCAAACATTAAAACGCCTGATGTATCTTGGTCAAGACGATGAACGATAAAAATGCGCGCATGTTTATTTTTAAAGCGCACATATTCTGTTATATAACGATATGCTGTTTGTTTTCTTTCTTTTTCACTGGCAATTGTTAATAGTCCGCTTGGTTTATTTACAACAATTATTAAATCATCTTCATAAATAATTGGCAGTCGCGGGCGATCAGAAAGTCGATTACTTTCGCGCGTAATTCTAATTTCATCACCTTTAAGCAGTTTATAATCGAATTGTCGCACCGGAACATCATTAACAAGTACTTGTCTACGCGTTAAAAAACTTTTAATGTTATTACGTGAATAGCCTTGAACTTCAACAAGCAGTGTTTCGAGCAAAAGACCGTTGTTTTGCACGATAAAGCGGCGAATATCGCCCGTTTTTCTACTTCTTCGCATCTTTCTCTTTTCCAAACCCTAGCGTGAAAAGAAATACACCAAGAAACATCAAAGGCGCGGCAATAAGACTATATAATGTACTATTATGGCTATCAACCCTAAAGAGTTCAATTAGGCCAAGCACAATAAATGTTAAGCCACCAATTAATAAAATAATTGAAAAAACCTTGTAAAATAATCGTTTAATCATCATCTAATTCCGTATATTTGCGGTATGTTCCTTTTGCTTTCTCAACCGGATATTTTGCGTCATTTGCTTTGAGCTTTTGTAACACAATTTCATCGACATCGAGATTATAACGATCAGCAATTAAAATTGTATACATAATAATATCCGCGAGTTCTTCTTTAATTAACTCCAACTTATGGCTAACGTTTAAGTCGTCACCGGACCATTGATAAATTTCTAAGAGTTCGCTAGCTTCTAAAGCAAGTGAAAGCGCTAAATCTTTTCCGTTATGAAACTTGCGCCAATCACGGTCATCGCGAAACACTAATATTTTTTCTTTTGTTTCTTTTTTCATTAAAAAAGTCTTTTCTTTAACGGGAAGCGATTGGAAACTTTGAAGCTCTTGCCATCATATTCACTTAATTCAATCGCAACGATACGACCAACAAATGGTTCAAATTTGTTTTGATAATGTTCGAACATTTCACGAACATTTTCGCCAGGGTTATAATAAATCGAAATATGTGGAACGTACTTTCCGCTTGTCGGACTTGTCCATTCATCACTTTCATATGGGACAAACTCGTGCAGTCGATTATGAAGTTTCTTCAACTCTTCACATTGTGAAAATGTTAATACCATTAAATATTCGGCAAGTAGTTCAACTCGCGCAATTGTTAAGTCAAAGGCGTTCATTGAACGTGAAACTTTCTTCATTGCTCGTACAACTTCATCTTTTTCGGCATTGAAAAATCGGCCAACGTTAATATGGGGGTAAAAGTTACGATATGGAACTTTAAAGTCTTTGTCACTTAATTTTAGGGTTCTAACTTTTAATGAGGTTTCATCATCTAAAACTAAGATAACGAAGTAATCCTTTAATTTTGCCATCTATGAATTCCTCCTTCATGTGGATGCCTTAATTATACAATAACAATTGCTTATTGTATAGAAAATCGAGTGTTTTTTATGTGTTATCAATAATGTATTATTGATTGTCTGCTATTTAAACTCAGGAAGCTTTAATAAAATTTCTTTCATTTCGGCGACGGTTAAGTTTTTAGTGGAATGCGAATCGTATTGAGCTGCTTCTTCAAAGGCCTTTTCACCTTTTGTGAAATATTTTTCATAATTTAAATCACGATTATCAGATGGTACACGGTAGTAACCGCCTAAGTCTTCGGCCTTAACCATCTCTTCACTAGTAACAAGCACTTCGTAAAGTTTTTCGCCGTGTCTTGTTCCAATATATACTTTCGGTTGCTTGCTCTCTTTTAATTCGAGAATTGCATCGGCTAAAACGTCAATCGTTGCCGCCGGTGCTTTATGGACAAACAAATCACCTTGTTTTCCGTGTTCAAAAGCAAAGAGCACTAAATCAACCGCATCATCAAGACTCATCATAAACCGTGTCATGTTTGGATTCGTAATTGTAATTGGTTTATTATTTTCAATTTGATTAATAAATAACGGAATGACACTTCCGCGACTACCCATAACATTACCGTAACGAGTTAAACAGAGTACGGTATCGCCTTCTAATAGTTGGCGGGAACGGGCAATCGTGTTTTTTTCCATTAAAGCTTTGGAAATACCCATAGCGTTAATTGGATAAGCTGCTTTGTCAGTTGAAAGGAAAATTGCTTTCTTAACTTTATTTTCTATGCACGCCGTAATAACGTTATCATTGCCAATTATGTTTGTTTTTACCGCTTCCATTGGATAAAACTCACAGCTTGGTACTTGTTTAAGGGCGGCAGCACTAAAGACGTAATCAACACCACGGAATGCATAGCGAATTGAATCAATGTCCCGGACATCGCCAATATAAAACTTGAGTTTGTCGTTATTGAATTCTTTCCGCATCACATCTTGCTTAAGTTCGTCTCGTGATAAAATACGAATTTCTTTAATTGGTGAATTAATTATATTCCGAACAAGAGCGTGACCAAAAGATCCTGTTCCACCGGTGATTAAAAGTGTTTTCCCTGCTAATAAATGACTCATGTTAACCTCTCTTTTGCCATGTTTGGCGATTTATAATATCTGTATAACTTTGAATAATACGGATAACTTTACTTGAAACGTTGTCTTCAAAGTAATCTTTGTTCATCGTTCGTTTTTCATCCTTAAGTTTAACAGCGATCTCTAGTGCTTCAACAATTTCTTTTTCCGTAATTCCCCCTAAAACAATTGTGCCGCTGTCAAGTGCTTCCGGTCGCTCGGTTGAGGTCCGAATGAGAACACCAGGGAAGTTAAGCATCGCGCTTTCCTCGCTTAAGGTGCCTGAATCACTAAGGACAGCGTAGGCATTTTGTTGTAAGTGGCAATAATCAACAAACCCAAACGGTTTTAAACTCTGTACGAGTGGATGGAATTTAAAATTACGTTGTTCGATGTGCTTTTTACTCCGTGGATGTACGGAATAAATAATTGGTAGTTGGTATTTTTCGGCAATTTTATTAATTGCGTTCATTAATTCGATAAAGTTGTGTTCAATGTCGATATTTTCCTCACGATGGCTTGAAAGTAAGATATATTTACCTTTTTCAATATTTAATTTCGTCAAAACATCACTTTGCTTAATTTTATGGAGATGTTCTTTAATTACTTCGGCCATTGGCGAGCCAGTAACAAAAATCCGTTGGGGATCGACTCCTTCTTCAATTAAATAAAGTCGGCTGTTTTCTGTATATGGTAGATTGACATCACTAATGTGATCAACAATTTTGCGATTTATCATTTCTGGAACGTTCCAATCCCAACAACGATTGCCCGCTTCCATGTGGAAAATTGGTACTTTAAGTCGTTTAGCACTAATTGCGGCAAGAGAACTATTTGTGTCACCTAAAATTAGCACCGCGTCTGGTTTTTCTTTTTGAATTATTTCATAAGATTTTGCAATGAGATTGCCGATTGTTTCACCTAAGTGACTACCGGCAGAACTAAGGAAATAATCAGGTTTTCTTAATTCCAAATCTTTAAAAAAGATTTCGTTTAACTCGTAATCGTAATTTTGGCCGGTATGAACAATAACGTGTTCAAATACTTTATCGGCTTTTTTAAGAACGGAACTAAGACGAATTATTTCCGGTCGCGTTCCTAGAATTGTCATTAATTTCATAATTTTCTCCTTCTCTTATTTTGACACATTTATGAGAAAAATTGTTAATTAATAGTACTTATACATAAAGTACTACTAACTTTAGTATAATTAAAGTGCAAGTTTACTTTGGAGGTATTTATGACAAAAACAACAAAGCCGATTATTTTCGCAGTAGGACCTGTTACAGTTCATCCAGATATTTTAGAAATTGGGTCTGAAGAAGTTCCTTACTTTATTACTGATGAATTTTATAACTTAATGCGCGAAAACGAAACGCTTCTTAAAAAGTATTTTCATGCTCCAAAAGATAGCAAAGTTGCAATACTAACGAGTTCGGGCAGTGCGGCGATGGACGCGACGGTTGTTAGTCTACTAACAAAAGACGACCATGTTCTTATTGTTAACGGCGGAACGTTTGGTCAACGCTTTATTGAAATTTGCGAAGCTTATAATATCCGCTATACCGAATTAAAACTTAATTATGGCGAAGCACTTAAAGCGGCGCACCTAGAAAAATACGCAACAAACGGCTTTACTGGGCTATTAATTAATATGCACGAAACTTCAACTGGACTTCTTTATGATATGGGTCTTATCCGTGACTTTGTTAAAAAACATAATTTACTACTTATTATTGATGCTATCAGTGCTTTTGTAAGTGACGAAATTGATATGGAATATGTAAATGCTGATGCAATTATTACCGGCGCACAAAAAGGACTTGCCTTGCCACCCGGAATTAGCATTGTTGCCTTAAGTCCGCGGGCCATTAATATTATTAATCGTAACAATGCGCCGGCTTATTATTTAAACTTACAAAAATACATCCGTGACGGAATGCGTGGCGCAATGCCTTTTACACCAGCTGTAACATTGATGCGGCAACTAAACTTACGGCTTAATAACTTCAAAAACGGTAACTTTAAAAAAGAACAAGAAAAAATTAAACGTGATGCGTTACGTTTTCGTGAACGAATTAAAAAGTATCCTTTTGCCGTTTTTAGTGAGAACCCTTCATACTGTTTAACCCCACTTCGTGTGAAAAAAGAAGGTTTAACCGGGGAAGATGTTATTAATTACTTACGTGAAAACCACAATATTATCCTTGCAGCAAGTATTGGTGACTTAAAAGAAGTTATGTTCCGTGTTGGGCATATTGGTGACTTAAAAGAGTCTGATTATGCCGCGTTATTTGCGGCATTTGATGATATGGTTGCGAAAAATATAATTTAATTTTGCTTTGTAATATATTTTAATAATTGTTCTGCCGCTTCTTGTGGTCCTTTTGTTTCGTACCCAGGTTGCGCAAGTTTTGTAAACAGTTCACCGATAATAACTTTTGTATTGTTGAGTGCTTTAAAATATTGTTCGAGTAGCTTTTCCGTTTGTTTTTCGCGCTGAACAGGACCAAAAGGATTGGCAAAGTAAGACGAAACTAAACCAACTTCACTTGTTGTTCCTTTGGCATATCTTTTCCCGGCTTTAAAAACATCGAGTGCTTCACCAGTATTCGTGAACACTTTCACCCCTTTTTGCGTTTTGTCATAATTATTCGCATACAGGAAAAAATCAACTTTATATTCTTTGATCACTTCTTTATACATTGTCAGCGGGATAATGAGCCGCGCATTTTTCCGGTGTGGGTTTAAAAAGATTGCCCTTTCCATCTCTTGATAAGCATAACCTGAATCTAAATCATCAAGCCGGACAAAGGCACCGATTTCCGTGCCCGTGGCAATTACAGCATTGTTTCTTAATTTTAATGTGCCCATATCATCAAACACAACAGTTATTTTTTTAATCTTTTTCGAACCAATAACACGCAAGGCTTCAAGTGTTTCGCTTTTTCCAGCACCACTATCGCCAACAATAACAATATTTCTAACTTCATCATTATTCAGCGTTATTTGCACCATTCCGCCATGAACGGGCAAGTTTCCGTTATCCAATTGATAAATATTATGGAGCGTTAAAATCATTTTCTTTAAGTAGCCGAAATAATCATTTTTCTGACTGCGGTCAACAAAACCGAAATATATATCTTGCTCTTTATCGTAATGATATGTTCCGTCATATTCTTTTTCGCGAATACCGAAAATATAAACAACGTCAGGCTTAGTGTTATTAAATTCGTTAAAACTGGCAAATTCAAATAAGTTCGCAAGGCCAATCCCTAAATGTAATAAATCACGATGGACATAAATAAACGCTAATACTGTGCCAACTTTAATTGGAAACGTGAAATAATGCAGTTTATTAATACTAAGTTCGGGCAACGGGTTAAAATGAATTTCCTTAAATAAACCTTCGCGCTTATTGCTTTCCGAATAAATGATAAACGGTGGCCGGGTGACAATACCGGTAATAAAACCAATGTTTTGAATGTTTTCAACAACTTTATCCGTAGAAAAACTATGATTAATGTAAAGAAGATTAGCATTAACACCGGCAGGTAGTTGTCGGTAGATTTTATAATGATCACCAAGAAGCTTTTGCGTGATTGTCCGATATAACGTTAAAACCTTTTCATTAAAAACTTCTGCTTTATGGATTAAATCAAGTTTGCGCGCATTTTGGTTCGCGTCCTGGCGCGCTTGTAACAATCCGAAACGTTCAAGTTTACGCCAGTAGTCGTAAAATTGTTCGGTGATTTCATATAATGCCGTCTTATTTTTATTAACAAACCGAAAGCTCTCGGAAGTTTCACTAATCATTTTCGGCTCGTAAACTAAAAGCATTTTATACATATCAAGAAAGAGTTTTGTATCTTCTTTTGTTAAATTGCTTAATAATGGGCTTTTTTCTTGCCAAAGTTTCTTAATAAATTTATCGAGCACTTTTGCAAACGCCTTCGATTCAATAATATCAACTTCTGTATCACATGAAAAAACATCAAAATTAATTAATGTGTATGAATTTGTTAAGTGGAATTTTTTCATCATAATTGTTCCTTATCTATAGCAAAGCATAGCATATTTGTTACATGTAGTAATAAGTTAACCGGTATGTTTTTTTCTTATTTCAAGCATTTTTTCGGCAACAAGTAGAAAACTAGATAAGTTTGCGCCAAATAATAAGTCGTTCGGCCGATTGTGTGTTTTTGCTGTTTGGTAGCTATTTTGGAAAATCGCTTTCATTGTTGACTGGAGTTTGGCATCAACTTCTGTGAAAGTATATTTCACTTGTTTTTGATGTTGAATCATTTCAAGTCCGGAAACATAAACACCACCCGCATTTGCGGCTTTCCCCGGTGCAAATAAAATCTTATTGTCACGCAAAAGTTCAACACCAGTCTTTGTTGTTGGCATATTTGCCCCTTCTGCAACGAAAATAACACCGTTTTTAATTAAAGCAGCGACACCCGTTTCATCAAGTTCATTTTGTGTTGCACAAGGAAGAGCAATATCACACTTTACTCCCCAAATCGCTACAGCGTCATTTTCATAAATTGCTGCTTTATCATAGTCGAGATAACTTCTTATTCGTTCTCTTTTCGTTTCCTTTATTTCTTTAATAATATCCAAATCAAGACCTTCAGGATTATATACATAACCATCTGAATCAGACATCGCAACAACGGTTGCACCTTTTTCGCGTGCTTTAAAAGCTGCATAAAGAGCGACATTGCCAGAACCCGATACTACAACTTTTTTATTGTTTAAAGTCGTCTTTTTGATAACGGCTAAAGCTTCTTCAACAAAATAAACAAGACCATGTCCTGTTGCTTCTTTACGCCCTAAAATACCGCCTTTATCCGGTAATTTGCCAGTAAATGCGCCATAAGCATCATCTTTTAGCTCACTATATTTTTCAACCATCAGCATAACTTCACGTTGTCCAACACCAATGTCGCCAGCTGGAACATCTGTGTCTGCTCCTAAATAAGGGGCGAGCGCGGTTATGAATGCTTCAGTAAAAAGTTTTATGTCCTTTGCGGAGCGGCCACGCGGATTAAAATTAGCGCCACCTTTTCCGCCACCCATTGGTAAAGTTGTTAACGCATTTTTAAACGTTTGTTCAAAGGCAAGAAATTTAAAAATTGAAATGCTAACATTCGGGCTATAACGGAGACCACCTTTGTAAACACCAAGCGTACTACTATACTGAATGCGATACGCTAAATGTTGTTCATTTTCACCTTTTTCATTCACCCAATCAATTTCTACTTCAATAATTCGTTCGGGTTTTAGTAACTCTGGAATAATATTGTTGGTGATAATTTCCGGGTAAGAGTGGATTACCGGATCAAGCGTTTGAAACATTTCAAGTACTGCTTGATGGAATTCTTTTTCGCCTTTGTTTTGGACAACTAAGTCGTGATATAAATCTAATAAATACTTTGTTTTTAACATAAATTCTCCGCCCTTATTTTAACATTTTTAGTGAACTTAACCATCTATATAATTGGACGACTTAATTATAACCGCTATAATTAATATGAGGTGCATTATGAAAGTACTAATTACAGGGGCTAACGGATTTATTGGCAAGAATTTAAGTTTCTACTTAAAAGAGAGAAATATTGATGTTCTTGGCTTTGATCTCGATAACTCAACAGACGACTTAAAAAGATATTTAAAGGCGGCGGATTTCGTTGTCCATTTAGCGGGTGCAAATCGCCCAAAATCAAATGATGAGTTTTATGAAGTTAACAGAGGCTTAACTGAAACTATCATTGATATTATTAGCGAAGAGAATTTAAAACTTCCCTTAATTTTCTCGTCAACAATTCATGCTGAACAAGATAATGATTACGGCAAAAGTAAAAAGGCCGCCGAAGAAGTTTTGTTCGCCTACGAAAAAGCAACTGGGAACAAAGTTTACGTTTTTCGACTGCATAACTTGTTTGGAAAATGGAGCAGACCACATTATAACTCTGTCATCGCAACATTTTGTCATAATGTTGCCCACAATGAAGATATTACAATTAACGATCCAAACGCCGCTCTTGATTTTGTTTATATTGATGACGTCGTTAAAACTTTTTATGATGTAATTATTGGTGCATATAATGTGAACACAAAATATTACGCTGTTAAACAAACCCATAATATTACAATCGGTGAGTTAGCCCGCTTAATTAAATCATTTAAGGAATCACGAGAAAACCGCTTATTACCCGATGTTCAAGATGCATTTGTCAAAAAGCTTTATTCCACATATTTAACTTATCTACCCGTTGAAGCTTTTAAGTACCCACTTTTAGTGCACCAAGATGAACGCGGGTTATTTTCTGAATTTATAAAAGGTGAAAAATTCGGCCAAGTTTCAGTTAATGTCATCACGCCCGGGTTCACAAAAGGCAACCATTATCATCACACGAAAATTGAAAAGTTTCTTGTTTTAACCGGAGAAGCAACAATTAATTTTAAACATATTGCCACGGGTGAACTAATTTCCTTAAAAGTATCAGGGGAAAAACTCGAAGTTGTCGATATTCCGCCTGGATATACACATAACATTGTTAATGAGACGGATCAAGATGTCGTCTTCGTTATTTGGGCAAATGAAATGTATGATCCTGATAACGCCGATACTATTTTTAAAAAAGTTGAATAAAAAAGGGAGCATTAACGCTCCCAATTTCAATTAAATTACTTTTGCTTTTATTGCTTTACACTATCAATATATTTTTTGATTTCACGGTACACATTATACGGATCATAAATGCCATTAAAAATGAACATTGGTACTGCTTGTTTACTAAGTGGACTCGCTTGACTACCAAATTTAATTGTTCCCGTATTTTTGCGGACGATTTTATCGAGTAAATCAACACGCACTTCAATCGCACCAATCATTTTATGGTCGAGTCCTTTATAATCGACTCCTATAATACCACCTTGAATTAAAATTCTTTTATTCGTGTATGCATAATACTTTTTCTGATAACTTAAAACAGCAAATAATGTTGTTAATAAAAGAGCAAGCACAAAAACACCAACAACAATACCAATGAAAACATAGCCAATAAAGACTTCTCCATCAAAAGCTAACGGAGCAACGACAAAACCGCCCAAAAATAACATAATTAGCAAAAAAGTTCCATAAGTTCCAAAGAAAAATCTAAACTTGTTTGGTTTAAACTGTTTAATTACTACTTCATCGTCATCAAGAATATTTTTAAATACATCTGTCATGAGATAACCCCACTTTCTTTTATTGTTATTTTAGTAGTGCACTAAAAACATCATCCATAAAACCAGCGCTTGCTGGCACAAACGTTCCGTCTTCATTAAATAAATCTTTTGTTGGACCTAAATAAACTTCTGGATACATTAAGACATTAGCACCAAGAAAGCCCAGCACTTTTCGCACATCATTAACCGCGCCATAAGCACCAAGTTTACCAATTGAGTGACCAACTAATAAGACAGTTTTACCATTCCATTTATTGCTTGTAAATGGCCGACTTGCAACATCAATAGCGTTTTTCATTGCTGGAGTCATTGTACGATTGTACTCAGGAACAATGAAAAGAAAACTGTCAAAACTTTCAATTTCCTTTTTATAGTGTACGTAACTTTCTGGTAAATCTAGTTCATAATCAGCGTTATATAGCGGTAAGTGGCCGATTTCAATAACTTTTGCATCAGCTTTGCCTTTGTAATAGTTTAAAGCATTGTCCGCTATTTTTTGTGAATTGCTCGCTTTACGTAATGAGCCAACGATAATTCCAATTTTTTTCATAATCTTAATTTCCTTCCTTCATAATTATAAGCAACATTTTTAACTTTGCTTTATTTTTGCTCAATAGTTTCTTCTTCGTCTAATTCTTTAGCTTCGGGAATAATAATGTTCAACAAAACAGCAACCACTGTTGCAATTGCTAATGGAGAAATTTGAATTTGTCCGATCATAACTTTTAAGAACGAAGCATCAAGTGTTGGATTAATGCTACTTATAATGTCGCTCGCAACGCTAAGAGCGCCTAAACCAAGGCCAACGGCAAGCGTAACACTAACAACAATTAAATCCTTTGTTCTGCCAATATCTGCTTGGTTTTCAATCAGCATTCTTAACCCTGAAGCACTAATCATTCCAAACAGAATAATTGATGCTCCACCAATAACAGCGCCAGGAATCGTTGAGATTAATGTCCCGAAAAGGGAAAATACACCAAAGAAAATCGCCAATAAAGCGGCATAAAAGATGTTTTTAGGGTCATAGTTTTCAGTAATTACTAAAATTGCCGTGTTTTCACCGTATGTTGTTTGTGGTGGTCCACCAAGAAGTGAAGCGGCCATAATGGCAAATCCGTCTCCAGCAAGTGTTTTATCAATCCCGGGATCGACAAAGAAATCTTGCTGACAAACAGTTGAGTTTGCACTGATGTCGCCAATATGTTCCATTAATGTGACGAAAGCAAGTGGCACCATCATAATTATTGCTTCCCAGTCAAATCGTAAATATTTATAAAATCCGAGTGTTTTGTCGAGTGACTGAAAAACAACAATATCACTTTCCTTAAGCGGCGAAAAATCAACTAGTCCAATTGCTAATGCATAAAGATAACCAATTAAAAACCCTAATAAAATTGGGGCGGCTTTAAAAAATGATTTAGGTTTAGCAAATGAACTTATTAAAATAATACTTAATAGTGTAACCAGCGCTGTTGTCCACTGTTTCCATGCTGGCGAAGTTCCAAGTGCATAGTTAGCAATAATGTTATTCCACAAAATACTTGGAACAAGAAGCATTCCTAAAATAATGATGATTGGACCGACTACGCGAGGTGGGAAAATCTTCCGCACTTTTTCCACACCAATAAAGCGAACGACTAAGGCAAAAATTAAGTACATCACACCGGTCAAGAAAATTGCTACAACAAGACCACCCATTGCCTTTTGCCATTCAACGGTCCCAACTTTTGTTCCACCAATAATTGCAATTAAAGCGGGTAAATACGCAAATGATGAACCGAGAAAGACCGGCACCTTTTTTTGTGTTGTAAAGTAAAAAATAACTGTTCCAATTCCTGCTGTAATTAGCGTAATTGAAATACTTAACCCGGCTAAAATAGGAACAACAACGGTTGCCCCAAGCATTGCAAACATATGTTGGAAACTAAGTGTTGAAGTTCTTAAAAAACGACGGGCTTTTTCTCTTTTTGTTGGCATTTAATTCACTCCTTTTTATAAAGTATTTAAATATGTTTTAAGACGTTTTGCGTGCGACTGATTGTACTCTTTTGAGTCTACAAACATCTTTAATTCAGCTAAAGTAAGCCATTTATGCGCGATTGTTTCGCCTTTTTGGTATTTAATACATTCTTTTTTACAATCAACAATTGTGATAAATCCTAAAGTTATCGCCCCTTCTTTTTCATAAATGAACTCATAAATTGGTGCGACGCTAGTTGGGGTGATTCCGGTTTCTTCTTTAACTTCGCGGAGCGCTCCTTTGACGGCACTTTCCCCACTCAAAACACTCCCTCCAGCGCTTCCTTCATAAAGACCAGGGTTTGAGCTTTTATTATAATCGCGTTGCATAACTAAGTACGTACCGTCTTTATGTTGAACTAATGTTTCCACGATTATATGAAAAAGTCCGTGGGGTATTTTTTCACCACGAATTAAAGTTTTGTTCGCTAATGTTTTATCGGCGTAATATGCATCCCAAATTTCCATAATAAAATCCTATACTTTTATATTGTAGTATGTTCAGTTAATTAAACCAATTAAAGCGAAAATTTATTAATCGTCAACTTGGGGTAAATAATCAGTGAAATCTTCAGGGGCAACAATATCAATGCTATCCTTGATTGAAATTATTGTGCGAAGTTCTCCGCTTATGAGTGCTTCTCTTCGCTCGCCTGTTTTTGCAGTTAGCAATTTTCCAATCAACTCAAAGATTGCTTCGGGGCTCAAAGTTAAATCATCAAATAAAGATAAGTCTTCTAAAAAAGTCACTTCCAGGGCAAAATCAAACGTTATTTCTTCAATATTATTTTCATCGTCAACTATGACAAGCATCGTAAATTCTTCAAAATTAAAATAGTTTTCGAGAATCATTTTTAACGCTATCACTAAAAGTTGTTCACTAGATTCATTTTGCTCGGAATTTCCCATGATTATAACTTGCGCTAAAAGCGTCGCGATTTGATCGTTTGTTATTTGACGTGAATATAGCAATCGATCGCCTTCAGCAATTATTTCACCACTTTCACTTTCTGTGATAAAAGCATCAATAAAAGTAAGGTCAAGTTCATCACTTTGTTCATTGCCAAATAAATATTTTAAAAGAGTCATGCCGGGAAAAGCATTTGTCTCAACATTCCCGTCATTATCTTCAAAACTTAAATAAAGTGTTTCTAAAGCGTAGTAAGAGAGTAAATACATGCTGTCATCATTAAGTTCTACATTCATTTCTTGTTTAAATGTGACGTCTTCATTCGCCCGATCAGTTATTTCTGTGTGCGCACTTAAACTCATCTCGTGCGTTTCTTCTTCCACGACCTGATTAAGGTTTGAATAAACTTTCTCTTCCATCGTTAAAGCTGGAGCGCTCGTTATGAAACGAACTGCAGGTGCTAAATAAAGATTATGAAATGCTGTTATAATTCTTTCTTGTTCTTCAATCTGATCAATAATTTCACTACTACTCGTTAGTTCTGTGGTAGTTTTTTCCGAAGTAGTTGGTTCGTTAATTGATGAGCTACTTGAAACAAGAGAACTGCTTTCTTTATTTTTATTACATCCACTTATTAAAAGTGTGGTCATAAGAATAAAAATTAATTTTCTTTTTTGCATGTTTGTCCCTCCCTTTCATTTTATCAAGAAACGACATATTTGCGTAAATTTAAGTTTTGAAAGTGTGCAAAAATATTCTGCCTGTTTTTCCGCTATAATTATAATATGCTATTAGCAACAAAACGATTGATTTTACGCCCGATAAAACTTGATGACGTTACTGCTATTCAAAAGTATGCAGAAAAGCCAAATGTCGTCCGCTTTATGGAGTGGGGACCGAACACAATTGAGCAAACAAAATCATTTATAAACCTTGTCGTCCAAAAAAACAAAGAAACGCCACGATTATCGTTCGATTTTCTTGCAACACGCAAAAAAACAAAAGAAGTCATCGGCGCCTGTGGTATTTATTTTAAAGATGAAAAAGAACCACCTACCCTTGGCTGGGTTTTTGATGATACGTATTGGAACGAAGGTTATGGAACCGAAGTTGCCGCACGGCTTTTAGCGTTTGGCTTTCTTACGCTTAATGTTCCCGTTATTCATGCTGAAGCTATTTATGACAATAAAGCTAGTTGGAAAATAATGGAGAAGCTCGGCATGCGCCAAGTCGATACTTATAAAAAAAGTGTAAAAAATAAGGAGTATGTTTTTGTAATGTACGAATTAACAAAACTCGAATATACATTACTTAATCACAAAACGTATTTATGATGAAAAAACGAAAGTTAGGTGTTTTATTGCTCTTACCGCTACTGTTGGTAGCGTGTAATAAAGCTGACGTCACATATACTGATGACGAGCCCTTTTACGTCACTCTTGAAAAGCCTTCACTTCGCGTTGTTCAATTTACCGATACACACTTTACATACGGATTTGATAATTATGATCATAAAACATTAAACTTAATCCAAACAATCGTTAATTCCACAAGTCCAGATCTTGTTGTTTTTTCAGGTGACCAAACTTTATCAATAAGTGCTCCGCGACTATATAAACAACTAACTGAACATATGGAAAGTTTAGACGTTGATTGGAGTTTTGTTTTCGGTAATCATGACAATGATTATCATGACTATAGTAAGCTACTTGCGGCTGTAGAAAGCGCTGAACCGGAGCGTTTACTCTTCAAAACGGGGCCAAAACTAGAAGATGGTGGGGTTGGTAACTTCTCGATTAACTTTACATATAACGATGAGCCGTTTTATAACATTTATATGCTTGACTCCAAAACTGAACAACACACTTTCAAGCGTGAAGGTGTTTCGCGTTACGAATATTTTAGCGCTGCACAAATTGCTTGGTATGAAGCAAAAACAAACGAAGACGTTTTACTTAATACGCGCTCAACAATGTTTATGCATGTACCATTAATCCAGTATTTAGAGTATGAACAATATATTGATAGCGGTGGCGTTGTTGGGGAAGTTAACGAAAGCGTTTACCCACAATCACTTGATACAGGGATGTTTGATGCTATTGTCCGTCAAGGGGTCACTGATGCTGTGTTTGCTGGTCATGACCATGAAAACAACTTTGCCTTTTACCATGAAGGAGTTTTACTTGGATACGGGCAAAATAGTGGCTTTAATAGTTACGGTAAACTGCAAGAAGGCGCACGAGTAATCGATATTGATAGTGATAAGAAACTTTCAACATATATTTTATACGGAGACTTAACAAGTGACTATTACATCTAGAATTATGATTTTCTTACACACATTTATTGTGTTCGCGGTGTTATACGTAATTTTCCGCGCATTTTTGCTTGTAATTATTCCGCTTATTGGTTTTGGTTTCTTGTTTTATAAGGGAGATAACACAAATGTTTGATCCACTTGTCTCTGTTTTTCATATATCGTTTTACTTTGTTCTCTTAACATTTATTCCCGTGATAATTTTATTACGCGTACTTACACTCATAAAAGTTAAACCGAAGTTCACCACTTCCTTACTCATATTTTTCGTGCCATTTTCAGTTGCTTATTTTTATTACATTCCGAAAAACATTAAAATACGAAAAGTTTATCGAAACATTATTATTGCTTATGCTGTTTTGGCCTTTTTAGCATTTGCCTTTGCAATTCATGTCTTCTTTTAATAATTAATTAAACGTTATTTTTAAGAATTGATATAAATCCGTGAAAACTGTTTGCGGCAATCCGTGACCACCTTCATGACGGCTAATTGCAACGCTAAAGCTCGTATTTAGCGCATTAATCAATTGTTTTTGACTACTAATAGGTAAATATGGATCGTTATTGGAAACGCTAATAAAGACCGATAATTCATTATTTTGTGGGAAAGTTAGTGGCGTTTTAAGCAAACCCGGCTGTAGTAAAACTGCTCCTTTAATTAAAGCTTGGTCTTCAAGTAAAAAGGAGCTAATCATTGTGGCACCATTTGAATAACCAAGAAAGACAAAGTTGTCGATCGCATATTTTTGTTTTGCTTCATGCAAAAAATTTAAAATATATGCTGTTTCTTCACGGACACTGTCTAAATCAAATTTATGGATTGTTAAACGCTTAAAAAAACGGTTCATCCCGTTTTCCTTCACGCGGCCACGTAAACTTAAAATGTTATAATCTGGCGCAACATTTTCCGCAAGAGGGATTAAATCGAACTCATCGGCTCCCGTTCCGTGCAGTAATACAAATGTATACTTATGGTTCTTATTAATAAAATGGTGAATCATATTTCTTCGTCCTTTAAGAGATTTTTTAAATAATTGATGTCTTCCTTTATAGCTTCTTCATTATGCCGTGTTGTTTGGAAGCGACGCACAGTCCGTTCCACGTAACTCCGCTTGTCACGATAAAACGGGGGCAAAGCTAGTTTTTCACCAAGCACTTCATAACTTTCTTCATCATCAATAAATCCGGGCCCGTCCGTTGCAAATTCAAATAATATTTGTGGGTATAACCGAGCATAGAGCGATTCAAAGTAAAAGCGATCAACATAACCACTATGTGGTGCGCGCACTTGTTCAAGCAGCGGAATCCAGTTTAATAGATCTTCTTTATTATCAACACGGAAAGCAATGTGGTGTACAGAACCGTAGCCTTGTCGTGATAACGGGCTCTCACTATCTTTGACGACAATAATCGCCGCACCATTGCCGCCTAAACCAACTTCGTAAAGTGTTTTGTCAGCAACCGTTTCAATTTTACGGAAACCTAATACATCAACAAGTGCTGTGTCCATGAGCAATTCATTTTGGACCCGTAAAAATGACGGCCCTAAGCCAACAATACCGTACTCTTCTGGTACTGGACTTTTAATAACGGGGATACCGCCAGGGATTCCTTGAACCTTTTCGTCGCTAACAAGCGCGTAGCGTTGACCGTCAAAATCTTCAAAAAAGAGAAACTTACGCCCAAACAATGTCGTTATTCCGTCGTGTTTAACATTATATGCATCGAATCGTAACACAAAATATTTAAGTGCTTTATCACTTGGAACCCGAAATGACGTACGCATTATCTCATCTGTTCCAAACTTAGCACGGGGAATGCCTTCAAAAACAAAAAATGTCATATCTGTTCCTGCTGAACCAACATCATCAGCGAAAAATAGGTGATAAGTTTTAATATCATCCTGATTAACCGTTTTCTTAACAAGTCTCATTCCTAAAATATCAATAAAGAAGTCATAAATCTTTTGTGCACTACTTGTAATTGCACTTACATGATGTAATCCAGTTATTTTTGCCACTCTTTGTTCCTCCGCTCTCTTTCGTTATTATAAATAATAAACTTAATAAAAAGCGGGCATTTGCTCATGCCCGTCTTTGTTAACGATTAATTATTGTTTGTAAGCCGGTAAGCGACTTAATTGTCGGAACCGGATAACTTGTCTGTGGATACGGGTCGATAAAGTCATAATATCCCGGTCCATATTTACTGCGTGACATTCCTGCAACATAGTCATTGCCTGCTGACATCCACCCAAAAGGAACGCCCCAACCATTTTCATAATTTAAATACTCGATAAAGTCATTATAATGATTAAATGTTAAGAAAACGTGACGTCTTTCGATTGGAATGTATTTTGCTCCAAGTTTTTCATCAAGTTGCCGTCTTGCTGTATAAACAAAACGAACTGTGCCACGAACAATTGAGTTACCGTTATTGTATGGTTCATAACTTTCTTCACCGTATCCCCATGGTGTTTGGGTAAAGCCAAAATCCATTTCAAAATAATCAAGATGCGTGTTTTTATCTTTGCCTAAGCCGTTATCTGTCTCAGGGAGTTCGGCTTCATATAAATAATGCGTTGTGTCGGAACTATAATAACTATTATTAACACGGCCGTATTCACCCCATGTGTTTATAATTGCGGTTTGAGCGCTTTTGTTTTTAGCGTTATGAACGTTTGCCGGTGCTTCCGCAAACGCAAATAAATATGCGGCAACGTCTTCCAGCGTAACATAACCGGCACCGTAGTAAATTTTCTTTGTTTTGCCTGCGACATTATTAATTGTGTATGACAAGAATTCGCCTGCTTGATCATATTCGTAAACACCTTCATTAACCCGGTAACTTGCATAGTTGCGGTAATTACGGTCAGGGAGATGGTTAATGTCATAACTATAATTTTCTGGTGTATCTTTAATATCTCCTGAAATTAGTCCGTGCTTTGTTCTGAAAACGGCGTCTTCATAAGATGTCGCACGGTGATAATCATAATTATAAAAATCAGCACGGTCATACTTTGTTTGAATATGAGTATATGGGTCAGTTAGCGGTACATATGTTTCTAAATCATAATCGCGATACGCATATTCACGATCAAATTCATCATCAATAAAATAAGTTGGCTCAATTTCTTCTTCAGAAGATTCATTACTTTCACTTGAACTTCCTTCTTCAACACTTGTTTGTTCTTCAGCGCTAGAACTTGGTTCTGTACTCGTTTCTTCCGTGTCCGCCGGTGTTGATTCCGTACTTTCTTCAGTAGTTCCACTGCTTTCTGTAATTGTTTCCGTGCTTTCTTCAATCGGTTCACTACTTTCAGTAACAATTTCCGAACTTTCATTCGTCGCTACTGAACTAGTTGTTGATGATTCTTTTTGCTCTTCCGTACTTTCGCTTGACAGTGAACTTAAACTGCTATCAATATTACAACCTGAAAGAATTAATAAACTCGAAAAGACTCCAAGTAGTAATATTTTTTTAATCGACTTTCTCTTCATAAAACTCTCCTTGTGCTGGATACCTTTATTAATTTAACATAGTTTTTGATTATTTTTACCTATAACACTAATAGTTTTTTATTTAAAAAATTAAATAAATACGCTATTATTTAATATAGTTTATGAGAAAATTTTTGAAAAATAACGCAAAGTGGTTTGTTTTGTCCTTATATGTATTTATTAATGGACTAATTATTTTCGAATCGACGCTTTCTGGTGGACCTTCTGGGTTGCGTTCACAGTTTATTGCATCTGTTTTCGGTAATATAATTAACGTCGCTACACCGCCTCGTGAACCGGAAATAATAACCGTAGAAAGTGTTGTTTTTTCAACAAGTGATAATAAGGTTTTAAATAATAATGACCACTATTTTATTCCGGTGGGAATTACAAGGCGAATTTCACCACTCTTTACTCCAGAAAAACCAACTGACCGTGGCATTAATTATACAAGTAGTGACGAGTCGATTGTCAGAGTAACACAAGGTGGTTATCTTGAAGCGCGTGAACTTGGGGATAACGTTGAAATAACCGCTCTTATTGCCAGTAACAACAGTGTTTTCAATTTTCTTGTTTCTGTTGTTCCAAAAGGACCACCAGCCGATTATAGTGCGGAATTACGCGATAATAATGGTGAATTAGCACTTTATTCATCAACAACAATCGATGTTTTTATTAAAAAGGGCGAAGATTACATTGCTGCAAACACGCTTTATAATCATGAATATGATTTAACAACAATCCCTTATTATAGCGATGATGAAAGTATTGCTACAGTTAATAAATATGGTGTGATTAGCACGCATCAAGTTGGTAGTACTTATGTTGGTATTGAAGGAAAGCCCGAAGCGCGTTTCTTAATCAATGTTACCGCCGAAGCTGTTTTACTTGCGGAAGAAATAACATTTGCCGCAGTAAGTGATGATCCGCTCCCATACTACATTTACCAAAAAACAGAACTTCTACCCACCTTTTTGAAAAATGGTGCTGTTATTGAAGAAGCACAACTAATTGACAATGGGCTCACTTTTGTTGCGGAAAATGAAGCGATTGCTTCAGTTTACTACGACACTCACGATCAAAAGTATTATTTATATGGCACAAAATTAGCCGGCTCAACAACAATTGATGTTTATATTAATAGTAACTTTCGCATAAACAATGAATTCATCCCCGACTTCAGCTTTTCCATTAACGTTAATGAAGTTCTGCCAACAAAACTCTCACTAGCAAAAACGAACAATACACTTAGTATCGATGTTGGCCAAAAACGAAATATTACCGCCGAGTTAAGTTATGATGAGACGCTGTTGCCTGAAGGTTTAACGGTTACTAATCAAGAAGTTATTTATAGTTCTAGTGATGATAGCATTGCAACTGTTAGTTCAGTTGGGACTAATGGCGTACTTTTAGGGCGCAAAGAAGGTACAGTTACAATAACTGCTAAAAGTGTCGCAAATCCGTCGCTCACTGCAGAAATGACGTTTGAAATCACACCTTTGGCATTCATTAATGATGGTAACTTTGGTGATTTTCATGCCTTTGTGCGCAAAGCAGTTGGTCACTTCTCTTTATTTCTTGTCAATGGTTTACTTGGATATATTACATTTTTATTACTAACAAAAAAAAATCACAAAATCATCATGGCTTTAAGTTTATCAGTCGGTCTTTTTATTGCTGCTGTTAGTGAATTTATTCAATACTTCGTCCCAAGACGGTCTGGCAATATTGTTGACATTGCTATTAACTTTAGTGGCTACTTAATTGGAACTCTAATTGTATTTCTAGTTTTGCTCATTAAAGAATGGCGTAAAAAAAGACAAATCAGTAAAAAACAAAATGAGGAAACTGATTAGTTGCTATTAGTCTAAAATATAAAGCGGCGATTATGGAAACGGTCGGAAACAATACATTTATCAAATAATTTCTAATAATATGATATTATTAGTAATGAATACTACAAAAGGTAACGTACGGAAATGAACTTAGGATTATCCACATTAACATATATATTTAGCTCAATATTTCACTTAATCATTCTGTCGGTTAGTTTTTTTTATTTGCGGAAACAGTTTGATCATACTAATAAAATACATACACCCTTACGTTTTATTTTTTACTCCGTAATCGTCTTAATTATTTCGGGTACAGGATTGCGTCTTGTCTCGACAGAAACAATTGCGTTTCCAGTTGCGATAAATGGCATGTTTTTTGTTCTATCAATTATAACCTTACCGGTAGTGGCTGGACTTACATTTTGTTTTATCACCGAAACAATGACAAAAATCGGTAAACATTGTTACTATGCTTTTTTTACTGTTAATGCTATTAATATCATTTTAGTTGGTATTTCTTTTATACCAGGGACAAACATTTATTTGCAGTTGGCTAACGGAGATTATGTTGCTGGCAAGTTTATTAGTCTCTTTTTTATATTCTCACTAGCGTATTATCTCGCGTCTATCGTCGTTATTTTACGCAATTGGATTAGAATTGGACGCCACGAAAGTTTTATTTTATTGATGCTTGTGCTTCTTCCCGCGGTCGGTTCAGTTATTCAAATGCATCCGTCACTTTATTATTTCCCCTTAACTATTATGGGGATTGTGTTGTCTTTCGTAATTTTAGCGATGAATATCCAGCATTCAAATGCATCAACAGATTATTTAACCGGGTTATACAATCGTCGTAGTTTAACAATGAATTTACGCAAAAAAATAAATTCAATGCGACGAGATGAACAATTTACTGTTTTTATGCTTGATATTGATGGCTTTAAAAATATTAACGATACTCACGGACACCTTGTCGGTGACAATGTTTTACACGAACTTGCTGACTATCTCCGCATCATTCGTAAAAATGGCGATTCGGTATTTCGGTTTGGCGGTGATGAATTCGTCATTATTTCACAAATTAGTGACGAAAAGGAAATCAAAGATTATATTAAGTTTATGCGCGATGAACTCAAAAACTATGTGCCACGATTAACAAAAGATATTGCACTTGATTTTAGTGTTGGTTTTACTATCTATGAAAAATCTTCCGACAAATCAGTTGTCGAAATTCTCATCGAAATTGATGATTATATGTATCGCGATAAGCGACTACGAGCGCAAAAAAAGAAACCTAAAAATTAATCGTCTTTTTTATTTAAATATTTTTCAATAATAATTTCTTTGCTTTTCATCATGCGGATTGTGTTGCTTAATTCTAAATCGGCTAGACGCATGCGAATATCTTTAATCTGTTCCACAATCTCTTTAATTACAATATTTTCAATTGCGTTAACGCGGCGTTTTGATTTCTCGATTTCCTTAATTAAAATATTAACTTTTGTCTCTATCGTCGCTAAGTTAATGAGATCAAGCAAAAGAGTTTGTAGTTTTAAAATTAACGTGTCAAAAGCACTATTTGTTAGTACTAAATCATAATTTAATTCGAGTGTTTGTTCCGTTAACTTTAATTCCGGTAGATCCACTCCCATAAGTTTTGAATACCCTAGGTTTAATTTAAAATCATGTTTCGTGGCACTTATTTCGTTACTAACCATCGTTTTCGTCATTGTAACAGTCGCAAGTCGGTAATAATTCAAAACAAGACGAATTGCTGCTTCAAAATCAATCCGCAGCGCTTTATACTCATTAATAATCGGAATGAAAGAATGGATAAGCTCATCTTGCTTATCTTTAAGCAACTTATGACCGCGTGTTGTTGTTTCTAACTGTTTTCGCAGTCGTTGCAATTCCATTCTTGTCGGATTGATTTGTTTAGACACTTTTTATTCCTTATAATACTTCTCTACTAATGTAGGATCAATTCGTTTTAATTCACTCTTTGGTAATATGCTTAATAATTTCCACCCTAAATCAAGCGTTTCATCAATTGTACGGTTTGTTTCAAAGCCTTGAGAAATGTAAAGTTTCTCAAATTCATCGGCAAAAAGCGCGTATTTTTGATCAGTTTCACTTAATGCTGAATCACCAAGAATTAAGGAGAGTTCCTTCGCGTCCTTCCCGCGTGCATACGCACTAAACAGTTGATTCATTGTATCAGCGTGATCTTCTCGTGTTTTACCTTCACCAATTCCTTTATCTTTAAGGCGTGATAACGATGGTAAAACATCAATTGGTGGTGTTAATCCTTTCATTGAAAGGGCCCGTGAAAGTATAATCTGTCCTTCCGTAATATAACCAGTAAGGTCAGGGATTGGATGCGTCTTATCTTCTTCTGGCATTGTCAAAATTGGGATTTGTGTAATTGAACCTGTATTCCCTTTAATCCGCCCTGCACGTTCGTAAAGTTCGGCCAAGTCAGTGTACATGTAGCCTGGGTAACCCCTTCGCCCTGGAACTTCTTTACGGGCGGCACTAATTTCACGGAGTGCTTCGGCATAGTTTGTAATATCCGTTAAAATAACTAAAACATGCATGCCAAGGTCGAACGCTAAATATTCAGCGGCCGTAATCGCCATTCGCGGTGTTGCAATTCGCTCGATTGCCGGGTCATTAGCTAAGTTAATAAACATGACTGTGCGGTTTAGCGCGTCACTTGCAGCAAACGCTTCACTAAAGAAGTTTGCTTCTTCAAAAGTAATTCCAATCGCCGCAAAGACAACAGCAAATTTTTCATCTTTCCCTAAAACCGTTGCTTGCTTGGCAATTTGTGCAGCAAGACGATTATGCGTTAAACCAGAGGCGCTAAAAATCGGCAGTTTTTGACCCCGGACAAGTGTATTTAAGCCATCAATCGCACTAATTCCCGTCTGAATAAATTCATTCGGATAGTTGCGTGCAACCGGGTTAAGTGGTACGCCATTAATATCAACACGTTTAAACGGAATAATATGACCTTTTCCATCAATTGGTCGGCCAAGTCCATCAAACTTACGGCCTAAAATATGCGGTGAAACACCAAATGTAACACCTTGATTTGTAAAGACGGCTTTGGCATCATCAATTTTTAAACCTTGGCTGCTTTCAAATAGTTGCACAACTGCACGGTCATTATCAATCTCGAGCACTTTACCGAGACGCTCTTCACCATTGCTTTGAATGATGCGGACAAGTTCGTCGAACTTTACGTCACTAACATCTTCAACGACCATTAGTGGCCCGACAACTTCTTTAATTGTTTTAAATGCTTTAATTGCCATCTTATACCTCCGTTAACGCTTTGAATGACTCTTTGATTTCATTTAAAAGAGCATCATAATGCGTTGCATAATCTTCTTCATTAACGTACTTTGCGTGGCCGATCTTTTCATTAACACTTAAATTTTCCATCTTACGATATTCCGCACCTTGATGAAGTGCTTCATTAGCGCTATTAAACCAAGTTAGAATTAATTCAAGCATTCGATATTGCTTACCAAGCGAAGTGTATGTATCAATCTCATGGAAGGCGTTTTGATGGAGAAAGTCTTCACGAATCATTTGTGCAACATGAAGTTTGATACGATCACGTTGACTTAATGAATCAATTCCCACAAGACGAACAATCTCTAAAAGCGATTCTTCATCCTGCAAAAGCTCTTTAACTTTATAAACTTGTTCCTGCCATTTAATATGTGTTTCTGTATGGTATTTATAAATGTCTTCGTCATATAATGAGTAACTTCTTAGCCAATCAATTGCTGGGAAGTGACGTTTGTAGGCTAAACTTGCGCTTAAGCCCCAAAACACTTTTACAATCCGTAATGTTGCTTGACTAACTGGTTCACTCGTATCACCACCTGGTGGCGAGACAGCACCAATTGCCGTAATTGAACCTAAACGTTTTTCTGTTGCAAGTGCTTCCACAGTACCCGCGCGTTCATAGAAATCACTTAAGCGGGATGCTAAATAAGCTGGGTACCCTTCTTCACCGGGCATTTCTTCAAGTCGTGAACTCATTTCACGCAGTGCTTCTGCCCATCGTGACGTTGAGTCAGCCATAATCGCAACACGATAACCCATATCACGGAAGTATTCCGCAATTGTAATTCCGGTATACATTGACGCTTCACGTGCTGCAACCGGCATATTTGATGTATTAGCGATTAATACCGTGCGGTTCATTAATGATAAACCTGTCTGTGGATCAACTAGTTTTGGAAACTCATGGAGAACATCCGTCATTTCGTTTCCGCGTTCACCACAACCGATATAAATAATAAGATCGGCATCGGCCCATTTTGCAAGTTGATGTTGAACAACCGTTTTCCCACTACCAAATGGTCCAGGAATTGCGGCAATCCCGCCAGATGCGATTGGGAACAGCGTATCAATAATTCTTTGCCCTGTCACCATTGCTTCGCGCGGTGGTCGTTTTGTTACGTATGGTCTTTTCTTTCGTACAGGCCACGATTGCAGCATTGTAAGTTTCAGTTCTTCTCGCTCCGTCTTAATTGTTGCAACGTGTTCTTCAATCGTAAATTCACCTTCTTTAACTAAAGTTAATTCACCAGAAACTCCGGGTGGAACCATAATATAATGTTTGACTGCCCGCGTTTCGTCGACAAAACCAATATAATCACCAGCATTTAACTTATCACCTTTTTTGGCTATAGCGTTAAACTTCCATTTTTTTGTTCGTGAAAGTTTTGGCACCATAACACCCACAGGAATAAATGACCCATGGTTATCATAAATCGTTGTTAATGGACGTTGAATACCGTCAAAGATTGATTCAATTAATCCTGGACCTAATTCAACTGAAAGTGGTTCTTTCGTCAGCATAACCGGTTCGCCCGGCCCAACACCTGCTGTTTCTTCATAAACTTGAATACTAGCAAGATCGTCCCGCAGTTCAATGATCTCGCCAATGATATGGTTATCGCCAACGAGAACGACATCATAAACTTGGGCACTCTTCATGCCGCTAGCAACAACTAGCGGGCCACTAACCTTAACTATTTTACCTTGTAATTCACTCATATTATCACCTCTACAATAAATCTATTCCAATCGATTTACGAATATTTTCTTTAACATCTAATAAAGCTTTACCGCTATCTTCATCAGTAAACGGAATGGGAATATATAGCGGGTATATTGCTTTTTGTTTTTCCTTCAATATATTGAAATAGTCGGCAAAAACAGTATCAAAGGCGATAAGAACGACGTTTTTGCTTAGTTCTCGCATAACTTCTTCTATTTCTTCTTCATCACGAACAATGTGGACTAAAAAGCCAATTGTTTTAAAAATGGTTGCTTCTTGCTTATTACTAATTAATACAAGTTCATGCATCAAGTTTTAGCCCTTTCGTATAATATATTTTCCGGAGTGTGTATATCTCATATAGTTTTTCATTTATATAATAAATTAATGTCGCTTCAACATCAGGGGAGAACGCATAATCTTTAATTTGCTTACGTAAATAGTTTTCGAGTTCTTCTTCAAACTGAACTGAAGAAACATCGTTTGCTAAATTTAAACTTAGTTCACTATTTACATACTGCACGATTGTTTCTTTTGTTGTCCCGCATAAACTTGCCATTTGTTCGCTAGAGACAATGTTTTGTGCGAGTAAACTTTTTTCAACATGCTCTTTGGCGATGTTTTGGCTTTTCGAGCGATAAATCATCACTAAGTTACGGATGTAATGATTCTTGTTCACAAAGTCTGCTAGAGACGGGTATCCCGTCGCACTTATTTTCTGATAAAGTTCGTTACGATGGCGCGCTGTTTTATAAACATCCTTTTTCCGTTCTACTTCACCAAAGAAATATAAGTAAATAAGATTGTTTTTTGTGACGTACTTTTCTATTTCCATACTTAACTCTTTGCGGGCGATTTTCGCTAATGCTTCGAAGTCGTTAACTAGTTTTGTTTGGACGAGATTTAAATTTAAGAAAAAGTCGATTTGCTTTTGCTCATCAAAAGAAGCAAAAACGTTATAATCGTTTTCTGTTAATAACGCAGAAAGTTTTGCGTCTAAAACACCTTTTAAATACTCTTTATTCATCTCCAAATAATTCTTTATATATTTTTTGTTCGTGTTGGCGTTGGTAAACATCAATTATTTCTTTGAAGTCAAAGATCAAATCATATTTTTCACCGCTCAAAAGAAAACCTTCACTAATCAAAACTGGTTGTGCGGATAAAACAAATTTGTACTTCTTGTTACCGGCGTTTAGTAAATCCAAATCTTTGCGATCTTTCTTTGTTGAAAAAGCAGTTAAGTACTTGTTGTAGTTATCTTTTGATACTTGAATTTCTTCTGTACCTAATACTTTTTGACGGTTAATTAAATTAAGGGCATATTTTAATAATGCTTCACCTTTAAATTCTTTTAACTCTTCGTACGCCTTCAAGAAAAGATTAACAACAATTTCTTGTTTTGTTTGCTCGGTAAAATTAGCAAGGTCGCGTTCTTCTTTTGCTTCAAAGTCACTCACTTTGCTTTTTGCAGCAAGCTTTGCACTAACAACAAACTCTGTATGTTCCTCGGTCAATTTTTTCTTTACTGCGGCAAGTTTTTGTTGAGCATCTTTTTTTGCTCCAGCAATTAGCGCATCTGCTTCTTTTGTTGCTTCGTTAATAATTCGTTCGTAAATTGGCTCTTTCATATTGCCTCCTTACACCGCAATGTACATTAATACACTTACTAATAACGCTAAAATGGCGTATGTTTCAACAATCGCCGTCATTGTCATTCCGCGCGCGGACATTGTTGGTTTCTTTGCCGTCATGGCAATCGCGCTCGCTGACATTTTGCCTTGGAAAACCGCTGACACTAAGCCAACAATTGCAATTGGAATTGAGGCTGCTAAAAGCATAAGTCCTTCCGCGTCCGTTAATGCGGCTGGTGTTCCACCAATTAAGCCGGCACGAACTAAAATTAAAATTGCAATCAGAAATCCGTAAATTCCCTGGGTCCCTGGTAATGCCTGCAAAATTAAGACACGACCAAATAACTCTGGCTTTTCACTGATAACTCCTGCTGCAGCTTTTCCGCCTAACGCAACACCAATCGCGGAACCGATTCCGGCAAATCCTGCCGCTAAGGCAGCTCCAACAACTGCATAAACAATTGCTACACTCATATTATTCATTCTCCTTTTTAATTTCATCAATATATTTTAATTTATATTCAAATGGCGTAAACAAGTATCCGCCACCGTCATAAAACTTTCCAAAGTACTCTAAGTATTGCAGCCTTCCATCGTGAACATATGCACTAAGAAGTCCCATTACAAAGTTAAATAAATGGCCAACGATATAAATAAGAATTGCGAAAAACACCCCAATTACACTACCAGATACCATGCCTGCTAGTAAATTCATCGTAAAGGCAATTACCGCTGTTGATAAACTTAAGGCAAGTATTCGCGAGTAACTTAAAATATCACTTAAATAGCCCGTAATATTGTAAAGACCGCCGAGTCCACCAAGAATTTTACCGGTAAGCTTTTCATTTTCATGTCCCGCAAGGAATAAAATTAATAATAAACCGACACCAGCAATAATAATGCCGACTAATGCTGGCTTTACGACGATAGCAAGGCCGGCACCAAGCAAAACAAGAAACCAACTTAAGCCATCTGCTAATGCACCTAAAATGTTCTTCCTTCTTATTTCGGTTACAAATTTAATAACAAGCGCCGTCATAATATGTAAGGCACCGAGTACTAATGAGAAAATAAGCATCGGTAGTGGATCCGCAACCGGCTGCAGTACTACTGAAGTTAGATTCGGATTGCCAAACCATGAACCGACTATCTGCAGCAAATCAACGTCAACGCCAAAGAAACTACCAAAAAGAACTCCGAAGATTATTGAAGAAACTCCAGAGAAGGCAAATATAAGTGCGAGTTTTCGTAATTCACCTTTTGGTCGGGCCAACTTAACAAAAAGCAGAAAGACAACGATCATCACAAGGCCATAGCCGATATCACCCATCATAATCCCGAAAATCAACCAATACCAAAATGACATAATTGGGTTCGGGTCAAACTCTTGTGGATGTGGAACGCTAAACATATTTGTAATTGTCTCAAATTGTCGTACAAACCAATTGTTTTTAAGCGCCGTAGGCACTAGCTCATCATTAGGTGTTTCTAAAACGTCAACATCGCATGCAACTTGCTCAGTAAGTTGCTTCGTAAATAACTCAATGTCTTCTTCTTTAACCCAACCATCAAGATATACTGTTTTTTCAGTTTTATTAAAACCAACAGTTTTGCGAAGGGCGGCATTATAAACAAAATCATAATATGTTTTAAGTAAGCCAACTTTTTCACCATAAAGCTTAAGTTTTTCCGTTAACTCAGCAATTTCAGCGTCATTATCACTAATTTGCTTATTTAAAACTGGAATAAGTGTGCTTAACTTTTCACTATATGCTGGTAATGTTGTCGCTTCGTAACGGTAGGCGTTCATCAGTTTTGCCGCTTCGCTACTCTTTGTGTACTCATAGCCGAGTGCGCCAAAAACAAATTCGAGCGAACGTGTTGATTCTTCAAAAATAAAACCAAGTGCGTTTACCTTTTCATTGAATTCAATAAAATTACCAAGCGGAATTAAACCTAAGTCAATTTTTGTGTAATGAAGTAACTTAAGATCATTTGTGGCAATTGGTAAATTTTCAAATGGCGTTATTTTTGTTAGTTCTTCACGAAGCTTCGTGTTTAGAATTCCAAGTTCTTCAATTTTCTTTAAGGCACTGTCGACGACTGCTATAAGTTCTTCTGCCTCTTTTGTTTTTCCTTCAAATTCATCGTTTGTTACTTCATGAAAAGCAAAAAGTTTGTTTTTTTCATAAGCGCTTAGTGCTTCAATGATTGTTTCGATTTGTTTTAATTTACTTTGATCTTCGTTATGTAAAGTTGGGTTTTCTTCGTGATTAAAGAGCATAAAGTCACCCGTCTTCTGGAGTGCTTTAAGGAGCGATTCTTTTTGTTCTTTTAGTGCGACAAGACGGACTTTTTTAACATTAACAATCATTTAGTCAGCCCTTTAACGATATTAGCCACAAGTGCTTTTTCTTTGATACTAACTTCTTTAACTAGTTGTGCCTTAATTTCTTGACGTTTTGCCAAATAAACATTTGTTATTTGTGTGAGTTTTTTATTCGTTGAATCACTAAGCTTTTTCGTTTCTTCTTGGCGCTTTTCGTGATTACTTGTTTCCAATACTAAAATCTCTTTGTCCGTGTTTTTAGTTATTTGATTGATTTGTGCGGTTGTTTTATCAAGTTTTGATTTTGCTGCTTTTTCCGCATTTACAATTTTTTCAAGAATGCTCATAATGCTCCTTTCACGTTAATGTGGCTGAACCACATTAAAACCACGTCTCATAACGTATCATTAAATATCATACCATGTTAACATGGTAAAAGTTAAATTTTGCACATTTGAAAAGTGTCTTTTTGGAAAAATATATTATTTTTAAGTTATTTTTGTTTTTGTTGCTGCTTTAAGTGCGCAATTGCATGATCTTCTGGCATTGGCCGTGCTAAATAGTAGCCTTGCGCAAAATCACAATTATATGTTTTTATAATCTCATATTGTTCTTTTGTTTCAACGCCTTCCGCAACAACGACATCAACTAGTTTATGACACATTGAAATGATTTCTCGTGTAATTGAACCATCCTCGTTTTCATAATTTAACTTACTAACAAAAGTGCGATCAACTTTAACCGCCCAAATTGCTAAGTCTTGAATTAATGAAAGCGAAGAATAACCTGTTCCGAAGTCATCAATTGATAAACGCACACCATGTTTATGCAAAGATAAAGCTGATTCGTTAAGCTTCTCAAAGTTATCAGCATAAATGTGTTCCGTTAATTCTAAAATAACGTTTTTTAATGAAATATCATAATCGTTAGCGATTTTTTCTAATTTATCCGCGAGCATTGTATCTAGTAGTTGCGTCGTTGAAAGGTTAACTGAAACAAGCATTTCTTCGTAACCCTCTTTTTTAAGGCGCGCTAAAAACGCAAAGGCAAGGCGGAATATTTTTAAACCCAAGACAACGCTAAAACGATATTTCTCTGCTAAACCAATTAATTCAAGTGGGTTTATATAACCGAATTGTGGGCTAGTGTAACGAGCAAGAGCTTCGTAACCAATAATTGTAT
This sequence comes from Bacilli bacterium, assembly GCA_035647455.1. Taxonomy (GTDB): domain Bacteria; phylum Bacillota_I; class Bacilli_A; order RFN20; family CAG-826; genus UBA1361. The sequence continues at coordinate 41,788 of DASRNI010000028.1, read as the reverse complement.
CGTTTTCAAGTTCATAAACAGGTTGAAAGTGTAACGCAAGACCACCAAATTCATATGATCTCATTAAAGCGCGGAGTTCTTTAACGAGCAACTCTTCACGAACAATCGCATCTTCTAGTGCGTCTGTATAATAATTGAGTTCAACTAATCGTATTGACGAATGAGCGGCTTCAGAAGCGAGCAAAGCTCTTTTCAAAATCTTTTCACCAATATCATCAACGCCTTCGTCATCTGCCGCAAAAGTGACACCCAAGCCACAACGAACAGTTTCGCGGCGTAATGTACCAATGATGCTATCAACTACACTTTCATAGATTTGTTGAACTTTTTCTTCATCTAATGCACTTCTAAAATGTAAGGTAAAGTGATCTTCTTGTGTTAAATATAGTTTTGCTCTCGGTATTTGTAGTTCTTTGATTTTTTCAGCCATATTGTTACGCAAATTTATATAGTACTCATGGCCATGAACACTTCCTGTTCGCTTTGTATCGCTAAGATTAATTTTAATAAATGTATGTTTCCGATTTTTTGGTATACCGTTACTTAAGTCAGCAATAAATGATTTTCGGTTCGGCAGTTTTGTTTCTTCATCATACAAGTTTCGATAATGAAGATTTTTTTCAACTGTTTTTAAGTCATTAATGTCGATTATAATACCTTCAAGTTCAAAAACATCGCCATTTTCATCATATATTGCTTCGCCCTGCTCTAATACCCAGCGTTTTTTACCGGTTTTAGTGACTATTTCATATTGATGACGGAACATTGTTTTCGTTGCGATAGCTTTGTTCCACTGTTCACGTACTGCGGCTTGATGGTTTTTTGCAATTAAGTCAGAAAAAGGAATTTTATTATTACCCACTATTTCTTCTGAGGCGTATCCCGTCAGTTTATAAACCATATCGGAAATGAAACTCATTGTATATAACTCGTCATTTTTACAGCGATAAACAACTCCCGGCAGGCTTTTCACAATGCGCTGTTTACTTGCTTCGGCTTCTTTATATTCGAACTCAAACTCTTTGAATTTTGTAATATCATTGACAACAATTAATGTTGTAAACGTCGCCTTTTTAATATATTCAATGATATTATAAAAAACCGAAACCCAACGGATCTCTCCATCCGGTAAAATGATTCGTTTTTCAAGACTAAATGAGCGGTTTTCTAGTTCTGTAATGTTTTCAAAAAGCGCCCGCTCTCGCTCTACGTCTTCCGGATGAGTAATTGACCACCATCCTGAGCCAACAACTTCGTGTGGATCTCTGCCTAATATTTTTCGGAAAGAATTATTAAACACACTTTTATGTGGATCATTGTTTTTAATAATGCCTACTCCGGTTGGTGATTTAGTAAATATTCGTGTCCATAATTCTCTTGAGTCAGTATATTCGCGGAATTTTTGCGTAAAAGTGCGTGCCCATATAAAAAGTTGGCCACTATCACACGGATATACACAGTAGTTACGATCATTAACACCAATTTCTTCTAGTTTAAGTGCCATACTTTTACTAACGATTAACAAAACACTCATCTCGCTAAAAAGTAGTTTAAGTTTCGCGTATGTTTTTATCGTTTCGTTTTCGGCATCAGTAAAGTCGATAATAATCCCCATAATATGCATTTCGTCATCTAAAGCCTGAATTGCCGCACTAAAATCAGTAGCAAAAAGTACCTCGGATTCAGAAAAGGCGGTTCCAACAATTTCCTGAACTTGTGTATTCTTGGAAATTAAGAGCAGTTTGGATTTAATCATACATGATTATTTTATCACTATTTGTTTGTTGTGGTACCTTATTTTATAAATAAATCATGAATTCTGGTGCTGCTTCTCTTTTAGTTTCAAAATAACGATTGTTTCTACGTGTGCTGTTCGGGGGAACATGTCTACTGCTTCAACCACTTTAACTGCGTATTTCTCACTTAAAACTGCTAAATCTCGCGCAAGTGTTGCTGGATTACATGATATGTAAATGATCTTTTTTACCGGATTCTCTAATATACTGTTAACAAACGATAAATTCAGGCCTTTACGGGGCGGATCGACGATAATCACATCAACTTGCTCGACAATTAGGCTCTTATTCATAAACTCATTTACGTCTTGAGCGTAAAATACTGCATTTTTAATATTATTTCGCTGCGCATTTTTTCGGGCATCGCTAACTGCTTCAGCAACAATTTCAACACCAATTGCCTTTTTGACTTTTTCTGCAGCTAATAGTGCTAATGTTCCTGTTCCAGAATAAGCATCGAGAATAACATCGTTTTTGCTTAAATTAGCTAATTCCAGTGCCCGATTGTAGAGAATTTCAGCTTGTGCGGTGTTCACTTGGAAAAATGATTTACTTGATACCCTAAAAGTAATACCATTTATTACTTCTTCTACGTAGTCCCTTCCATACAATAAAACATCATTTTTACCTAAAATAACATTTGTTCGCTCCGTATTTATATTTTGAACAATACCAGTTAATTCTGGTAGTTTGTCCTTCAATTCACGGCTAAACTCAGCAATTCGCTCTATTTTTGTAGCGTTCGTAATTAGTATCAGCAAAACATCACCTGTGGTAAAACTCGTTCTAATCATTATTTTTCTAAACACGCCTTCATGCTTTTTTTCATCGTAAACAGAATAATTAAAATCAGTAATTAATTGTTTTATTACTTCGATAATTTTCCCCGTGTTTTCGTGATCTAAATGTGTTTGATTCATTGCAATAATCTCATGTGTGCGATGACGATATAAGCCTGAAATTATTTTCCCGCTCTTTGTTTCACCTAATGGTAAAACGGTTTTGTTGCGGTAGAAATAAATTTTTTCAGCGGGAATAATTTGTTTTACAGTTAGATTATGTCCACCGATAACTCTTAATGCACGTTCGATCTTATCTTTTTTATGTGCAAGCTCTTTTGCATACGTTAATTGGGTAAACTGACAGCCACCTAAATGAATTGTTTCTGGTATTATTGGTTTAATTCGGTCGGGGGACATTTCAAGAAAGCGCACGACTTTCCCCAGCGCAAAAGAACGCTTTACTTTTGTAATTTTAATTTCTGCCTTTTCACCAATAATCAAATTGGTGACAAAAATTGTTTTACCTGCATATTTTGCAACGCCAATCCCGTGTGAATTATAATCAACACCGACAACATTAATTATGTCGTTTTCTTTAATCATTGTTTTTCATTAACTTTTGGATGAATTCTACTTCTTCAGCAACTTTCAAGCGGGGAAATAGTGGCTCCCCTTTTGCGACTTGCTGCCCACCAATAACACCATATTTCTTTAGATACTCAAAATCCATTAATTTTTCAGGTATTCCTAATTGCTTAAAGAGTTCTGATGGGGCTTTCAAGAGTGCTGGTTTTAGAAGCACACTACTGATATATAAGTTGTTTGCTAAGTGCGACATTACGGATGCAAGTTTCTCGGTATCATTGTTGGCCGCAAGTTCCCAAGGCTTAGTATTATCAATATATTTATTTGAGGCACTAATAAGTTTGATTGGTTCAATTAATGCTTCAGTAACTTTTAAGTTTTCAAAGTTGTTTTTATAATTTTCGATTACTTCATTAGCCATTAATTCAAGTTCAGCATCAAACTCTGTGACTCGACCAGGATAAATTGGAATTATTCCTGCAAAATATTTTTCAATCATTGTGACTGTTCGATTAAGTAAATTGCCGTAGTCATTTACTAAATCAACATTAAACCGCTCAACAAATTGTTCGGGGGTAAATTGACCGTCATTACCAAAAGTAGTTTCGCGTGCTAAGTAATAACGTACTGCATCAACACTGTAGCGTTCAATAAGCGGAACTGGATCAACAACGTTACCTTTTGATTTGCTCATTTTTTCGTCTTTCATTAAAAGTAAACCATGGACAAATTCGCGAGTTGGCAAGCGGAGTCCTAATGCTTTTAAGATCATTGGCCAGTAAATTGCATGGAATCGTGTAATATCTGCACCAAGAACATGAATGATTTCTGTATCCTTATCATTCCAATATTTTTGGAAAAGTTCGTCGTCATCACTTAAGTAGCCAAGGGCACTAATATAATTAATTAGAGCATCTACCCATACATAAACGACATGCCCTTCTTTTTCTTCAATTGGTACTCCCCAAGAAAAGCTCGTGCGCGATACTGCTAAGTCATTTAAACCCGGTTTAATAAAAGTGTTAACCATTTCATTCTTTCGACTAACCGGTGTTATAAATTTGTCGTGTTTCTTATAATGTTTTAATAAAAAATTAACATATTCTTTTGCTTTGAAAAAGTAAGATTCTTCGCTTGCACGAATAACGGGACGATTACATTCAGGGCAAAGATGATTTTCACCTACTTGTGTGTCCGTCCAAAACGATTCACACGGTGTACAATACCATCCTTCATATTTATCAAGATAAATATCGCCTTTTTTGAGCAACTTAGAAAATATCTTTTGTACAGTTGCGATGTGCTTTTCATCCGTTGTCCGAATAAATTGATCATGACTTATTTCAAGCTTTTCCCATAAAGTGTGGAACCCCTGAACCATCTCATCAACAAACTCTTGTGGTGTTTTGTTCGCACTCTGTGCATTTTCTTCAATCTTTTGTCCGTGCTCATCACTACCAGTTAAAAAATACACTTCTTTCCCGGCCATTCTGTTATAGCGGGCAATAATGTCCGTTAAAACAGTGCAATAAGCGTGGCCAATATGAAGTTTTGCACTTGGGTAGTAAATCGGTGTTGTAATATAAAGACGTTTTTTCATCAGTTTTTCCTTTTTAAAAAAACTGCTTTGTTTCAAGCAGTTTCTTCGTGTTACTTAAGTCCGTATTTTTTATTGAATTTATCAACTCGTCCATCTGCTTGTGTGAAGCGTTGCTTGCCAGTATAGAATGGGTGGCAATTTGAACAAGTGTCAACTTTAATTTCTTTCCGTGTTGAGAGCGTGCTAAATTCGACGCCGCAACTAACACATGCTACGGTAATTGTATTAACAGTTGGGTGTATTCCTTTTTTCATTTCTTTTCTCCTTCCGCCTAGAGATACTCATTTCTCCCTAAGTAAGCAAATGTAATAATAACATTATTAAATTTAAATAACAAATATTACGTGTCACTTTTTTCGTTGTTTTTTAAAAAAACCGTTGAAAGCGTTTAATTACATTAAAAACGCACAAATAAAGGGAAAATTTTGCCATTATGTTATAATTTCAAAGAAATTAGGAGGTAAGTTAATGATTTCAAAAAGACTTGCACAAGAAGTTTTAAATACAGCCCTACTAACTGGTGGTGACTTTGCCGAGATTTTTCTTGAAGAAACAAATAGCTCACAATACATTGTGGACACAGGAAAAATGCAGCCAATTAGCTCATCACTAAAATACGGTGCTGGCATCCGAATTCTCAAAGGATTACAAAGTGTCTACGGACACACTAGTGATTTAAGTAAACGCGGACTTTTAAAACTCGCAAATTCACTAAACGTTTCCTTTAATGAGGAACAACAAGTTTTCGTCGAAAGTATGAGAAAGGTTCGTGTTTCCAAAAAACATAAATTAGCGCAAAGTTTAGCAAATATTGATGTTAAAGAAATAACCGCTCTTTTAAAACTCGGTGACGAAACAATGCGTGGTTATAATCCACAAATCGTCCGAACAATGAGCGGTCTGCTCGTTGAAATACGTAAAATCGTTATTTTTAATAGCGAAAGTAATGAATTCCATGATAATCAAGAGCGCGTTCGTTTAATTTTAAATAGTGTCGCTGCTTCACCAACGGCATTTGAAAGTAGTTTTAGTGGCCCAGGTGCCCATCAAGGCTATGAATATGTTGAAGGTCTTGATATTGTTGGACTCGCTACTGAAGTTGCCGATTTAGCCGTCCGCAAACTTACTGCACCCGAATGTCCAAGCGGAAAAATGCCCGTTGTCATTGGTAACGGATTCGGTGGTGTTATTTTCCATGAAGCCTGTGGTCATCCACTTGAAGCAAGCGCGGTTAGTAAAGGTTTATCGCCGTTTGCTGGCAAAGTTGGTGAGCAAATTGCCCATCCAGCTGTTACAGCAATTGATGATGGCACAATTAAAAATGCCTGGGGCTCAAATAATATTGATGATGAAGGCATTGCAACCGAACGTACTGTTTTAATTAAAGATGGTATTTTACAAAATTACATGATTGATCGCTTTAATGGTCGTCGCATGGGTGAAGAAAGTAACGGCGCAGGCCGTAGACAAAATTATCAATTTGAACCTACTAGCCGTATGTCCAATACTTATATTGATAAAGGCCCGCATACACCTGAAGAAATTATTGCCAGTGTAAAACTTGGACTTTACGCGAAATCACTCGGTGGTGGTAGCGTTAATCCGGCCACTGGTGACTTTAACTTCGCCTGTGATGAAGCATACATTATTCGTGATGGCAAACTTGCTGAACTCGTTAAAGGTGCTTCATTAATTGGTAATGGCGCTGATATTTTAATGAAGATTGATATGGTTGCTAACGATCTTGAGCGCGCCCAAGGGATGTGTGGTGCCGCAAGCGGATCAATTCCTGTTGATGTTGGTCAACCAACAATTAGAGTTAATGAAATAACCGTTGGTGGACGCGGAGGAGCTTTAAAATGAACGTAAATAAATTTTTTGAGTTAGCTAAAGAAGCTGGACTTTTAGAAAGCGAAGTCGTTATTGTCCGTGGCTCAACAACACAAATGGGTGTTTACAAAGGGGCAGTAGAAAATTATTCTGTCGCAACAACAATTACAATTGCGGCACGTGGTATCTTTAACGGAAAAATGGGGTTTGCCCTTAGTGAAAAAGATGACCGTACTACTCCACACTACTTAATTGACCAAATCAAAACAAGTGCTGGTGTTAGTGAAAGCGATGATTTAGCAATTATTTTCGAAGGTAGCGAAAAATATCGCCGTCGTAATATTTTTAATCGCGAGCTCGCTAAAATTAGTGAAAGCGATAAGCTAAACAACTTGTTTTTAATTGAAAAAGCACTTTTTGAACGCGAAAAGCGCGTTACAGATGTTGAAAGTGTCGTTTATGTTGAACAAGAAAACGACCGTCGGATGTTTAATTCGTATGGATTAAAACTAATGGCGAAACAAAACTATTATTACTATATGGCTAACGTAGTTGTTCGTGAAGACGGTGATACAAAGACCGGTTACCATATCTTCCTTGATAACGATCATGAAAAATTTGATTTAGGCAAGTTTGTGGGTGACGTTATTCATAAAGCAGTTACGAAGCTTGGTGGTAAGCCTGTTCCAACGAAAGCTTACCCAGTTGTACTTAATCCACGTGTTACCGCAAGTCTTCTTGCCGCGTACTTAACGAATGCTAATGCTGAAAACGTTGAAAAACAAACTTCGCTCTTTATCGGTAAATTAAATGAACGTGTTGCTAATGCAAAAATAACCGTAACTGATGCACCGTTAACGCGAAACGTCTTCTTCACTTACTTTGATGACGAAGGTGTGGCGAAGTTTAATAAACCAATTATCCAGCGTGGCGTCCTTAAGACTTACTTACATAATTTAAGTACAGCTAAAAAAGCTGGTGTCGAACCAACTGGTAATGCCGTCAATAACGGGGGTAAAATTGGCATCGGAATTAGTAATGTCGTTTTAAGACCGGGACGAAAAACATTTGCTGAAATGATTACACCGATTACTGAAGGTGTTTTTATTACTGAAGTAATGGGGTTACATTCAGGACTTAACCCAACAAGTGGCGATTTTAGTTTACAAGCTTCTGGCTTCGTCATTAGAGATGGTAAACTTGCTGAGCCGGTTAATTTAATTACCGTTAGTGGTAACTTAATTAAGTTATTTAATGATGTGCGCGATGTTGCGAATGAAAATGAATTACAGCTTTCAAGCTACACGACATCAAGTGTTTACATTAAAAAACTTAACATCGCTGGCTAAGTAAAATTATTTGATTAAAAAGAAAAGACGCCTTCGGGCGTTTTTTTGATGAGCAATAATGTAACATGTTATAATGAGTTGCGAATGGTTCGCAAAAGGTTATGAAAAAGAAAAAATTGTTATTGCTTGTACCGTTACTACTCTTAAGTTCCTGTAACACCCGTGGTCAAGAAGAAATTATTACTTCTTCTTTTATTGCGTACGACTTAGTTCATGAAATTGCCAAAGACAAAATAAGTCATCGCAATCTTGTTCCGTGGGGAAGTGAACTCCATGATTATGAGCCTAATGCCCAGGATGTTGTCGCTGTAAATAATGCGAAACTTTTTATTTACACTACACCATTTTTAGAAACTTGGGTGAAAAACTTAGTTAACAACGAAAATGCATTCGCGCTTAGTGAGGCATTTACCGCGCTACCTTTTAATCCTCCTGTTAGCCCAAAAAGAACTCACGCTCATGACCATGAAGGAAGCGGGCATTTTTGGACAGATCCAACAACATATTTACAACTTATTAATGCGGTTAGAGATGAAATAAAGCAGATTGACGCGGATAACGCTGTGTTTTACGATGAAAACGCTGATTTTTACTATAACGAAATTGCGTCACTTCACCAAAGCTTTAACACTTACTTAACAACAATAGAACGGCAGCCAATCTATTTCGCTGGTCATAATGCACTTGATGCCTTTGCCGCGCGTTACGAGTTAGAAATAATCTCATTAGCAGATAGTTATAGCCCGAGTGGTGACTTAACACCGCAACAGTTAATTAAGTTAATTGAAGAAATATATGGAACTAAGACGAAATATATTTACATTGAAGAATTAGCAGAGCCGCGTGTCGCCCGACAAATCAAAACAGAACTAAAAAATAAATATAACTACGATATTGAGCTTTTGGAACTTCATGCTTACCACAATATCGCGAAAAATGAAGCAGAGAAAGGAGTTAATTATGCCCAAATCTTCGCCCAAAACATCAGCAATCTCAAACTCGGACTTAGTGATTAGCTTAAACAATGTTGGCGTTACCTTTGGTAAAGTCGAAGCACTGAAAAACATCAACTTTACCGTTAAAAAGGGAATGCTTCTTTATGTTATCGGTCCTAATGGTTCGGGAAAAACGACATTTGTTCGTTTAATTACAAATTTACTCAAACAAACTGAAGGAACGATAACTCGGGGTGATTTTGCCGTTGGTTATTTACCACAAAAGCTTGTTCAGCAATCAAACTTTCCGATTACTGTTCGTGAAGTGATTTATAGTGGTTTTCAAAAACAACGGCTTTTTATCACTAAAGAAGAACACAACCAAATTAAAACATGGTTAGAAAGAATGGAAATTGGCCACTTGCTAACCGCGCCGATGGCAACGCTATCTGGCGGACAACAACAACGCGTCTTTTTAATTCGCGCGCTCATTAGCAACCCTGATTTTATTATTCTTGATGAACCTACTTCTGCGCTTGACCCATCATTTCGCAAGCGGTTCAATGAGATCATTATGGAACTTCATCACGAAAAGAAAACAATTATCTTTGTTACACATGATTTGCATGAAGCGCTTTGTGACTGTGCCGACATTATTTATATCGATCAAGAAATTAAGTTTTTTGGAACGCTTCCTGAGTACCAAGCAATGAAACGGGGTGAAACCAATGTTTAGTTTTTTAAGTTACTCATTTATGGTTTATGCCTTAATTCTTGGTTTGCTTATCGCCTTTGCTGCGGCGCTTTTAAGCCCATTTCTTGTTTTATCACAACAATCACTCATTGCTGACGGGATGGCCCACATTTCGTTTACTGGTTTTGTTATCGGTTTAATCTTTGCTAGTGAACCACTTTACTTTGCTTTACCATTTGCAATTGTTGCTGCTTTACTTATTACTTTTCTAACCGAACGCGTTAATTTAAATAACGACGCTTCAATTGGCGTTGTTTCAACATTAAGTTTAGCAATTGGACTTGTTATTATTGAAAAAGTTGAAGGATTTAACCGCTTAATTGATTCACTGCTCGTTGGAAGTATTTTAACAATTGATCCAAAAACAGAGCTTGTTGCTGCGGGCATTCTCGTGCTTGGTGTCGCTCTTTTTGTCCTTATTTATTACCGCCGACTCTTAAACGCAACGTACGATCAAACATATGCGGAATTTTCAAAAATCAAAGTGCGCTTACTTAAATATACGCTTTCAGCGCTTACTGCAGTGTTTGTTGTCATCGGTGTTCGCGCGATTGGGGCACTTTTAATTTCGGCATTTGTTATTTTCCCTGCACTTATTGCGCGGCAAATTTCACGGAGTTTTAGTGAGACGCTAATTTTTGGTGTCGTTTCTTCATTGCTCGCTGTTTTAATTGGCATTATCATTTCTTACCACATGGCACTCCCAACTGGTCCAAGCATTATTATTGTCTTTAGTACGTTTTTATTATTAACATATCTGACGAAAGTGATATTTTTGAGGAAAAGATTATGATTCGCATGACAAAACACCGCAAGTTAGTATTAAACTTATTTAAAGAAAGTGATGATATGCTTTGTGCAGAAGACATCGCTCTACTTTTAAAAGAACAAAACATCGATTTATCCACGATTTACCGCGCACTCGAATATTTCGAACGCCATAACATGCTTACAAAAAGTATGATTAATCAAACTTCCTACTATTATTTAAGTGGTGATAAGCATTTCCATTATCTAATTTGTACTAGTTGTAAAAAACGCTATAAATTAGACTGTGTTATTGAAAAATTTGCCGCAGAAACAATTGCCCAAAACGAATTCAAAGTAACACATCACGATTTAACAATTTACGGGTTATGTCGTAATTGTCAGTAATTAAGTAAATAAAAACGGGCTTGTTGTAATTTTCAGCCCGTTTTTTGTTTGTTTCTATTTACGAATATATAAGATGCCGATCGTTCCTGCGCCACAATGACTACTAATAACCGCTCCGGCTTCTGTCACATAAATATTTTCTTCCGGAATTAACTTTAATAGTCGTTCTTTAATATAGTCAATTCGCGATCCACCGTGTGTATGCGTGATGAAAACACGCGGTGATTCTAAACCGGCCGCAAATTCAGTTTCAAAAACTTCAATCATCTTATCTAGTGCACGTTCTGATTTTCCTTTTGGTGTATCAACAACCTCAAGTTTTGCATCGTTTACTTGTAAGAACGGGTGTGCACGTAAAATTCTGCCAATAAAGTATTTAATCCCTGTAACACGGCCACCGGCATTAAGCATTTGTAAATTATCAACAATAAACTGAGCGCGTACACGTGGCGCAAGATTTTGTAAGTAATCAGCGACTTCATCAACCGATTTGCCTTCTTTGCGTAAGTCGTGAGCACGCATAACAAGCAAGCCGCTTCCTGATGAAAGTGAATATGAATCGACAAAGCGAACTTTTACTCCTTCAATCATTTCCGCAGCAATCATCCCGCTCTTTTGTGTCGCACTAAATGAATTGCCGATCGTAATAACAATAATTTCTTTATATCCTTCGGCCTTCGCTTTTTCAAATGCTTTGAGAAAATAAGCTGGTGTTCCCGCACTTGTTTTCGGAAAGACGCCTTTTTCTTTCATTTTTGCATAAAGTAAGACATCATTAATCTCAAAATAATCTAAATAAGTTTCGTCGCCAATTAATACGTTTGACGGTACAATATCGACATCTGCCTCTTTAACTAACTCTGGGCTTAGGTCGTGTGTTGAGTCGGAAATAATTTTAAATTTTTTCATAATGACAATCTCCTTAATCTTATTTCGCTACATATAATATTAACGCATTTTGTAATAACTGTCACAGTTTAGTCCTTATATTTAGTATTTTCAATCGTCCGTTTAAATTACTTTTTTGAATTATAATCGTTTAAATCTGTGTGATGGCAATAAAGCGCTTTTTATTGCTTTATTTTATAAACCATTTATAATTGAATTCAAGATAGAAGGAGTGAAAAATGAAAAAGTTTTTTAAAGAATTTAAAGAGTTTATCTCACGTGGAAACGTTCTTAACTTAGCCGTTGGGATTATTATCGGTGCCGCTTTTACTGCGATTGTTAACAGTTTAGTTGGCGACATAATTATGCCGCTAATCGCTTTACTTGGGGGCAAAGATATTACCGACTGGAAACTTGTTTTAAAAGAAGGTGTTGCAGCAACAAACGGACAAGAAGCCGTTGCCGAAATCGCCTTACATTACGGACTTTTCCTTCAGGCAGTAATTAATTTCGTTTTAATTGCCCTAGTGCTATTTCTCATCATCAAAGTTTTCATGGGTGTTTCAGCACGAGCACAACAACTTAAAGAAAAACTTGTTCCTACTGAAGAGGAAGAAGAAGTTGAAGAAGTTGAGGAAGAGCCACAGTTAAGTGATGAAGTTCTGCTTCTTACTGAAATTCGTGATGCTTTAATTAAAAAAGATCCGAAAAAGTAAACTTCACTTTAAACTTAAAGAAAACATCGCATTCAGCGATGTTTTTTTCTATTCGTCGTAATTTAATTCCCAAGTAGGGTTTTCCGCCCGCACTTTTAGCACTGCTTCTTTAAAGAGTTTCAACTCCTCTTCTTCGCGGTATTCATTTAAACGAAGTCGCTCAGCTCGTTTAAGGCGGTTTAAAACAAACAAACATTCACTTTCACTTTTTGTTACAAGACCGCTATATAAGAAATATGAGCGCATTGTTTCAAATGTTAAGTCATTACTAATAAAGCGTCTTTCTTGTGTAGAAAGTTCATTAAACCAGTAATTTTCAGTTACTTCCATCGCTTTCGTGTGGAGTAATAAATAAATCTTTTGTGCTTTAATGCGGCCAACAAATTCTAACTCGATTTTCTTGTCATCGGCAATTAAACGTTCAATAATTTCAAGTGCTTCTTTAAACTTCCCTTCATCGATAAGGCGATAAAGAGTGTAAAGCGTAACACGCGCGGTTAACGTTGTTACTTCTTCAAATGTTTTAATTTCGCCTATGTCTTCGCCTTCATGAATACGTGACTCAATCCGAATTAGTTCGTTATATGCTTCTTTGTTAATTTTTCGACCTAAAAGAACGATATAGTAGCCATCAGTAAAGTTATCGAGTTTAAACGGCATAATATTATATAAAAGCAGCATTGCGCCAATACCGGCAACAATTAGCGATTGGTGATGAATCGCTTCTTTTGGACCAAAACTTAAAAACAAAGCTGTCGCAATGCCAAACTCTAATAAAACCATCAGTGTTGGTCCAAAAAGAAAGAGACGCGGACGTGTTTTTTCTTTCCGGGCAACAATTTTCGTTTCGCCAGTAAGTCCTTCATAACGCTTAAAGCCAAAACGCCATTTATTCTTTGTTTTATAAAATGAAAAACCAAGTACAGTCACACTGATGACTTTATAACCACCAATTAGTGCACCAAGAACGTGACCGACTTCAAATAAAATTGTATTGATTAATAAACCAACAACAATTGTACTTATTGCAAAAATATATGTGTCGGGTTCGACAAGGTTAAGTGCTGAAGTTGCAAAGGCCGGGCTAATAATTAATTCACCAATAAAAATAGCCACGACAATCATTAACAGATACACAACAATACTTAAGAAATCTTCTTTGCGCATATTTCCTCCTAATAACAATTTTGATAAATTGTTCGTATTTCTTCTTTATCTAATTCTTTAAGGCGGTGATATAGTTTCTTCTCACCATTTTTTGTAACGATATTAACAAGAACATCGTAATCACTTTCTTTAACACCTAAGTTCCGTAAAGTTAAAGTTAAACCGAGCTTAGCAAATAAGTTTTCGAGTGCCTCAATACCCCGTAAACCATTTTTTATTTTATCATCATTAGAAAAATTAAAAACGACGCGTGCAAAACGATCAAATTTATCCGGCATAATTGGCAAATACATTTTCGCCCAGGCTGGCCAAACAACTGCCAGTCCGTGGCCGTGAGCAATTTCTGGATAAAGTGCACTTAAGGCGTGTTCAAGTTGATGTGCTGACATATATGTTTTTTTGCCCAACCCGCCAAGTCCGTTATGTGACATTGCACTTGCTAACATTATGTTTGCGCGGGCATCGTAATCGTTTGGATCTTTAATTAACTTTAACGCTGCTTCTTTTAATGTGATAAAAACCGCTTCATTAAATCGATCAGCAAAAGAAAAGATTTCGGGATTAGAAAAATAACGCTCAAGTGAATGCATAAAGCTATCAACAATGCCGACCGCTGTTTGATATTTTGAGACACTTTGCGTTAACCTGGGATTCATTACCGCAAATAAAGGCCGAATTAGCTCACTCCTATACCCTTCTTTAAACAGCGTTTCAGCACGCGATATTACCGCACTTGCCGACATTTCGCTCCCTGACGAACTGTGGGTTAAAATAACACCGAGCGGTAACGCCTTTTCCACAGTAGCCGTTTTCGTACAAAAATCAAATGGGTCACCTTTATAGTAATAACTTGCGCTTACAGTTTTCGCAACATCAATCACGCTTCCGCCACCGATTGCTAAAATTAAATCAACCGCTTCTTTTTGGGCAATTCTCGTCGCTTCGCGCACAAACTTTATTTCAGGGTTTGGCGTAATTCCGCCATAAACTGTATATTTTATACCGTTTTTGCCCAGTAAATCACTAACTTTATCTAATAAGCCGGTCTCTTTGACGTGTCTTTCACCAATTAAGATTAAAACGCTACTAAATCCGTATCCTTTAATAATTTCACCGATTTTTAAATGTTCATCACGGCCAAAGTAAAGTTTTGTTCTTAAATGAAATTCAAAGTTATGCATTGCTTAATTCCCGTCTTGTTTTTGTGAAAGTATCTTTATATGTTGCTAAAATTTCATCTAGTGAAATATCTAGTTCTTCGTTTATGTATGTTATTATAATATTACTTAATCCAGCGGCAAGAAAACGAGCATGATATTGCACTTTATTTTTTGAAATCTCTTTTGAGTCGTCTTTTAACAAAACTAAGTTCATATTGTATATTTTGTTGAATAAAAACTCCATCACTAAATCTTTTGCTGCACTATTTAAGGCGTTTTCAATAAATAAATGTTCTTTTTCTAAGTAAGTTATTAAAACGTCGAGTGCTTCATTGACGTCTGCTACTTCGGTGCTGATTTTTTCATTCAAAAATATCCACATCAATAAATCATATAGATTACGGAAATGGTAATAAAAAGTTTGGCGGTTTAGTTCACACTTTTCGGTTAACGTTTTCACACTAATAAGATCAAGCGGTGTTGTTTTCATTAAAGCTTTAAGTGCTACTGCTAAACGATACTTAGTTTTCATTATTCGTTAAAGCTTTGGCAATTTCCACACCTAACGCTACATTGCTTAATAAAAGACTGATGTTTGCCTTTAAGCTTCGCCCCTTCGTAATTTCTGCAACTTTACTTAATAAATAAGGTGTTTCTTCTTTCCCGCTTATGCCCGCCCTCTTCATTTCTCTGATTGCTTGATCGATGGCGTTTTCAACTTCAGTATAAGGTAAAGCGTCTTCAGCGCTAATTGCGTTAAAGATTAAAACACCGTTTTCCAGATTTAGTTGATTGTGCGCTTTAATGTATGTGGCGATATCACTAGCTTCTTCAAAGCGATAAAGCACTTCTTCACTTTCACTCATCGTATAAAAAAGTGGCATCTTTGTTGTCTGATAACCAATGATTGGCACTCCTTTTGTTTCTAAGTATTCAAGTGTTTTATTTAAATCAAGAATTGCTTTCGGCCCAGCACTCACGACAGCAATATTTGTTTTACCTAATTCATCTAAATCGGCAGAAATATCAAACGTATCGCTCGCACCACGGTGAACGCCACCAATACCGCCCGTTACAAAGACTTTGATCCCTGCGCGTTTTGCAATGATCATTGTTGCCGCTACTGTTGTTCCACCCCACCTTTTTTGACTAACCACGTAAGCCAAGTCGCGCCGCGAAACTTTAACAACATCTTTCTTTTTTCCTAACTCGTCAATCTCGTCCGCCGTTAAGCCAGCCCTTATCTCACCCGCAATCACCGCGATTGTAGCAGGAACTGCACCGCGTTCGCGAATGAATTTTTCAACCATTAATGCAGTTTTAACGTTGTCAGGATAAGGCATCCCGTGTGAAATAATCGTCGATTCCAGCGCAATAATTGGTTTTCCGTTTGCTAAGGCGTTTTCAACTTCTTTACTTAATTTTATTGTCATAAACTATACCTTTGTTTTTTTAACCCGTAATTTGCGGTCAATTAAAATATAAATTGTTGCCGCACTAATATTAAGTACAACTAAAATTAAAACTTTGATTAAGTCTAATGAACGTAAGTTAATTCCTAAAAACTGTAAGGCAGGGTGAGAGATTAAGCCGCTAAATAGCGTTAGGAAAATCGCTCCAAAACTCATCGCAATAAACATTCTCATACGGTATTTATTAAACGGCCATGACAAGCGATAAAGCACAACCATACTCAAGAAGTTCATCGTGAGTACGCCCATTGTTACCGCAGCTTCTTCAGTAATATTTAACACGGAATCACTGCCAACCATTTGCCCAAAACTTTGTAAAATGAAAACAAAGAACACGGCAAAAACAATAATCAGCCCCGCAGGTAGTGAGCGTTTAATAACATTAGTTATTAATGTTCCGCTAACTTTATTTTTATTCGGCTGTAGCGATAAGAAGAATGATGCAATTCCGATCGCAAAAAGCTCCCAAACATATAAGTTCTTCGGTTCAAACGGATAACGAACTCCTGAACCGCGTGTTACTAGTATTGACGCTACTAAGTAGATAAGTGAAAGTGTAATTGCAAAAACTGTTTTAACTAAAAAGAGTGACCACGTTTTCTGTAAGTTATTAATTGCCCTGCGTCCTTCGTCGACAATTGAAGGCAACGTCGCAAAATTATCATCTAAGAGTGTCAAATGACTAACACCACGCGCAGCACCGCTACCTGCACCCATTGCAATGGAACAGTCGGCAACTTTAAGTGCTAAAACATCATTAACACCGTCACCAATCATTGCTACCGTTTGGCCAGCATTTTGCAAACTACGAACAATCTCTTCTTTTTCATTCGGTTTCACACGCCCAAACACAGTATAATCATGAACGTTTTCAACTTCTTCAAGTGCGTTTGTTGATAAATCAATAAACGTTTCAGCGTTCTGAACCCCAACTTGACGGGCAATTTCGCTGACACTAATTGGGTCGTCACCAGAAATAATTTTAACCTTAACACCGTTTTCTTTAAACCATCTAATTGTTTCCGTCGCCTCTTTACGGATTGTGTCTTGAATAACAATCAGCGCTAACGGTATTACTCCGGCTGGTTTAACGTCGACTTCAATCTTTTCTTCCGTAACCCCTAAAAGTAAAACACGGAGTCCGCGTTTTAAAAATTGTAGTTCAAGTTTTTTTACATTTGTATGGCCTTTATTGGCAAGTAAAGCGTTTGCTGCACCAATAACATATGTTTTGTTATTAATAACTGCACCACTAAACTTTTGACTACTTGAAAAAGGAATAGCGAGTGTGGCTTGTTTTTGTGTTTCATCTTTGAAGTGCTTTAAAAGTGTATTTGCGGTTGGGTTACTATCATTTGTTGCTTTAATAATTGTTGCAACAAGCGCACCTACTTCAACATCTTCATGACCAGGCAACTTGACAACTTCACTAACGTTCATCGTCCCATCTGTTATCGTCCCAGTTTTATCAAGACATAAAACGTCGATACGCGCGAGCATTTCGATTGAGTACATTTCGTTAACAAGGGTTTTCTTTGCTCCTAGCCGGATGACACCAACCGCGAGCGTCATACTCGTTAATAAATACATTCCCGAAGGAATCATCCCGACTAATGAGCCGGCAATTGATTTAACACTATTAACTAATGTGTTGCCTTGATAATATGCTGCGGCAATTGAAAAAACGCCGATTGCAATAACAAAAATACCGATCACACGGAAGAGTCGGTTAATTGCACCAAGTAGTTCCGAAGTTGGACGCTGGAAAGTGCGCGCCCGCATTTGAATCGTTTGGGCATAAGCAAGTTTTCCTACCTTATCAGCGCGGTAATAAGCTGTTCCACTCGTCACAAAGGAGCCAGAGAGCACTTCAGCGCCTTTTTCTTTATAAATTGTCAACGCTTCACCTGTTAAAAGTGATTCATCAACACCAATTGTCCCTTGAATAACAATACCATCAGCGGCGATTTGGTCACCAAGCTTAACTTTAATCACGTCATCAAGAACGATATCTTCATCACGTAAATTCATTTCAAGTCCTTGGCGAATAATTGTTACGCTTGGGGCGTTTAAAATTTGTAATTGTTGTAATGTTTTACGTGCTCGAAAGTCTTGAATCATCCCAATTGTAATATTAAAAATTAAAATTCCGACAAAAAAGAGACTGCCGTATTCTTTAACAATTATTAGCGCAGTTGCAATCGCATAAAGTAAAACGTTAAAGAAAGAGAATAGGTTTGTCCATAAAATCGCCGCGACTGATTTAACACCTTTGTTAACTTTTTTGTTCGTTAAATTTTGTCTTTGACGAATAATTACTTGTTCTTGATTAAGCCCTTTATTATATTTTGGAGAAAACCGTTCAATATCTTCAAGCCGGATTTCTGACTTCTTGATAAATGTTGTTACTTTTCCTGGACGCATAAAACCACCTTCCTTAAATTATACACTATAATTTAGACGCAAACGATTAAGAGTGTATGCTTTATTCTGTTCTTAAGGCGACGACAGGATCTTTATTTGCCGCCATTCTACTCGGGATAAGACCCGCAACAACGGTAAGAGATATATTAAAAGCAATCAGGAATAGTCCGGTTAATGGCGCAAGAAAGGCAATTTGACCAATTCCTTGATCAGGGAAAACGTAATTTAAAACCAAATTGATCGGAATCGAAAGAATATAAGTTGAAACAACACCAATGAGCCCAGCAAGAAGGCCGATAATAAATGTTTCTGCATTAAATAAGCGGGAAACGTCTTTCTTTCGTGCACCAATAGCACGGAGTATTCCAATCTCTTTCGTCCGTTCAATTACCGAAACATATGTGATAATGCCAATTAAGAAACCCGACACTACAAGCGATATACTCGTAAAGACAATTAAAACAATCGAAATAATATCAATCATCGTTGCCAGAGAATCAGTGACTACTTCAACAGCATCAAAAAGTTTTATTTTATAAAGTTCGCCCATCTCCGGTCCGTGGTCACTAATCATTTTGGCGTTATACTCGGCAAACTTATCTTTAATGAGTTTTTTACTTGCAGAATCTTTAGGGAAAATCGCAATCGATTCGGCTGGACTAAAGTTTAGTGTGAAAAAACCCCTAATCATCGTTTCAAACTCCTCGCCTAACAAAGGCGAAAGTTCTAAGTCTTTTGCTAATGCACCAACATCTTTCCCAATTTGTAAAAATTCTGCTGCTGTTAACTCGGTTAATTTTCCATCTGAACGAGCGTAAGGCGAATAAAATTTAAAAACGCGCATCAAGTCGTTTAAATTTTCCATTGATTCGAAATCCGGCAATTCAGTAATAGCAAGATTGTTTATTGCCGCTTTACCAATTTCGTTACTTGCGTTAAGTGTTTGCATTTTGTCACTTAATTCGTTTGTGTAGGCAATTCCGGCCGGAATTAAACTTAATTGAATATTTTTCTTTGGCCGTAAAATCCCGGTAATATTCAATTTAACACCAACTGCATCATCTTCATACCTTTGTTTTAAACCAGCTTGATTTGGTGCGAAAAATGTTTTTATTTCTTTTTGAACTTGCATTGTAAGAATATCTAATTCGGCAATTTTGTTCTCATGACCACTATCGGTATAAAACTCGTCGTTAGCGAGCGCTTTAAATTCATGGCCAATAATATCGCTAAAAGCAATCAGCTCAGTTCGATCTGCCCGGCCTAATATTCCTAAGTCTGTTAATGTTTGTAATGATATTTTATTGTATGCGTCGATTACAAGGACAACTTCGTTTTCATTTTCTGGAAACCGCGCTTCTTCACCACCAAGCAAATCATAAAACTCAAGAACGTAGTCCTTGTCACCCGGCATTTGCGTAAAGTTCCCGGTTGGGAGTGGCGTTATACCACTTAATCGGTCAACGCGGTCAACAAAACCGTACTCTCCTGCAACCGGCCCTTCATAAATAACGCGCATTTTATTCGGATAATTAACAAGAATACTTGAAGCAAGATCGTCATCCTTTAAAGATTTAGCAAATTCAATTACTTCCTCATTAATAATGTTATATTCAAATGTCAGACCTTGCGCTTCACGGTCAGAGCGGTCATACACTTTAATTTCTTCGATATCTGGATATTTTTCATCAACGTTTGGATGTTGAAAGCCAGCTTCTAAGCTAATTGATTGCGATAATACCGCCATTGGATAAGACGCCATCGTCTCTTGCTCCATCCGGTCAATATAATTTTGAAATCCGTTACTTACCGCAGAAACAAGACCGATTCCAATAATTCCAAGTGATCCAGCAAGTGCCGTCAAAATTGTGCGACCTTTTTTCGTTAAAATGTTTTTATAACTACTGCGAAGTGCGGTTGGGAACGACATTGCTGTTCCTTTTACTTTTTCTTCAGTAACTTCTTCATCTATGACGACTTCTTTAACTTTGCCTGGTAAACTGTCACTCGTAATTTTTCCGTCAACCATGCGGATAATTCGGTCGCTATAAGCTTGGGCTAATTTTTCGTTATGCGACACCATTATAACTAATCTTGTTTTACTAACTTCTTTTAAAATGTCTAGTACTTGGCCACTTGTTTTTGTATCAAGAGCTCCAGTTGGCTCGTCAGCAAGAATAATACTTGGGTTATTAACAATTGCTCGCGCAATCGCAACACGTTGCATTTGCCCACCGGAAAGTTGATTTGACTTTTTATAAATTTCTTCTTCTAAACCTACTTCAATTAAGGCATCAATCGCTCTTTGGCGGCGTTCTTGCGGAGATATACCGGTTAATGTTAAGGAGATTTCAACGTTTTCAAGGACGCTAAAGTGTGCAATTAAATTATAACTTTGGAAAACAAAACCAACACTATGGTTCCGGTAAGCATCCCAATCGCTATCTTTAAATTCTTTTGTGCTTTTACCTTCAATGATCAAGTCACCACTTGTGTATTTATCAAGTCCACCAATTAAATTTAAAAGCGTTGTTTTTCCACATCCTGACGGACCAAGAATCGTTACATATTGTTGTTTAGGAAAAGTTAAATCAATTCCTTTTAAAACGTGTAACGGTCGTTTGTTGACATAATAATCCTTATGTATATTTATTAACTTTAACATAATATCTACCTACCTTTATTGCTTGTTTGTTTCCCGTTTTTTCTGAAAAAAGTCCGAGAGAAGTAAGCTTGCTTCTTCGGCAAGTACCCCACCAGTAATCTCAGGAATGTGGTTAACCGCCTTCTCTTCAAATATATTTAGGGCACCACCAAGAGCGCCACCCTTTTTATCTGTAGCTCCATAAACTACACGCCGGAACCTACTCCACATAATAGCGCCGGCACACATTATGCATGGTTCAAGTGTGACATATAAGTCACAATTAACAAGGCGCCATGCTTTAAGTTTACGACTTGCCTGCTTAATTGTACGCAGTTCGGCATGACCTAAAGGGTCATTCGTTTTTTCCCGCTTGTTATATGCTTTTGCGATAACCTTGCCATCACAAACAATCACCGCACCAACGGGAACCTCATCTTTTCGCTTTGCTTTGTGCGCCTGAACTAAGGCAAGGCGCATATATTTTTCGTCATTCATCATTGAAACAAAACCACCGCACATGACTGTACATCTTAAGGCTGCTCCGTTCCCGTCCTGACCTGGTTCGAATAACAATCATCGCGATGGCATAATTATTATACAATAATTAACCTTTGATTTCGAGTACTTTGCGACCGCCTAAGTACGGGCGAAGCACTTCAGGGATAATAACTGAGCCGTTTTCTTGTTGAAATTGCTCTAAAATAGCTGGAATTAAGCGTGAAGTTGCTAAACCTGACCCGTTTAACGTATGAATGTAACGAATTTGTCCACTTTCTGTTTCACGATAACGCACCATTCCGCGACGCGCTTGATAGCTGCGGGCGTTGCTAACGCTACTTACTTCTTTGTACGTATCCATTGAGGGAATATAAACTTCGACGTCATAAGTTCGAGCCATTGAATGGGAACAATCACCCGCTGCTAGTTTTGAAACTTGGAAATGTAATCCTAACGCTTCAACTAACGCTTTAACATGATCGACCATTTCATTAAAAATCTCTTCCGAGTTTTTATCGCTCGCAAATTGGAATATTTCAACTTTATTAAATTGGTATCCACGAATCATTCCGCGCTCTTCCGTACCATAACTGCCCGCTTCCTTACGATAACACGGTGTATATGAAAAATACTTTTTCGGTAATTCTTTTTCCGTCAATATTTCATTACGGTGATAGTTAACAAGGGCAGTTTCTGAAGTTGGTAATAAAAACTTGCGCGGCTCAACACCTTCAAGCCAGAAAACATCATCGGCAAATTTCGGGAATTGTCCCGCTGTAAAGCCGCTTTCTTCGTTTAATATATGTGGTGGTAAAATCATTTCATAATTTGCTTTTAAGTGTGTTTGCATAAAGTAATTTAATAATGCCCACTCAAGTTCGGCACCAACACCTTTATAAATCCATGTTCCAGCTCCGGAAATCTTCGCCGCGCGTTTATAATCAATTAGTTCTAAAGATTCTGCTAATTCCACGTGATCTTTTGGTTTAAACGTAAATTTAGGTATCGTTCCAAAAACATAAACTCTTTCGTTGTTTTCTTTTCCGCCTGGCAACAAATCTTGATCAGGCATATTTGGTAAGTCGACTAGTATCGCCATTACTTCAGCATCAAGCTTTTGCAATTTTGCTTCTTTCACACTATTTTCGTCTTTTAAAGCTTTTACTTCTTTAAAAATTACCGCAACATCGCCGCCAGCCTTTTTAATTTTCGGAACTTCTTCACTAAGTTTTCTAATTTGCGCTTTAGTTGCTTCAACTTCTGTGCGTATTTTGCGCCGTTCAACGTCCAGCGCGAGAAAATACCTCGCATCAAAATCCCAACCCTTTTTCTTTAATGCTTCGCGAACTTTTTCTGGGTGTTCACGAATTAAATTAATATCAATCATCGTCTCTCCTCCTTTAGACAAAATAAAACGCCCTCTTTAGGACGTTTTACCGTGGTGCCACCTAAATTCATGTGCTTTTAGCACACCTTTACTGAGTTTTTAACGCCAACTAACGGAACGGTTAAGTTCGTTCTCCGAGGTGGAATTCATAACCTTCGCACTATTACTTTCGCACTAACAGTAACTCACTTTAAGGCGAACAATTATTACTTTGCCTCTTCTTTGAACAATTTCATTTTATCTTATTTCGTTAAAACTACGTTTAACGATGATAAATTTTTGTAAATAATTCACAAACAGCGTTTGTAAAGTTTGCCCGTGTGTTTTTCGTTGTGTAACGAATTGCCGCTGCAATTTTATCATTACTATCAGCATTACTGAGCAAAACATCACGAATTTCTTCGTACCCAACTCTAAAATATGCGCTTTCCTTTTGTAGAATATCAAGAAACGCCGCTTTTTCTTCAATAATCACCGGCGTTTTCGCGGCAATAACTTCGACGAGTGACATAAGACCAAACTTATCGTCACCACTATCAAGGAAGTAACTCGCACCGTAAAGACCGGAACGATAAACATCTTCGCGGACAATCGGTGAAACAATTAAGTTCCGGGCAGTATAGCGATCAAGCCGTCGTAACTTCATCTTGCTGAAAACGGTGTTTTTAGCACTTACAAACACATAAAAGTTGTGGTTTGGTACGCTTTTTGCAAGCTTATTGAGTAATTGTAACTTTTCGCGGCGCTTGTTTATTGGAACGACAGAAACAACATATTTTTGCTTTTCATCAATCCGAAAATAGCGGACAAATGGTTCTTTACCGATTTTTTTTAAGTTGTTATAGTAATCTTCTTTAACGCCGTTACGGGCGATGAATACCGGAATTCTTACTTTGAGTTTCCATAAGTAAAGCTTTGCTTCATTGCTGGGGACGATAATTGCATCCATCATATTAATTAAAGCTAACCGGCTTTTCGGGATATACTTTTCACCGTTTTTTCGTGTCTTTATAATTTCTGCATCAGCGTCAGTATTAGCGTAAAACATCCAAAGCAACGTCGGTACGCTGCGTTCAACATAAAAGCGAATTAAATTTGTTGAACTTTGATTTAAGCTAATAAAGTTAGCGATACTAACATTCTTTTCATGTTTTTCAACATAATTAATTGCGCAATCTTCGCACGCCGCAATAATGTGGCGCTTTAATTGCTCAGCTTCAAAAAGCTTTTTATCACGATGAACATTAAAATGGATTAAAACCTTCATACTATTCTTCGTCGTTTGTTTCTTCGACTTCGTCTTCGTCATCGCTCTTTTCGACAACAGCGAATGAGGCAACGATATCTTTATCACGTAAACGAATGACGCGAACACCCATTGTGTTACGACCGGTTTCGTTAATCTGGCCTAAGTTAGTACGAATGACCATTCCGGAATTTGTTGTGACGAATAAGTCTTCATCACCTTGAATTGCCCGAATTCCCGCAAGAACGCCATTTTTCTTATTAGCGCGAACAGTAATTACGCCTTTCGAGCCGCGTCTTGTTAAGCGATAACTATTAATATCACTAATTTTTCCGTAGCCCTTTGTCGTAAGTGCGAAGATTAAGTTACCTTCAAGCGTTGTTGCTACACCGACAACGTGGTCACCTTCGTCAAGGTTAATTCCGCGTACTCCAGCAGCAGTTCTGCCCATTGAACGAACATCGTTTTCATCAAAACGAACCATTTTACCGTTCGTTGCGCCGATCCCGATTTCTGCCGTGCCGTCTGTTACTTTAACGTCAATTAATGAATCGCCTTCACGTAAGTCAATAGCGATTTTGCCGTTAATATTAATTCGTTCGAAGTGCGAAAGTTGTGTTCGTTTAACAACACCATTTCGCGTTACATAAAATAAGTAGTGATCTTCGTCATATTCATCAACACTCAAGATTGCCCGCACTCTTTCGTCTCTTTCGATATTAATTAAGTTAATAATTGGTGTACCCCGGGCATCACGACGGTGCGCTGGAATTTGATAACCACGTTGACGATATACTTTTCCTTTATCGGTAAAGAATAAAATGTCTGTGTGCGTATGCGTATGGACGATGACGTCTACGACGTCAGTTTCCTTTGTCCGCATTCCTTTAACGCCAACACCACCGCGGCGGATTAAGCGGAAGTCGTCAGGACTTACACGTTTAACGTAACCTTCGTTTGTTAGTAAAACAACGATATCTTCTTGCGGAATTAAATCTTCGTTATCGATATCGGCAAAGTCATCACTAATTTCCGTTTTACGCTCGTCACCGAACTTTTGTTTAATTTCTTCTAATTCAATTAAGACAACTTCAACAAGGTTGTCCCGTGTTGATAAAATAAAGCGGAACTTTTCAATACTCTTGCCTAAGTCTTCTTTTTCTTTCTCAAGTCGACCTTTTTCAAGTCCAGTCAAGCGACGTAATGTCATGCTTAAAACTTCACGTGTTTGAATTTCGGTGAACTCAAAGCGTTCCATTAAGTTTGCTGTCGCGACTTCTGTTGAGGCGCTTGATTTAATAATGTTGACGATTTCATCAATATTACTAATTGCACGTAATAAGCCTTCCACAACGTGTTCGCGCGCTAACGCAACGGCAAGTTGATGCTCCGTGCGACGACGAATAATTTCAACTTGGAAGTTCAAGTAATGTTCAAGCAATTCTTTCATATTAAGAATGCGCGGCATGTTATCGACTAAACAAAGGTTGATAATCCCGTAACTCGTTTGCATTCTTGTTTGCTTGAGTAAGTTATTTAAAACAATTTCCGGAATGTGGTCGCGCCTTACTTCAATAACAACGCGCATTCCGTCTTTATTTGATTCGTCACGAATATCGCTGATGCCTTCAATGCGTTTATCGCGGACTAATTCAGCGATTTTTTCAATTAGGCGCGCTTTATTAATTTGATACGGTAATTCATCAATAATAATCCATGTGCGATCGCGGTGTTCTTCAAAATGTGTTTTTGCACGAACGACAACACTGCCTTCACCCGTTTCAAACGCCGAAAGAATACCTTTACGACCTAAAATTGTTGCGCCGGTGGGAAAGTCTGGTCCCGGCATCACCCGTTCCATAATTTCGCGCGGTGTTACTTCTGGTTCGGCGGCAATTAGTTTAATCGCTTCGATTGTTTCGCTTAAATTGTGCGGTAACATATTCGTCGCCATCCCCACAGCGATTCCACTACTACCGTTAACGATAAGGTTGGGGAATCTTGATGGTAATACTTCTGGTTCTCTTTCGCTTCCGTCGTAGTTATCGACGAAATCGACAGTATTTAAGTTTAAATCACGGACCATTTCTGTTGATAGACGCGACATTCTTGCTTCGGTATACCGCATCGCTGCGGCTTCGTCACCATCAACACTACCAAAGTTTCCGTGTCCATCAACTAATGTGTAACGTAAACTAAATGGCTGTGCCATCCGGACTAATGTTGAATAAATTGCTGCGTCACCGTGTGGGTGATATTTCCCCATGACATCCCCGACAATTCGCGCACTTTTCTTGTGTGGTTTGTCTGGGGTCATTCCCGCTTCGCTCATTCCGTAAACAATGCGGCGGTGAACTGGTTTAAAACCGTCGCGGACATCCGGAATAGCTCGGGCAACAATAACCGACATCGCGTAATCTAAAAATGAACGCTTAACTTCATCAACGACGTCGATATCATGAATCCCTGATTGAATTCCTTCAAACTCGTGGTTTTTTTCTTCAATATGATCTTTTTTGTTATTATCTTCACTCATTTTGCTACTCCTTAAACGTCCAAGTTCTTCACAAACATGGCGTTTTCATTAATAAAATCACGGCGCGGATCGACCGCTTCGCCCATCAACTCTTCAAAAATTGTATCGGCTTCAATCGCATCACTAATTGTCACACGATATAACTTACGTTGCTCGGGATCCATCGTTGTATCCCAAAGCTGCTGTGCATCCATCTCCCCAAGCCCTTTATAGCGTTGGAACGGATAGCCGTCACGTAAGTCAAGATCAACTTTAAGTTGTTCGAGCTGTTCATCGTTATAGCAATAATACTGCTTACCACGATAATCAACTTTATATAATGGCGGCTGCGCAATATAAACATAGCCGTGTTTAATTAGCTCACGCATAAAGCGGTTGAAAAATGTTAAGAGTAAGACACGAATATGGCTTCCGTCAACGTCCGCGTCCGTCATAATGATAATTTTATGATACCGCGCCTTCGTTATGTCGAATTCTTCAGCAATTCCTGCACCAATTGCTTGAATCATGTTCCCGACTTCAGCGTTTTCATAAATTCGTCGTTCTTGCGCCTTTTGCACGTTTAAGATTTTTCCACGTAACGGTAAAATTGCTTGTGTATGACGGTTACGACCGTTTTTCGCACTACCGCCAGCGGAGTTACCTTCAACGATGAATAGTTCACTCTCTTCAGGATTGCGGCTTGAACAATCAGCAAGTTTTCCTGGTAATGTTGTAAACTCAATTCCGTCTTTACGACGAATGCTTTCACGGGCTAAGTTTGCCGCGCGACGCGCTCTTGAAGAAAGTTGGATTTTTTCCATAATGATTCTTGCTTCGTTCGGGTTTTCCATTAAGTACATTTCGAGTTTCTCACCGACGACCTGGCTAACAATACTGCGAACTTCTGGGTTACCTAACTTCGACTTTGTTTGCCCTTCAAATTCGGGGCTTGGATGCTTGATTGAAATGATCGCCGTCATCCCCTCAATAATATCTTCATAAATAAACCGTTCGTCTTCATTTTTGAAAATCTTGTTTTCCCGAGCATAGCGATTGAATACACGGTTCATGGCAAGTCTAAAACCTTGTTCATGCGTTCCGCCGTCAATTGTTTGAATGTTGTTGGCAAATGTGAAAATTGTTTCACGGTAGTCATTTGTGTATTGAATTGCTGCTTCAACAATTACCGGTACTGTTTTGTCATGCTGTTGGAAGTCGCCTTTACCTTCAATGAAAATAACTTCATCAACTAGTGGTGCGGATTTAGTTTTATTAATGTGGCGAACGTATTCACTAATTCCACCTTCATAGTAAAACTCTTCCTTTTTCACTTCTTCGCCGCGTAAGTCACTTACAACGATGCGAATTGCACGATTTAAAAACGCCATTTGTTTAAGACGATTAGCAACAACTTTAAATTCGAATGTTGTTGTTTCAGTAAACACTGCTTCGTCGGGCATAAACGTAACTTTTGTACCTTTTTTGTCGGTTGGGCCAATTTCAACTAGTTTACCAATTGTGTGTCCGCCATTTTCAAACGCTAAGTAATACTCTTTGCCTGACTTGTAGACGTTAACTTCAAGCTTCTTACTAAGTGCGTTAACAACCGCGGCACCAACACCGTGGAGTCCGCCAGCAACTTTATAAGCTCCTTCACCAAACTTTCCACCAGCGTGAAGCACAGTGAAAATTGTTTCAACTGCAGAAAGTTGTGTTTTTTCGACAATGTCAACCGGCATTCCGCGCCCATTATCGGTAACGCTTAATGATCCATCCTTATTAATTTCTACAGTAATCGTATCGCAGTAACCGGCAAGCGCCTCGTCAATCGCGTTATCAACAATTTCCCATACTAAATGATGAAGTCCTGTTGTTCCCGTTGATCCAATATACATGCCGGGCCGTTTGCGTACCGCCTCAAGCCCTTCAAGAACGATAATCTTTTCCGCTGTATATTCTTCTCCTGCACGCATCTCAGCCTTTGCAGCTTCAAGTTCTACGTCGATTTCTTGATGTTTTTTGTCTTCGCTCATGTCGAAGTCCTCCTTTTTATCCCTGCACGATCAATTTCATAAATTGAATGGGCGTGGTTTGTATATTCCGTTGCGGTCACAAATACTTGTTGACACGCAAGTAATAACGTTAATAGTCGCTCCCTATGTGTCTCGTCTAACTCTGAGAGCACATCGTCTAAAACGATAATTGGGCGGCGATGTTCTTGCTTTTCCATAAAATACGGTGCAAGCTTTAACGCGATTGCAATCATCCGTTTTTGCCCTTGTGATGCATGCGTTTTTACCGTTTTCCCGTTAAGCGTTGCATTTAGGTCATCGCGATGTGGGCCTACAGTTGTTGTTTGCAACACTTTTTCCCGTTCGCGGTTGCGCTTTATTGTGCCGAGTGCACTTTGCGGTGTAGTGCCGCCTGCGCCGAGTGTTGCTTTGTAGCTTAACTGGACGTAAAGCTTCTCATTTGTTAGTTTCTGGAGCGTTTCATTAACAACACGACTTAACTCCCGCACAAATTTTTCCCGTCTCTTAACGAGCTCGAGTGCGTTTTGCACAAAAGGTTCGTCGATAACGCTAATAACGTCATCGTTGTTTTCAAGTTTTAGAGCCGCATTACGCTCCTTAAGCAACCTTTCATAGTTAATTAGCGTTGCTAAGTAGTCTTCGTCACTCTTTGCGAGCGTTGTGTCGATAAAGCGCCGTCGATTTTGCGGACTCTCATCAAAAAAGAAAACATCTGCGGGTTGAAACGTCGTTACTCTAACGTATTTGCTGAGCGCGGAAAGGCGCCCAACCGTTTTGTTGTTAACACGCACAACTTTGTGGCGTGGCATCACTTCGATCTCAATGTGTGTTCGTGACGGCGTGTGAACTTGGGCGTTAATAATTGCTTTTTGTTCACCTTCTTTAATCAGGGGAAGACTTTCATTCGTGCGGAAGCTCTTGGCAAAGCCAAGAAAATCAATTGCTTCAACGATGTTTGTTTTCCCGATGCCGTTTTCACCAACAATTACATTAAGTCCGCTTGTGAAAATAACATTGACGTTTTTGTGATTGCGAAAATTCAGTAATTCAAGTTCACTAATGATCATGGCTCACGATAATCTCCGTGTTGGCATAACTTATGCACTCACCACCGTAAAGCTTGCGACCGCGCCGCGTTTCAACAGCACCATCGACAAAAACCTCGCCATGTTGGATGACAATTTTTGCATGGCCACCACTTTGGACAAGGTTATATTTTTTCAGCGCCTGTTGTAGCGTAATAAATGTTCGTTCGCTCAAACTCTTTGTTCCTTCTTAATCACTAAAAGTATTATATCATTTATAAAGAAAAAAGGGAATATATATATTCCCTTGTAATTTTCGTTGTTTTAAACGCGTTTTTCATCGCCTTTCGGCATTGTTTTTCGCGCCTACTTGCTCGACACCGTTTTTGCGTCTCGGCGCCTACAAACGAATGTTTTTAAAATTATGTCCGGATTGGTGTGACAATAATGACAAGACTATCATCTTCCGCAACTTTAACGCTGAATGGTTTATTCGCTCCGTTAAAGCCGATGATAACATCTTCAGCTAAACATGCTTTGACTGCTGAAGCAACTAGTAAGTGGTTGAAGGAAATCTCGAGTGGTTCGCCGGTGTAGCGGCAAAGCGAGACAACTTCTTTTGCGCTTTCTGCGGCATGTGATTTTGAAGAAACAATAACTTCGCCTTCTTTAAGCGTTAGTTTAACGATATTCTCGCGGTCGGATAACGCTAAAATTGAAACACGATCCATTGCTTTTAAAAGTTCATTCGCATTGACCTCTAAAAATGAAGCGTGTGACTTTGGAATAATATTGCGGGTTTGTGGATATTCCCCAATGACTAGCCGCGAGACAACAAAGGTGTTTCCGAATGAGAAACTGATTTTATTTTCCGCGGCGCGAATCTCAATCATCTCAACATCAATGAGTGTTTCAAGGAGTTTCGCGACATCGCTGACAATCTTTGCGGGCACATTAGCGACAAATTCAACGTTATCGCGAAGTGTGACGACTTTTTGCGCAAGTCGTGCCGAATCAGTCGCGACTGCATGTAAAAGGCCGTTACGTGCCGTTAAATTGAGCGCGGTTAAAATTGGACGTTGTTCTTTTGCACTAGCCGCAAATGCGGTTTGTTCTACTAAACGAACAAAGTCTTTTGCCGGAATATCAAAGAGTGTACCTTCACTGCTTAAGTCTAAATCTGGATATTCGTCAGGATTAATCGAACTTAAACGATATTCGGTTCGACCATCACTAATTTGGGCGATAGTTTGATCAATAATTTCAAGGTCGATTTCGCCACCTTCCATTTTACGGATTGATTCATTGAGCATTTTGCTCGAAATTAACGCTTTTCCTTGTTCATAAACACGAATCACTTCTAATTCATCAACGCTCATTGGAATATGAGTGCGAATGGCAAGTTCGTTATTTGAGCCAAGTAATGTTAAACCCGTTTCATCTAATTGGAGTAAGATATTACCTAAAATTGGGATCGGAGTTTTTGTTGTTGTCGGTCGTGAAGCGATTGTTAGTCCGCGAAGAAATTGCTCCCGATTAATTTTAAATTTCATAATATATATTTATTCCTTTCTTTTAATGATAATAATAAGGGCTGTGAATTGTGTGGACAACCTATTACAATCATGTTTTTTGCATATTATATTTTAGCATGATTTATGATTTTTATTACATAAACCTTACTTTAAACGTGTTTTTAACTCCTTGATGACGTGCTGCATCGCTGCATCTTCTTTTAACTGTTTCTCCACTTTTACGACCGCACTTATCACAGTTGAGTGGTCTTTACCCCCAAATGCTTTTCCAACACGAGTAAACGGTAGATCTAAAATTTCCCGGGTTAAGTACATTGCAACGTGACGGGCAAGTGCGACTTGGCTTGTGCGGTTACGGCCAATGAGCAGCGCCGGCGTTAAGTTGTAATAATCGGCAACAACGTTAATAATTCGCGTTTCGTTAAGTTTCGCTTTCGCACTGCGGCCATTAGCAAGCGACTGAACAGAATTTAAAGCGATGTCCATCGTGATATGTTTTGTCGGAGCGATACTTACAACATAAAAAAGTAGGCGATTAAGCGCTCCTTCAAGTTCACGAACGTTATTCGGGAAGTTTTCTGCGAAGAAAGTAATGACATCTTCATCAAAATCATTTAAGTCAAGGTTGTTTGCTTCAATTTTCTTCCGTAAGATGTTTTTTCGTGTTTCTAAGTCCGGGGTTGAGATACTAATTTGTAAACCGGAATTGAATCGGGTCACTAAACGCTCTTCTAACCCCTTTAATTCACTCGGATGACGGTCGCTAGTAAGGACGATTTGTTTATTATTATTTACAAGTGTATTAAAAATATGGAAAAACATCTCACTAGTACCTGGTTTGTTTGCTAAAAACTGCACATCATCAACGAGAAGTACGTCAATTGTTCGGAAAAAGTCTTTCATTGATTCACCTTCATTTTCGCGAACAAAACGAATAAATTCTTCGGTAAACTCATCAGCTGTGACGTAAAGTACTTTTAAGTTGGCACTATTAGCGCGGACATGGTTACCAATTGCGTGGAGCAAATGGGTTTTTCCAAGTCCCGATGCTGAGAAAAGGAAGAGCGGGTTATAAAGTTTGCCAGGCGTATTCGCGATGACGATCGCCGCTTGATAAGCTTGCAGGTTACTTGTTTGGCCGACAACAAAGTTGTCGAAGGTTAAATTAGTATTAAGTTTAGCGTTACGGAAGAGTGTTGAATCTTTTGTTTTGGCGGCAGCTTCTTTAATTGTTGGGATTTCTGAACGCTCAATAAATGAAACAACATAGTCGGATTGGGTAATTTCATTAACTACATCGCGCACAAGTTCGCTATAATTAGCGCTAAGCATTGATTTTGCGAATTCAGAATTAGCGATTACGGTAATAACGTTACTATCGATTGAATGGACGTAAGTATCAACAAAGAAAGCGTCAAAAACGTGTCTGTCGGCTATTTTCTCCTTAATTCTCGTCAACACCCGATCCCACATTTGCGTTAATCCTGAAACCGACATAACCATAAACTATTCCTCCTAATATATAACAACAATTTAACATAATATTTACATGTAAAAAAGTGAAAACAGAAGCGCGTTGTTTTGTCCACAATAAAATGGCGAAATTACGCTGATTATATGGTGTTATCCACAGTTTCCACAAAATTTGACTGTGGATAGTGCTGTGGATAACGTTTTCCCTGTGGGCAACGTGGATAAAAAAGAAACGTTTCCCCAATGATAAAAAATTATCAACAATGAAAAGCGTGCATAAAATCATCTTTTATTCGTTTATCAACGCGATTAACGCTCTAAGTCACAACGCTGTGCATAAAAAAGTGTATTTTTCGGAAAAGAGCTAAAAACAACGTAAATTCACGCCAAAAACACGACATTTCACCAAAAAGCAGTGAACCATAAGGTTCATTAAAAAGCTCTGAACGCTTCAATCGTTTGACTTTTACTTTGTAAACACTTAAAATAAAGCCCGAGTATAATTGAATTACTTGAACATTTAAGGAGAGCATTATGAAGAGAACATATCAACCAAGTAAAATCCGCCGTGCCCGAGTTCACGGATTCCGTAAACGGATGTCGACATCAAGTGGCCGTAACATTATTCGTGCCCGTCGTGCAAAAGGGCGCAAAAAACTTACAGCGTAAGGACTATAGTGAATAAGGATTATCGGATTCGAAAAAATGAACAGTTTGACAAAATTATTAAGCAGGGAAAACGGATAAGAACGGAACCTCTTAATATTTTTGTGGCTAAAAATGCCGAAAACAAATTTCGTCTAGGCGTTGCGACGAGTAAAAAAATTGGCAACGCTGTCGTGCGAAACAAAGTTAGAAGACAAATAAAGGCAATTATGCGAAATTACAAAACAGTTATTAACCTTGATGTTGTAATTGTTGCAAAACCAAAAATTCACGAGTTCACTTATCAAGAACTCGCGTCGATTATCGCAGACGTGCTTAATAAAATGGAGATTAATCATGCGTAAAAATACAAAAAGGTTTTTAAAAATCGGCGCACTTGTCGCTGGTGTTTTTGTTTTAGCTAGTTGTACAAAAAGCTTTTGTTCTGAAAAAGACGTCGCTCATATGCTTTATCGGCAAGAAAGTGGTGTAATTACAACAGTAAACGAAGAAACTGCTGAAGTTGAACATAAATATAACGATGTTCTTGATCAAATTATAAACAATGCATGGAACGCAGGACTTCACGTCCCAACGCTTGAATATTTTATGGCGATTGACGAAAAGGTGCTCGCGTTTGCCATTGTCCAGTCCGGTGAAAGTTATACAATTTCAACAATTACCGACGCTCAAAAAACCGCGGTACTTGATGAATTTGGTTACTTAAAGTATTTAGGAAGTAAAGAAAACCGCACAAACCCAACTGTTGGTAAAGACCTTTGGGCTAATTGGGAGCTATGGAACTATGAATTAAGTAATGAACACGGCTATGACTTTGTTCCTGATCGTGATTTCAGCAACTTCTACAAAGAGAACTTATACAGCCGCGTTAGTGCGAACCGCGCTTGTATCACGGTGTATGATGGTGAATACGGCCCAGAAGGCGAAAAAAGTTTAATTACCGCAAAAACATGGAAGTATGCTTTTGAAAAAGGTGTTATTGAAGGATTACTCGTTTTCCCTGTTGCCGCACTTGTAGATTTCCTTGCTCAATCATTTGGTGCTGGTGGTTGGGGTCAAGTTGGTGCAATTTTGATTACAACAGTTATTGTTCGTGGTCTTTTAATTCTTGCGACACTTAAACAAACAATCGGTGCCCAAAAAATGCAAGCACTTCAACCAGACTTAGCAAGACTCCAAGAAAGGTATCCAAACTCTGATACAAACAAGTATGAAAAACAAATGCTTGCGCAGAAACAAATGGAACTTTATAAAAAGCACGGCATTAATCCGCTCGGCTCACTACTTGTAATGTTTTTACAATTCCCAATCTTTATTGCGGTTTGGGGTGCAATGACCGGTTCAGCCGTTCTTGCTAGTGATGCTGTTCTTGGCTTAAACTTAAACGCGCAACTTGGATCATCAATGATTAATAATTGGTTTAGCAGTGGTTGGTGGACAGCGGTTGTGCTCTTTCTCTTCATGACTGGTAGCCAGTTTGTAAGTACAAGACTTTCAACATGGCTTAATAAAGATAAAACGAAGCAAATCGCTCGGACACAAGCTAACCCGGCTGCGAAGAAACAACAATCACAATCAAAAATGATGATGAATATAATGTTTATTATGATTATTGTTATGTCAATCTCGCTTCCGGCCGCGATGGGGATTTACTGGTTAGTTGGCGCCCTTATTTCAATCTCGCAAACGTTGATTGTCCACTATGCGATGGAAAGGAAGAAAAAACAATGAGAATATATGAAGCAAAAACGCTTGAAGATGTTTTAAAAACTGCAAGCGAAGAACTTGGGATAAATGTTGAAAATTTAGCTTATGAAGTTGTTGAAGAAAAACGCGGACTTTTTAGTAAGCACGTTATTGTTAATGTTTTTGAAACAACCGACTTTATTGAATATGCAACAGAGTATCTCGAATTAATTATTAAAGAACTTGGCTTAGAACCAAAAATAACCCCACATTTAGATGGTGAAATCATTAAATTAAACATGGACACAAATCATAATTCAATTTTAATTGGAAAAAACGGAAAAACACTACAAGCACTTAATGAACTTGTCACACTTGCCGTTTCAATTAAATATAAAAAACGCATTCGTGTCTTTTTAGATATTAATGATTATAAGAGTGACCGCTACCGTCGTGTCATCGGCATTGCAAGACGCATCGCTAACGAGGTTGGGCGAACAAAACAAACTGTTGTGCTTGATCCAATGCCAAGTGATGAACGAAGAGCGATTCATAACGCCTTATCAAATCATCGTCACGTCATTACGGAATCAATTGGAACAGGTCGCGAACGGAAAATCGTTATAAAACATAAACGAACACCGCAACCAATTCCTGAAGACGCTTTACCCGACAGTGAATAACCACCGAAAAGGTGGTTTTTTTCTTTTGAAAAAAGAATTATGTTACAATTTTCTTATGCTTGATACAATTGTTGCTTTAGCTACACCACCAATGATGGGCGCAATCGCGGTTATCCGTCTTTCTGGTCCAGAAGCATTGCAAATTGTTTCAAAAAGTTTTACAAAAGATTTAACAAAATTAACGAAACGTGAAATTGTTTACGGAAAAATTTATGAAGGTGATGAGTTAGTTGATGAAGTGCTTCTTAGTGTTTTTGTTGGCCCACACAGTTTTACTGGTGAAGACGTTGTGGAAATAAGTTGTCACGGCAGTATGCTCATCGCGAACGAAATTATTACACTGATGGTGAAAAATGGGGCGCGTCTCGCTGTGCCGGGTGAATTTTCAAACCGTGCATTTATTAACGGGAAGCTTGATCTTGTTCAAGCAGAAGCAATTAATGACATGATTAGTGCGACGACAAGTGAAGCAAAAAAACTTTCACTGCTTTCTTTAACCGGCGAAACAAGTAAAATCGTTTATCCGATCCGTGAAAAGATCGCCGACTTAATTAGTTTAATTGAAGTTAATATCGATTATCCGGAGTATTTAGATATTGAAGAAGCAAATTACGAAAAAATTATTGCTGAAGTTACTGTAATTAATAAAGAAATAAAACGACTTATTAGTGAAGGTAAACAAGGGCAAATAATTAAAGAAGGTTTAAAAGTTGCGATTGTCGGGAAACCAAACGTTGGTAAGTCTTCACTTTTAAACGCCTTACTTCAAGAAGAAAAAGCAATTGTGACAAACATTGCGGGAACAACGCGTGATGTTGTCGAAGGCGAAATTAACTTTAAAGGGATTAAACTTCTTCTCCTTGATACCGCAGGAATTCGCGAAAGTGTTGACGCAATTGAAAAAGTTGGCATTACGAAAAGTAAAGAAACGATTGCCAAAGCTGATTTAGTTATTTACGTTAAAGACGCGCGCGATATAAAGGAAGATAATACATTTAATAAATTAATTGGTAATAAAAAAGTAATAACTGTTTATAACAAAGCCGATTTAGCAACAGAAAAGCAAGAAACAAAACTGTATATCTCCGCCTTACAAAATGACTTAAGCAGTTTAGAAAAAGCGATTTTAGAAGTTGTTGGTGTTGAAGAGCAAAGTTATGTCCGGCCAAGTTTAAATAATGCCCGTCAAATTGCGCTACTAACGAAGACGTATGAAGAGCTTGAAATCGCTAAAAGCGAAGCACTTAATAACGTTGCGATTGATTTAGTAAGCGTCTCACTTCAACAAGCATTTTTCACAATTAAAGAAATACTTGGTGAAACAAGCGACCAAGATTTAAGTAAAGAAATATTTTCACGTTTCTGTATAGGTAAGTAAAGATGTATTTTGATTCACATTGTCATATTAATAATTATAAATATAGCGGCGAAGAAGAAGCGTATATTATTGCGGCAAATAAAGCGAACGTTACTTCTTTTGTTGTTGTCGGTTGGGATATTGCTTCGAGCAAAGCAGCGATCAAACTCGCTGAAGAGTTTTCCGGTGTATACGCTGCAGTTGGCATTCATCCTGTCGATAGTGTCAAAACTGATCCAGGTGACTTAAAAGAACTTGAAAAACTTTTAGTCCATCCAAAAGTTGTCGCTCTTGGCGAAATCGGCTTAGACTACCATTGGATTAAAGATGAAACGGAACGCGAACTTCAAAAAACATTTTTTATTCAACAACTCGCGCTTGCCAACAAATTTAAAAAACCAGTAATTATTCATATGCGCAACGCAACAAATGAAACATATTTAGTTTTAAAAGAACATCGTGCGCAATATAAAGGCGTTATGCATTCTTATTCTGGGCCCGCAGAAATGGTCAAAGACTTTCTTGATTTAGATTTTTATATCGGCCTAGGCGGTCCAGTAACGTTTTTAAACGCAAAAACACCGAAGGAAGTTGCGAAAGTTGTACCAATAGATCGGCTCTTAATTGAAACAGATTCGCCATATTTAACCCCACATCCGTATCGCGGGAAAACGAACGGCAGCCACTTACTGCCACTTATCGCCAAAGAGATCGCAAACATTAAGCGTTTAAGTGTCACGGATATCGGTGCAAAAACAACGTATAATGCAAAAAAACTATTTGGACTAGTTAAATAAAATGAATTCATGTGTTTTTGTTGTTGAAGGAAAAACTGATAAAGCACTGCTACAATCATTAACGAATAATTATATTGTAATTACTGACGGAACGAACGTTTCACGTGAAACAATTAACCACTTGCAAGCATTGGAAAAGTTTCATAACATCGTTATAATCACTGATCCAGATATTAACGGAACGAAAATTAGCGAAAAAATCGGTAATAGTTTGAATAACCCGATTATTATCAATGTTTTACGCACAGAGATAAAAACAAAAAGGAAGATTGGTGTTGCAGAAATGGACCGGATTGCATTGCTAAATAAAATTAGCGAATATAATTATGGCACAAAGATAATAGCCACAATTGACTATTATCCGTTTTGGGAGTTTAGCCGCTTAAACTTAGCGAACAAAGCGACAAAACAAGCCTTTTTAAATGAATATTCCTTAATGAAAGGCTCAACTAAAAGCATCCACCAACAACTCCAATATCTCGGGATTACATTTAAAGTTATCGCAGAAAGGAATACATAATGAGAAAAAGCGAAGTTATCAGCGTTTTAAGGCGCAATAAACTGTTTCCTAATAAACAAAAAGGGCAAAACTTCTTAGTAAACGGGATGTATATCAAAAGAATTGTTGAGCTTCTTTCACCAGAAAATAAAGCTGTTTTAGAAATCGGCCCGGGTCTTGGCGCGTTAACGAGCGAACTTGTCGAACGGTTTAGTAATTTAACACTCGTTGAACTAGATCGTGGCTTTGTTGCTTACTTAGAAAAAACATATCAAGAAGTGACGATTATTAACGGAAACATTTTAAAAACAAACGTTCCACGTGAAACAACCGCGGTTATTAGTAATCTCCCATATTACTTAACAACAAAGATTATTGAGTATATTATTGTGAGTAATTTTCATGTAACAGAATTTGTTTTTATGACCGAGAGCGATGTCGCTAGTCGGCTTTTTGCCAAAGAGAAAACGAAAGCTTATGGACCTTTAAGTATTATTTTTGAAATAACCGGAACACTAACAAAGTGTTTTGATGTTGGGAGAAACTTCTTTTATCCAAAGCCCCGTGTTGATGCGACTGTATTTAAGTATATTCGTCATGACAAAACGTTTGATCCGCGTCCCTTTTATGACTTCTTAAAAACGGCATTTAAAGCACGGCGAAAAACCCTTTTAAATAATTTCGTGCTGGAAAAAGAACGCACTTTGATTAAAACATATTTAGAAAATATCGGGTTAAGTGAAAAAGCCCGCGCTGAAGAACTTTCGGCTACCGAACTCTTTTCACTCTTTAAGATACTTAGTAACGGAGAAATTAAGCAAGATTAGGATGTTTTTGTTATCATAAATATATGGTTATTAAAGCAAATTCTCGATTAAGAATTGCTGTAGCGGCAAAGTATGATGAACAAGCAAACGAAGTTACTACTTCATCACTCGTCTTTCCGTTAGCGTTTCAAGATACGATCGATATCGACTTTCTAGCCCCTGGCTTCCCGCACGATATTATTCATTACGCGAGTAACTCACGGCACATTGGTGAAAAAGCAATAATCGATCAAGCGCTTAATGTTATGCGCAACTATTTAAAGATTAAGGAATGCTTCCACATTAAAATTCATAAAACCGTTCCAACAGGTTACGGCTTAGGTAGTGGCGCAAGTAATGCGTGGCATATAATGATGGCAATCATAAAAATGTTAAAACTAAAAGTAACAAAAAACGAACTGCTTAAGATTGCTTATGAGATAGGCCATGAAGTTAGCTACTTTGCAACAAACAAAATTGCGACGTTTAATAGTAAGACACAAGAAATAGAATTAGTTAAGTCAACGATTAAACCGTACATATTACTAATCTTTCCGCGCAAAATTGTTATGAAAGAAAAAATAACCGAAGATTATGTAACATTACTTAACGCGAATAAAGCCGAAGAGTCGCAGTTAAATACGGCGGAAATAAGCAAAATAAACGACTTAAAAGACCGGTTAACTAATGACTTTTTAAGCGCGGCACTCAAAATAGATGATATCAACTTTTTATATAACGATTTAAAAAAAGCAAATACGCCATACTTTGGCATTGCCGGTCGCGGCACGACGGTATTTGTTTTTAGTGAAAGTCGCAGTATAATAAGAAAGTTAAGGGAAAAATATCGGAAGTTAGGCTTTAATGCTTTAATTACAACTTTACACACATAAGGAGAATAAATAAATGAAAATTAATGCAATTGTACTTGCCGCAGGCAAAGGCACGCGAATGCGCTCATTAAATAATGACGTATCAAAAGTTGGTTATAAAATTTTAGGAAAGCCGTTAATTAATTGGGTACTCGATGCTGCTGCCCCAGTAATTAACGGACGCACAGTTGTTGTCGTTGGTTTTGCCGGCGAACACACGGCAAGTTTAGTTGAAGGTCGCGCCGAGATCGCCTGGCAACATGAGCAGAAAGGAACTGGTCATGCAATTATGCAAACAAAAGATCTTTTAGGCGAAGAAGACGGGGTCACATTCATCTTAAGTGGTGATGTGCCGCTAATTACGCAATATTCATTACGTAAAATGCTTGAGACCCATACTGAAAACAAAAACGACTTAACCGTTCTTACGGCTGACTTAACAAACCCGCACGGTTACGGCCGTATCGTGCGTACAGAAAAAGGCAATGTTGCCGGTATTGTTGAACAAGCTGACTTAAAAGAAAGCGAAACAAGCATCAGTGAAGTTAATGCGGGGATGTATGTTTTTGATAATAAGAAACTTTTCGCTGAACTTGATAACTTAAATACTGATAACAAGCAAGGCGAACTTTATTTAACTGATACGATTAAGCTCTTTAATCAAAAAGGTTATAAAGTTGGCGCACACGTACTCCGTGATGAAAATGAAATGCTCGGGACAAATGACCGCGTCCAATTAAGCGAAGCCGCAACATTATTAAAACGGCGTGTAAATAAGCAGTTAATGCTTGAAGGCGTGACAATCGTTGATCCTGAAAATACGTATATTAGTCCTGACACAAAAATTGCTGAAGATACAGTTATTCATCCAGGCACGACAATATTAGGCAAAAGCTTTATTGGTAATGCGAACGAGATTGGTCCAAACACTTATCTTGAAAACGTCAACATTGGCAGCAACAACACAATAACAATGAGTCATATTACCGACTCCACTATTGCGCACGATAATACGGTGGGTCCATTTGCAAGACTGCGCCAAAATTCAATTGTTAGTAATAACGTCCGCCTTGGTAATTATGTTGAACTTAAAAACACGCGGCTTAACGATGGCGTTAAAGTTGCCCACTTTACATATTTAGGCGATTCATTCGTTGATGAAGGCGCAAATATTGGCGCAGGAACAATCACTGCTAACTATGACGGGAAAAATAAACTTGAAACAAAAATTGGCAAAAATGTCTTTATTGGTTCAAACTCGACGCTTATCGCTCCGCTTGTAATTGGCGATGGTGCGTATGTTGCCGGTGGTTCAACGATTAATCAAGATGTGCCGGGCGATGCCCTTGCGATTGCTCGGAGCAAACAAACGAATAAAGCAAACTATGCAAAGAGATTTCGTAAAAAGTAAATAAAAGATTAGCGCAATTGAAAAGCCTCCGAATGA
>DASRNI010000027.1:0-27175 GCA_035647455.1 Bacilli bacterium | reverse complement strand
TTACGGTTGATGATGTGAAGCAAGAAGTCTTCATCTCGACACGAGAAGGCGGCTTTACAACATTTAACTACCACACAATGAAAATTAAGCTTTAGTGCCGACTAAAACAAAAGAAAAGTAGACAAGTGCAAAAAATCATCGGTAACTATATTGCTGAAATGATTAATGACGGTGACTGTCTCCAACTGGGGATTGGCGGGATACCAAATGCCGTCGCTAGTGCCCTTGTGAATAAAAAAGATCTTGGTGTGCATACGGAAATGCTCACAACCGGCTTTATGAAACTTTATCAAGCTGGGGCAATTAGCGGTAAGTACAAAAAGACGCATCAAGGTAAAATGGTTGCATGTTTCGCGCTTGGTACACAAGAACTTTATGACTTTATCGATGATAATCCTGTTGTGCAAATTCTCGACGGCCATTACATCAATGATCCGTACGTTATTGGGCAAAATGATAACCAAATTTCGATTAACTCGACACTAGAAATTGACTTAATGGGTCAATGTGCAAGCGAATCTATTGGTGTCCGCCAATTTAGCGGTACTGGTGGTCAAGTTAACACTGCCACCGGCGCACAACTTAGTAAGGGCGGCAAAAGTTTTATCGCGCTATATTCGACCGCGATGGTTCGTAATCCAGAAACCGGTGAACGCGAAGAAGTAAGTAAAATTGTCCCAATCTTAAAGCCTGGTGCAGCGGTTACCCTTTCACGTAATGACGTTGATCACGTTGTTACCGAGTACGGTGTTGTGCATTTAACGGGGACAACCGTGCCCGAACGCGTTGAACTTTTAATTAGTATTGCGCATCCAAAATTCCGTGAAGAACTTTTTAACGAAGCCGTTAAGCTAGGTCTTCATCCGGGGAAAAAATAATGGCAACGTTTAAATATAACGATTACGACTTTCATTATGAAGTCTATGGCAACGGTAAGAAACCGTTTCTTCTTTTAAACGGGATTATGATGTCGACAAAGTCGTGGGTTCCGTTTATAGAAGAGTTTTCCCGCGATAATACACTGATTCTTGTCGACTTTCTTGATCAAGGGCAAAGTAGTAAAGCGCGTGAAAGTTATACACAAGACTTGCAAGTTGAAGTTGTTAAAGCTTTACTCGATCACTTAAAAATTAAAAGTTTACCAATTGTGGGCATAAGTTATGGTGCCGAAGTACTTTTACAGTTTGTTGTAAAGTACCCGGAATATGCAACACGGATTGCTCTTTTTAATAGCGCGGCCTATACGTCACCTTGGCTTAAAGATATCGGTGACGCGTGGAATTACGCGGCCGAAAGCGGGAATGGTCACGCTTACTACTTAACAAGTATTCCGATGATTTATTCGCCGGCGTTTTACGAAAAAAATCTTGAATGGATGAAAAACCGCGAAAAGATCCTCGTGCCGCTTTTTAGTAATAAAACAATTGTTGACGGTTTTGTCCGACTCACAAAAAGCGCAGAAAACCATGATGTACGGAGTAAACTTACTTTAATCACTCAAGAAACGCTGATTGTGAGTAGTCGTCAAGACTATTTAACGCCAATTGAAGAACAAGTCTTTTTAGCGGAAAGAATTAAAAATAGTGATCATATTGTAATTGAAAACGCCGGTCACGCTTCAATGTACGAACGACCCGGTCTTTTCGTGAGCCTTGTTTTAGGTTTTATTAATAAAGAAACGAAAAAGTACGTTATTTAACTTTAAAAGCAAATTTAGGAGTAGTTATGACTCAAAAACTTTATTATTTTATTTACGAAACTCCATTTGCCCCGTTTTACGTATTTAGCACTGAATCGGCACTTATTTTTGCAAGTTTTAAAAATGAAGTTGAGCGTGACTTTTTTAAAGGTGCTGTTTTAAATGAAAACTTACCAGTTTTACAAGCGGCAAAAGCGTGGCTTGATAAATATTTTGATGGGGTTGATCAAGAATTCACACTGCCGCACGTCACAAACGGGACGGCTTTTCAAGCAACAGTTTGGGCAAATCTTAAAACACTTCGTTTGGGTGAACTAGTTACTTATGGTAACTTAAGTAATATAGTTGCAAAAGAACTGGGACGCTCGCGAATGAGCGCACAAGCCGTTGGAACAGCTGTTGGACAAAATCCGTTATCAATCTTTATTCCGTGCCACCGCATTGTTGCGGCTGGGAATAAACTTGGCGGCTATGGCGGCGGCTTAAGCAATAAAAAAGCATTACTTATTCACGAAGGGTACAATATAAGCGAGGACAAGTATTATGAATAGACGCAGAAGAAAATTTCGCACAAAGTACGGACCAATTTTCCGGCCGTTTCGCGGAATTGTAAAACTTTTTAAAAAGTCACCAGTAATTATTGACTTAAATGATGAACCGGTTGAAAAGAATGCAATCTTTTTAAGTAACCATAGCGGTGCAAGCGGGCCAATTACGCTTTCGCTTTATATGCCAACCTTTATCGTCCCGTGGGGAACTTATGAAATGGTTGGGAACTATCCAACACGGTGGAAATATCTTTATTACGTTTTTTATCAGCAAAAAATTGGTTACAAAAAGTTTAAATCGTTTATTTTAGCAACACTTTTAGCGGTGATTAGCAAAATGCTTTACCGCGGCATGCAGCTTATTCCGACGTACCAAGATTTACGGTTAAGTTATACGATTAAAAATAGTAT
Organism: Bacilli bacterium; assembly: GCA_035647455.1. Taxonomy (GTDB): domain Bacteria; phylum Bacillota_I; class Bacilli_A; order RFN20; family CAG-826; genus UBA1361. Next base: position 24,517 of record DASRNI010000027.1, on the reverse strand, counting down.
CGATGCACTTGACGCGGGTATTGGCATCTTAATTTTCCCCGAAGATAGCACAGCCGGGTATAAAGATGAATTAGTCGGCTATAACGGCGGCTTTGCTTTACTTCATGAACGTTATTACAAACAGAAGAACATCGACATTCCAATTTATCCGCTTTATTACTCGAAAAAACATAATGCCCTTTATATCGGCAAAAAAGAATACGTTAAACCGCTATATGACAAAAACTTAACGCGAGACGAAATTGCCGAACATTTTAAAAACGTGACGAACGAATACGGGGCAATGCTTTTTGAAAAGTACGGTGAATAACACTAGAACCCTTGCAAAAATATTTAGTTTGTTTATAATACTAATGACGCGCTCATAGCTCAACTGGATAGAGTGCTAGACTACGAATCTAGAGGTTGGGAGTTCAAGTCTTCCTGAGCGCGCCATTTTTTTATTTTTGGGAAACATGTCGAACATTATTAATACTGTTCTTTATGCTAAAATATAAGATATGAAGATTACGTTTATGCTCTTCTATTATGAGCCGGAAAAACCAACAATCAACTATTTATTTCAACCATTAATCGATTACTATTTAGCCAAAGGCTTTACGGTGAACATTGTTACGCCAAACCCGACTCGTGGTTTAAGTAAAGTTGACATTGAAAAGTACTTAAATACAACGATTGAACGGCAACAAAACCTTTTTATTCACCGCGTGAAGTGTTTTACTTATCTGCCCGAAAACTTTTCAAAATGGAATTTACTCCGTCGCTACATTAGTGTCAGCACTAATCTTAGCCGTTACTTACGCAAACTTGATAGTGATTTAATCTTTGTTTCCAGTAATCCGCCGCTCCTTTATAGTTATCTTGTTACGAAGTATGCCGCGCGGAAAAAGATTCCGGTGATTTATAACGTGCAAGATATTTACCCAAACAACATTTTCAAACGGCGCAATCCGTTTTACCACTTTTTTAACTTTTTCCAAAAGAAAAGTTTAAAGCGGGCAACGGAGATTGTGACAATTAGTCAAACAATGCGTGACACACTTTTACGGAAAGGGAAGTACGCGGATAAGCTGAATGTTATTTATAACTTTGATATTAGTAATGTCAAAATGTTTCCCCATAAAAAGAATCCGTTTTTTAACGAAAATAAATTTAATGTTGTCTACGCTGGTAATATTGGCTACGTGCAAGATGTCGATGTTATCTTAGCCGCGGCTAAACATCTCTTAAATGATCCTTACATCGCCTTCCATATTTTTGGTGAAGGGAGCCAGGCTGCACGAATTAGCGCCAGGATTAAAGATGAAAATATTGTTAATACGACATTTTATGCGCCGCTTAAAGTCGCAGAAAGTGCGCTTATTTATAAAACTAGTGACGTTAACTTAATCTCGATTTTACCGGGCATTATAAGTACTGCTTTACCGTTAAAAACCGCGAGCGCGCTTGCGGCGAAAAAGCCGATTATTTTTATCGGACTTGACTCGAAACTTGAACTTTGGAGCGAACACAAGGGAATTACGAAAGTAAGTGACCGCGATCATCTTTACTTAAGTAAAAAGATTAGTGAACTCGCCCAAAAACCACGTGAACTGCATAATTATTCAACACATTTATTTAACAAAGAAACGTATTTAAAAGATTACACGACGATTATGAATCGTTATTTAAAACTGAAGTAAAAAACGTTCGTAACAACCACTTACTTCCCGAATAATAACGCACTTTCTTGTTCGTTGTTATTTATCTTTACAAAAAGTTGGTTCTTTGATAAACTACAAAAGCATCGGGATGTAGCACAGCTTGGTAGTGCACCTGGTTTGGGACCAGGGGGTCGCAGGTTCGAATCCTGTCATCCCGACCAGTTAATATGGGGCCATAGCTCAATTGGGAGAGCGCCTGCTTTGCAAGCAGGAGGTCAGGGGTTCGACCCCCCTTGGCTCCACCATCATTTGGCTGCGTAGCTCAGTTGGTTTAGAGCGACCGGTTCATACCCGGTAGGCCGGGGGTTCAAGTCCCTCCGCAGCTACCACGGACCCTTAGCTCAATGGTTAGAGCTCCCGGCTCATAACCGGTCGGTTGGAGGTTCGAGTCCTCCAGGGTCCACCAAAAAGACGCGCAGCAATGCGCCTTTTTATTACGATACTTAGTTTGAATAAATTATTGTGTTGTAATATAATTCCTGTGGAAGAGTTTAACGGAAGCATACCCAAGCGGTTGAAGGGGTCGGTCTTGAAAACCGATAGGGGGTTCACGCCCCGCCTGAGTTCGAATCTCAGTGCTTCCGCCAGTTACAATTTAAAGAGTCCTTCGGGACTTTTTTTGTTGGAGTTGGCGGTCCCCTGACTTATCGGAATATATGCTGACAAATGTTGAACACTAAGTAAACTAAAAGTAGATCAGGATTCATTAATTGTTAATGGTAACAATTATTATAGAAATAAGCTTATGTTGGAGAAGTACTGTTAATTAAAGTACCTTAAAACGAGTATAATAATAAAAAGATAAATATCCTGTAATGTTTTTACTCATCCCATTGTAGTTATAAGTGTGGGTGAGTAATGATAATGAAAAAACTAAATGAAATTATTATTTTTAAAGACAATGATTTCGAATTACAAGTTAAAATTACTCCGGACAAAGATACTGTCTGGTTAACTCAAGAACAAATAGCGAAACTTTTTGACAAAAACAAATCGACAGTTTCTCGTCACATCAGTAACATATTTAAATCAAATGAATTAGATCCAATTGACTCAGTTGCAAAAAATGCAACCGAGTTAAATATTGTTGATTATCGAACCGGAAAAATGCAAAAAGTTGTACGGCAAATGGACTATTATAATCTAGATGTTATTATTTCAGTCGGATACCGCGTGAATTCTAAAAGAGGCATTATTTTTAGAAAATGGGCCAATAATGTCTTGAAAGATTACATGTACAAAGGATTTGCAATTGATACTCAAAGACTTAGTCAGAGTGAACAAAACTATAAAGAATTTTCTTCAACGATCAAGATGATCGCAGATATGGTAAATCGTAAGGAATTAACGAGCAGTGAATCAGCGGGATTACTGCTTATTATATCGAAATATGCCTATGGTCTCGATACTCTTGATAAGTATGACCATCAAGCACTTAAGATTGTAAATATTCGTAAAGACAATAATAAGGTAAGACTTGATTATCAGGAAGCAATTAGGCAAATAAAAGCTATGCCTGATTATGAAAAATCAGTACTTTTTGGTAGAGAAAAAGATAAATCATTTGAAAGTGCACTTAACGCCATTTATCAATCAGCATTTGGAAGAGATATGTATCCTTCAATTGAAGAAAAAGCCGCTAATTTATTGTATTTTGTCGTAAAAAATCATGCTTTCTATGATGGTAATAAACGTATTGCGGCAGCAATTTTCCTTTGGTTCTTAGATATTTATGGAATTTTATATAAAAAAGATGGTACGAGAATTTTAGAAGATAACGCTTTAGTAGCAATTGTTTTATTAATTGCACTCTCCAATCCTAAGGAACATGCGACTATTATAAAAATAATTGTTAATTTAATAAATTTAGACAACTAAAGAAAAACTTTTTAAGTACACATCGTCACCCAACGTTTTTGCTCGCGCGTAATAAGGTGGTAAATTCACAGTTTAGAGAACTTAAAGCGGAAAAGGTCTTGCCAGTGAGGTAGATAATGACGGCAATAAAATTTAAAGAGTCCCTCGGGTGTTTTTTTGTTGAGAAGCAGTAACACTTATTATATGAAGAGACACATAATTTCTAGAAATACTATATAATATAAGCAGTCTTTCGTCCTAAGACGAAATAAAGAAGTAAGGAAGTTAATATTATCGATGGAACTAATTGGCATTATTCTCATTATTATTTATAGCCTTAATATCATCGCCGTGATTAGTCTCGTCTTTTTTGAAAACCGGAGTTATAGTTCACTTTTAGTCTGGCTGCTTGTCTTAATGGCGTTACCAGGCGTTGGCCTTTTTGCGTATGTAATCTTTGGCAAAGGGCCGGACATTGGCAAAAAGAAAAAGTTTCTCACGAAAATTACGGAAGACGAGAAGTACTTTGCCCATTTAGAAATGCAAAAAAAACTCTTAATTGAAGATACACATTTAAGTGACGCTGCCGCGCAGCTTGCGTATTATAACTTAATTGATCAAGGCAGTGTTTTAACCGATACGAATAAGCTTGAAGTAATGCACGATATCGCGGCAATGTACGAAACGATGTTTCAAGATATTGAAAACGCAACAGAATACGTGAATATTTTGTTTTTTATTATTAAAGGTGACGAATACGGGAAAAGACTACGTGAATTACTGATTAAGAAAGTTAATGAAGGCGTGAAGGTCCGTTTAATTTATGATCATGTTGGTTCATTTCGCTTACGGCCGTTCTTTTTCCGCCGTTTAAAAAAAGCGGGCGGTGAAGTGTATAGTTTCTTACCAAGTATTTTTAAATTTTTCTTCCGGAATGTTAATTACAGGAATCACCGCAAGATCGTTATCGTTGACGGGAAGATTGCGTATACCGGTGGCGCGAACGTTGGCCGCGAGTACGCGAATAAAGATAAGAAACTTTATCCGTGGCACGATACACAAATTCGAGTCGAAGGCGATGCGGTGACGTTAATTAATCTTCGTTTCATGCAAGACTATAATTTTAGTGCGCATAAAGCGGAAAAGATGAAGTTTACGCCGCAAAAGAAGGCGGGTAACAAAGTGATGCAAATAATTAGTTCGGGACCCGATTCGCGCGACGAAAAAATTAAACTAGCGTATATTAAGGCAATTTATAACGCGCGCACGAAAGTTTACATCCAAACACCGTACTTTATTCCTGATGAAAGTTTTATCGCTGCGCTCGCAACTGCGGCGAAAAGTGGTGTTGATGTGCGCATAATGATTCCAGGTATTGCCGATAAGAAGTCGGTTTATTTAAGCACAACTTTTTATATGAAAGAACTTTTACCGCATGGGGTAAGGTTTTATACATATAACGGCTTTATGCATTCAAAGACGCTTTTAATTGATGACGAAATTACAAGTATTGGCACGTTTAATATTGATATAAGAAGTTTTAAACAAAATTTTGAAATGACGGTCTTTATTTATGACAAAGCAGTAAACGCACAAATGACAAAGGCTTTCTTCAACGAAACAAAGAACGCTAAACTTGTTCCTGCCGACTATAAAGGCCGCATCATCCGCCGTTTCTTCGAAAGTATCGCACGGCTATTTACGCCGTTAATGTAAAGAAAAGAAAAACACTAATGAAATTAATTACAAGTTTAAAAGATACCGAGTACCCATTAGGCCGGATCACGAAAACAAGAATCGCGAGTCGCGCGGTTGTTTTAAATAACGACAATAAAATTGCCTTAACGCATATTGTTGCAACGGATAAGTTTGGTGAACGGAATTACTATGAACTCCCTGGCGGCGGTAAAAAGCTCGGGGAAACGTGTCTAGACGCTGCGTTTCGTGAAGCAGAAGAAGAACTTGGCTACAAAACAAAACTACAAACAAAGCTTGGGATCGTGCATGACTTTTACAACTTAATTGAACAAGAAAACTTTTCGTATTACTATTTACTTAAAACAGTTAAGAAAGTGCCGAATCACTATGAAGAAAGAGAAAGCCGTTTAATTGCCAGAATTATTTGGGTAACGCTCGAAGAAGCGCAAAAACTATATTTAAACCAATTAAAACAAACAGGTGTCGCGCTTCTTGTTGCTAGGCGTGAACTTCCAATCTTAAAACTCGTTACAAAAGTTTTGACAACGCAGTAAAATTAAAGTATTATATTTTTAGTTGGTGGCCGTGGTGAAGCGGTTAACACATCTGGCTGTGAACCAGACACTCGGGGGTTCAATTCCCCTCGGTCACCCCATTAAATCCACGAAAGGCGCATTGTATGCGTCTTTTTTTGACGGTTTATTGGATGGCGCAACTTGGATGAATTCGACCCGTTATGAGTATCTATTTATAAACGACAGTCAATAGATTACTTTGGTGCTATTTGTGTTGTATTATAATTTTAACTTCTAAAGTGGTGAGGAATTAAATAAAGTCAATGCAAAAAAAGGTTAAATAACCTTAAAAATGCGGTTATCTACAAATTGTTCATAACTGCTTTATTTATTGTTAAACATGTAATTATATTTGGGTGAGTATAACGAACGAATTGTCGAAAAAAGATTGTTTTGGTAGATTATAACGAACGAATATCGGTTGCAATTTTATTAAAAAGAGTGTCTATTATCGTTACACAACGAACTTAATTGACAATGTGTCGTTCAGTCATTAGCGAATATTATTAACTTGTTCACCGATATTATTCATAAAGTTAACAGTCGATGTTGTGCTATAAAAACCGGACCAAGTCATGTCAACATCAGCAGCGATTAAATCTTGATAATTGTTTACATAATGATTATGAAGCGCTAGGAAGTTTGCTGTGCTGTAGTAACCTTCGTCATACATATGAATAAGATTATTTTTATATGTATTAAAGTAAGCAGGGTTGCGTGTAATATTAAATGGTGCATCATAACCATAATCACTTCGGTCAACAACGGTATACCAGAAAAGTCTTACTTCCTGCCAAACACGACCGTTACCTTGCATTTTACTATGGTTAACGGGGATATTTCCCATTTGGCCGTTCGCACTATTACCGTCCCAACCTAAGCCCATCGCCCAGTCGTAGTCGTAAGGAATAAAGTGCGCACGGTTGTTATCGCTTGGATCAAAGTAGATGTAGTAGTTGTTACCGTTATTCCGTAAGTCATCGGGGTTTCCTGTTAAATACGCTGCAGCGGCGTAAACTAAGAAGCTATTCATGTCGACAACCGCTTCAAGTGCGGCTGTATAATCTCCTGGAGCCTTATTTTCGTTATCTTTTAAGACTTGCATTAAATTAACAAGATTACCGTGATTAACCGTATCTTTATGAAGTTCTTTCGCGTCGTAAGCCGGGTTATAGCCACTAAACTTATCTTGTTCGCCAATAATGCCGTCAGGAATAAGCCCGTTACTCGGGTCGCCATCAATGTAACGGACGTCTTCAATCATTAAGCTGCCCTTTTTTTCTTCGCCGTACTTTGAAACGGGACCCCAACCAACTTTATAAAGGTCACCGTTATCAGCACCACTCGCAAAGTAGCGACGAATTAAATGTTTATCTGTTGCTTCGTTAAGCGTAATAATGCCAAACCGGGTTCCGTTCATTTGGAGCGGGGTGAGTGTTGAGTTTTGACTAACAAGGCCGTGCTTTTGGAAAAAACTAAAGGCGAATGGTTGGTTTGTCATACTTTGGTCGTCAGTCTTGTTATATTTAAAGTCAATCTTACTCATGCCGTTATTACCCGCGTCATCATGCATGATAGTGCGGTTATCGCGGGCGTCGTAATCGGGGTCACCTTTCGCCCAATCTTTTTGTAAGCCAAACGGCGCGTAAATATCTTTATGCCAGCGTTCATCAAACTTTAGTTTGAAACTAAATGAAGTAATGAACTCATTGCGGTAATGATCCCAGAAATGATGGTTTCGCGATGTATTACCTTTACGGCGCATGCCGACTTCGTAATAAACATACTTCCGGCCGTTTACAGTTAAGCGCACGCTTACGGGCCAGTATAAGTCATTATTATTGCCGTTTGGGTCGTCATTATAAAATCCGTGCGTATCCATTAATGCAAAGATTGCTGGGTCACCAAAAATCTCAACGTTAAGTTTTGTTTCTGGGTGCCAAAATTCTAAATATTGGTTTGTTGGTGTTACCCGTGCGTCTTCGGGAAATGTAAAGTTGTTAAAAGCTGGACGAACAATGGCATCTTCTTCCTTATGCGGGTAGCCAGGATCTTGGGGCCGTGCACTTGAGAAACCGGCAAGTGTCGGAATGTACATGTCATTTACGTCACCGTCCCATTCTGGATCATGAACAGTAACAGTAATATCACGCGTATCTTCTTGATTAAGAAGACGAAGCGTCGCTGTAAGGGTTACTGATGTAGCATTTGCAGGATTTACTTTCGCATTCCACCCGTCAATATTAATCAGGTTAGTGTTACTTGATTCCCATGTTATAATTGCGCCGTTATTGCCGTACTTTGGTAAAGTGAAATTTTCAGCAACATAAGCGGGGAGAACAATTCCTGCTTTATCTGCAGCTAAGTTTGTTGTGATTAGTGCATCGGCGTTAGTGATATTATATTTTTCAATGAGATAATTGATCCGGTCAAGACCAGTCGCTCCGCCACCAACGTCTAAACTGTTGAACTGTTCACGTTCAAACGTCGTGAGCTCGTAGTAATAGTAATTAAGCTCTTTAATAACAGTGCTAGCATCACAAACATAACTAGCATCACTAGTTTTAGCCGTAAAATCTGCGACAACATCAGTTGCAACGGGCGTGAAATCTTGGAAGTCAGCTGGAGAAACTTCATTATCCCCAAACTCTTCTATTTCATAAATTTTATTAATGGATTCTTGGAAAGTTAAATTTCTCGTTTTTCTACCCCAATAGTCACCATCTGGTCCCATTCTTGCAAATAAGTAATCATTAATATTTGTTGGCAAATCATAATAATGCGCATCATTATTAGCGTCATACAGTGTCGCGACTCCAGGCCAATCTGTATCACTGCCACCGCCCCAATAGTGTATTGAAACGATTGCATCGTCAAAGCTCCAAGCATTTTTACCATTTATTTTCTTTTCACTTACCCACACTCTTTTTGTTTCCACAACTTCCGGTTGCAGTGCCTTAAAATGTGTATATTCAAAGCTTTTCTCTCGCGTTATAACTGATGTGAGTAGCATTGCTGTTGTCATCAACAGTGTTCCCACTAAAAGACTATTGAATTTCCGATTTTTATTCATTTTATTGCTCCAGATTGATTTTATGTAAATTCGTAGTTAATACTATGAATGCAAACGTCTCTTGTATTTTAACATAAAACGGTGTTCTAAGATGGGTTGCTGAACTAAATAAAACTAGAGCATAAGAATAAATTATAGTAATACTATAAAGGTGACTGGTATTTGTTTGCAACCATTCAAATATTAATCATATTTATGATGAGGTGGTTTTCGTCACAAAGATGTTGTGTTATGCTCTTCAATAAAGTGAGAATGTTGGATTAAAATTAGTGTCTGCCGCAAAAAGAAACTTACATTCACTAGTATTGGCCGTTTTAGTAACACTTAAACTATCAGTTTAATTGTAGTAAAATGTAATTTATACAGCAGCAAACAACATAGCAAAACAAATAAGGAGCAATGAAAATGAAAAAGACACGTAAAATTTTATTATTATTCGGGATGGCGGGACTTTTGTTTAATGCAACATCTTGTCAAAAAGGTGCACCAAAAATGCCGAAAGTTCAAGGTAAAGAAGTAACATATAATCCGCTTGAACTTGAAAGGAAAATCGATCGTTTAACTTTTAAAAATAAAGCAGATAGCTTTCTTGATATTTATCATCACGCCTCGGTGTATGTTTTAGAAGAAGAAGGCGTGAATGAGATGAATCTCACGAATAAAAATGTAATTGATACAAAAAATGACGACTTATGGCTTGATCTTGATTACGATTATACTGAATTAGATGGACAACTTAGCGCAAGTATTAGTGGTTACGAATCGAAAAATTACACGTATTTCGATCTTGAATATGATACCAATCAACAATTTGATTATGAGTGGTATAATTTAGATCTTTATAACGGTCAATATAAAATGAAAAAAGAAACATCGGCTTTCGGTAATCAATATAATACGTTATACGATATATTATATGACCTTGATATTCCTATTCTCGAATTAGACATGGAAGAAGCGAAATACATTTTTGACGAAGATTTAATTTTAGACCTTCATGAATTAGGTTACGATAAGCTTAAACTATACGAAAATGAAGCGATGTTTACGATTGAAATGAAAATTTCTTTAACTGATTTAACTACCGGAAAAGATGACATTGCTGATGCGATTAAACGTGGTTTTTACCTTGGTGGTGAACTCGATTATCTCCAAAAATTTGATGTCCACTATGTTTTCATTTTTGAACGCAACACACTGATTGAAGTTGGTCTTAAACAGCTAGTTGAAATCGAACAAACGTTAGAACCTTCGGGGTTTGTTGAGCAAAGCGTTTCGGATGGAACGCTTATTATGCGCTATACGGACAAAGCTCCAAAAGAAATTAACTATGGCGAATATATTTTAATTGAAGAACTTGAAGAAATTCTTAAATAGTTTCCGTGTTTGATAAATAACAAGATACATGAAAATATATAATTTAGAAAACAGTTTTATTAGTGCCGAATTTTTAAGTTTAGGCGCTACCGTACTCAGGTTAACAATAAAACCGCTCGAGCGGAATGTTATTTTAACAAATAGGAATCTTGCTGATTATAAAAAGGCTGACGCCGGTTACTACGGTGCGACGGTTGGACCAGTTGCTGGCAGGATTAAAAACGCCCGCTACAAAATAGGTGAAAAAGTAGTAGAACTCGATAAAAATGAACACAATAAAAATACGCTTCACGGCGGTCCAAACGGCTTTTCCTTTCAAGAATTTACGGTTAAAGAACAAACAAAAGAACGAATCGTGTTTATGTATGAACACTTTGAAAATGTTGATAAATTTAATGGTGACTATATCGTTTACGTGGTTTATACGCTCTTAAGTGACGGGATTAGCGCTGAGTACGCTGTTAAAACAAAAGAAAGAACATTACTTAATATTACGAATCACGCTTATTTTAATTTAGATAGTTCAGGCGATATTTTAAAGCACGAACTCAAAGCAAACACGATTGGATATTATGACTTTGACGATGAACAAATTAATACGAATTTCATTAAATTAAGTCCAGGCGACGCTTTAGATTTAAGTAAAAAGAAAGAGCTTAAAGAACTCGTCTTTAATCCGGCTCTTTACAAAAGACCAAGCTGTGGTCTTGATCATCTCTATGTTTTGCATGACGGTAAAATCGTTTTTAAAGGACAAAATTTAAGTTTAGAAGTAACTTCAAACTACGCTGCGGTGCAACTTTACGCAACGAACTTCCCTGCGCCGTACTTAGTAGAAAATTTTGGCAAACTTCAAAAACATGCAGCGCTCGCGATTGAACCAGTTGATGTTGTCCGAGAAAAGGACGGTAAATACGAAGAAATTGAAATAGGGGCAGACGAGACTTATTACCGGAAAATAACGTATAAGTTTACTCTCTTTTAAAGAGCTTGACGCGTTCATATCACCTTATATGTTATAGTTATAACTATAAAGGAAGGTGAATAACGATGAAAATATTACTAATAGCCTTAATTATCATTGTTTTTATCATTAACATAACACTGAAGTTACTTGAACTAAAACAAGCTAAAAAACCACTACCGGTAACGGTCCAAGATATTTATGACGAAGCAAAGTATCATGAGTGGCAGCGTTACCAGAAAGACCGCTTTAAAGTTGCGCTTATTTATAACGTTACGACGTTTCTTGTCGCCCTAGTTTTATTTAGTTTTAACTTACACAGCGTAATCTTTAATTTTATCGTCTCGCTCACGCCGCGCTTATACTTACAAACTTTATTAGTCGCGACGTTTGTTAGTTTGCTTGGCATCTTTACGACAATTATTAATTTTTATGAAACGTTTGTCGTTGAAGAAAAGTACGGCTTTAATAAAACAACGAAGAAACTTTTTATTAAAGATACTTTAATTAAGTTTGTTTTAGTTACTGTCTTACTCGCAACGTTTGTTTATCTTTTAAACATTCTTTACGCCGCATTTGAAAACGTTTATATTTTTCTAGGTGTTGCGCTTGGTGCAACAGTTGTCCTTATTTTGTTAATGCCAATTTTGCAACCGCTCTTTTCCCGTTTGTTTAATAAAATGACACCGATGGAACCTTGTTCTTTGAAAGATAAAATTATCGCGTACGCCGAAGAAATTGATTTCCCGGTTACAAATATTTATGTTGTTGACGCTTCAAAACGCTCAAGCAAAGCCAATGCTTATTTTCTTGGCTTTGGGAAGAAGAAGCGGATTGTGCTTTTTGATACACTAATTGAAAACTTAACTGAAGAAGAGATTGTCGCTGTTTTAGCGCATGAAGTCGGTCACTCCAAACATAAACATATTTTAAAGTTAATGCCTTTTTCTTTATTAACAATTAGCTTAATGCTTGTAACACTCTTTTATTTCGTTTCTTTAGGCGAAGTAGCGAGTGCTTTTAACGTCACAAACTTAGAGTTTATCTTTGGTTTACTTTTATTCCAAGAAATCTTCCCATTAATTGGTTACTTGACGAACATGATGAATAACGCGCTTTCGCGGAAGTATGAATATGAAGCTGATCGTTACGCTGCTGAAACGTATCAAAAGGCAGAAATTATTAGTGCTTTAAAAGCGTTAACGCGCAGTAACATGAGTAACTTAAACCCGCATCCTTTAAACGTCTTCATTAATCATTCGCATCCGGTACTGCACGAGCGAATCGATGCACTTCAAGAAAAGTAAAGTTATTAGTCTTATATATTTACAATGACGAGTTCAACCGTGGACTCGTCTTTTTTAAAGGATAACTTACGTTGCAACTTACTAAAGAAGCACTAAATTTAACTAATTCGGATTAATGTGCTCATTAATTATAAGCTACCGTATCAAAGCATTATTTATTTATTAAAATAAATAGCAGTGGAGGTTTTATTATGAAACGCTTTAAATATAAAGGTTTTTTTCTTATTTTATTATTTGGAATTTTAACTTTAAGTAGTTGTAATGCGGAACCCGTTGTCGGTCCGCCAGGAGAACAAGGGATTGCGGGGCCGCAAGGTGAGAGTGGAAACGAAGGACCAGAAGGTCCAACTGGTCCTGAAGGCCCAAAAGGTGACTCGGGTGATACTGGGCCACAAGGTGAACCAGGTGATAAAGGTGACAAGGGCGACCAAGGTCCGAAAGGTGACCCGGGAGAGCCAGGTGAACCAGGAGATAAAGGTGAGCCAGGTGAAGAAGGTGCGGCCGGTAAGTCAGCTTACGAGCAGTACACGGAAGCGCATCCCGACTATGAAGGGACGTATGAAGAATGGCTTGACGACTTAATTAATGGCCGTTTAGGCAACAAAGAAGTGCATACAGTTACGTTTATTAGTAACGCGAGAACACGTGTTGAGCCGCAGTATGTTTATCACGGTGAAAAGGCAGTAATGCCAGTCGTTACGAATGATGGTTACAACTTAGATGGCTGGTATATTAACGGCGAAAAGTGGGTCTTTAGCGGTTTTCCTGTTACGGAAGACATTACGCTTATTGCCCATTGGACAAGTACCGTTTATTTAATTAATTACGATTTTGCTTACGATAATTTAACAACTTCAGTCGCGGTTAACTTTGGTGCAGAATATGAATTAATCGCGGCGGCGCGTGGTGGTTATATATTTGACGGGTGGTATTTAGATGACGTGAAGTACGTTGTCAGTGCCGTCTGGAGTCACAACACGAACATTACGCTTGTTGCAAAGTGGATTGAAAATTTTTATAAAGTAACACTACACTTGAACGGTGGGACTCTCCTTGATCCTTTAAGTGAACTAACGCATGATATTGGTTACGGATTACCGTTTACTTTACCGGTTGTTGCTTCGCCAAGTAGTGTACCGTTTGGTGGGTGGTATTATAACGATATCCAAGTAACTAATGAACGCGGTGAATCTTTATTTGATTTTAGCTTTACGGAAAACATTACGGTAACAGCTGAATTTTTTATTCCCGTTTTTACGCGCGGTGACTTAGAAAACATAACAAGTGACTTAAATTCGACGTATCGTTTAATGGATAATCTTGATTTAAGCAATCAAGACTGGGTACCAATTAATGACTTTAATGGTGTTTTTGACGGTCAAGGTAAAACGATTAGTGGGATGACAATCACGACGTACTATCGCAATGTTGGTCTTTTCGGCTTAACGCAAAATGCGACAATTAAAAATTTAACGCTCGTTGATACGGTGATTGATATTAATGATAAAGGGTTAGGTTATACGATGCATGCTGGACATTTTATTGGGAGCATAGCAACAAATAAAGAAGTTACATTAAATAATGTAAGTGTGACAAGTTCAACGTTTGCTTACGTTGCCGATAACGATGAATACACGTATATTGGTGGATTAATTGGTAAAGTTGATCGAAGCACTTTAACAATTAATAACGCGCATAACGCAGCAGACTTTAGTGGCAGTAATTACGTTGGTGGTTTTATCGGTGCGGCGACAAACGGATCAATGGTAACGATTCTTGATTCGGCTAATAGTGCGAATATTACGGCAAGCGACGATTATCTTGCCGGCTTCATTAGCGCAGCAAAGTACTCGACAAAAGTCACAATTAAAAATAGTTATAATACTGGTAATTTAAGTGGTAGCTTTGTTGTTGGCGGTCTTATTGGTGATTCTTATGATAACTCCAAAGTATTGATTGAAAATAGTTACAATAGTGGAGAAATCATCGCAACATCAAGCTGTGCGGCTGGTCTTGTCGCGTACGCAGATAATTCGGACTCTCTCGATATTTTTAACAGTTTTAACGCTGGTAACGTAGTCGGTGAAAAATGGGTCGGCGGTTTAGTTGCTTCTTTTAACACTTCATTTCGGCTAACGGTTGAAAATAGTTATAACGCTGGCAACGTAACGGGTGACGTGTGGGTTGGTGGGCTTGTTGGTGATGCAAGTGCATCGACGTTAAACATTACGAAGAGTTATAACGCGGGCACTGTTACTGGCAATACAATTGTTGGCGGGATCGTTGGCAAGATGCATCGTGGGGATATTAATGCGACGTTTAACTTTGGACAAGTTAAGGGTGAAGCGAAAGTTGGTAGTGTTGCCGGTGAACTTGATGGTCCAAGTATCGTGATTGATGAAACTTATTACACTCACGAAGCACTGGACTTAAACGATAGTCCGCTTGTTGACGCGACCGTAGCGGGTGAAAATATACTTCTTGAAAATATTGATGCCGCGTTATTCGTGGGCTTAGGCTGGGACGAAAACGTCTGGGATTTAACGCTTGTTGACGCTTTTAGCGAAGTGTACCCGGTCTTAAAATAACGCACTTTAACTTATAACTTTGCTAAATTTAAAAAGGAAGAAGTGAGAAGATGAAAAAAACGAAAATTATTGTTAGCGCGCTACTTAGCTTACTATTAGTAAGCTGTAGGCCCAATACTAGCGAAAGTTCGTCAGACGAATTACTATCATTTGTGCCTGAAGTTACGGGAATGTTCGTCGGTTTTGATTTTAGTGACGAAAGTAAAAATAAACCAGAGTACAGTGACTTTATGCATCCTGATGCTTTTCGTTATATTGAAGGTGCTGCGGGTGTAAACGGGGAAGCGTACCCAAAGACATACGCGAAAGATCATTTTACGCTTAGTACGCATTATGAAGTTGGTGTTGTTGAAGAAGGTGTAACGCTAAAGCGGACAACACGGACACTAGAGTTAACCTTAACTGATTACTTTTTTAACGCGACAATTATGATTCACGCGGTTGCACTTGACGAAAATAGTTACTTTACACTGAGTCACGTGAATAATCTTATAACCGAATTAGATGTGACGTTTAATGTAAAACTTGAAGAAAAGTTGATTAATCAGCGTGATCAAACGGGTGAAGTTTACATTTGGAATTTAACGATTAACTTTAGTCAGGCAACAAGTAGTGTGACGTTTAAGGAAATGAGTGCTGAAGACATAAAAATTAAAGAGTACACGCTTTTTGACCCAAGTTTAGCAAGTATTACGAAAGATCCGTTAACTAGTTACATCATCGCGAATGAAGTTTATGTTGTTGACGACGGAGAAGTTAATGAATGGCACGTTGTGCAAGATAATCAGTACTTTTATAAGTTTGGCCCTGATGGCTACTTACCGACAGCAAGTATTTTAAACTTTACATAAATCGACACGAGTATAATAAAACTTACGTGGATATAATCTATGGTAAATGAATAAGGTATTGGAGGTAAATGTAGAAATGAATATAAATTTAGAACACCATTTAAAGACGTTTTTAGAGCAGGAAAATAAGTTGTTTTACTCCGAAGCAGGTTTTCAACATAACTTCGCTGTTTATTTAAAAAAATACGGATATGATGTTTTGTTTGAGATACCGATTAAAGTTTATGACTACAACGATCAACAAGTGACACAAAAAGTTGATTTAATTATTTTAAAAAATAACCAAGTGACTTTTATCGAATTGAAATATAAAACAAAACAGCAAGTAGTTGGACTTTTTAACAACAAACATTATGAGCTGAAAGATCAAGGTGCTATAAGTGATAATTCAGCAGCTTTTATCAAGGATATTAGTCGCTTAGAACGAATTAGAGATCAATTTGGTCAACTTCCTGAATTTGTTAAAAACGGTGAACAATATAATTTTAACGGTGCATATGCGATTTTTTTAACGAACTCTTTTAGTTATGTTCGTGATAAAACGCGTAAAGGTAAGCAAAATGGCGAAGGTGTGGGCTATGATGATGTTCGTCTGACACGTAAAATTTCAAAAAAAGGAAAACTCTGCGTTAATAAAAAGGAATATGCAATAGTAAATAATTCATATGATTTAGTCTGGCGAAAAATTAGTAATAAAAAAATTCATGATGTAGAATTTGAGTATGATGGACTTATTGAAAATCGTGATGAAGATTTGCTTTATTATTTAATTGTTGATCTAAATAAAAAATATTAAGATATTTATTTAATAATACTGTATTATTAAATCAGAAAGTGAGCATAAATGTGGAAAAGATTACGAAATATGATTACCGTGGCTTTAAATTAATTACCGTATTTTCAACACGGGCATTTTACCGCGGTTACGTTGTTCTGCCGGAAAGCGTTAAGTTTAATAAGAGCGACATAAGTGAAAGCCTTAATGTTCACGGTGGGATTACGTTTTATAGCGAAGAAGGTGCGGCGTTTTTAAAAGAACCGCACGGCACAATTCTTGGGATTGACGCAAATCACGGCGACACTGATAAACCGGACTTTGCTTATGCGCGTAAATTATTACCGGAACAAATTGCTGATATTAATCAAAAAGAACGCGTTCAGCAGATGATTATGCAAAGCATGGGCGGCTTTGGAGCGATGAATCGCGGGAAAACATTTAAAGATGAAACGTTTATGATTAACGAACTAAAAAAGATCGTTGATTACATTTTAAAAGCTCAATAAGCTACTATTTAAACATAAAAAAACCCCTCAATGAATAAGTTACACTAAGGGGTAATAAATAAAAATTTATTTAATTTTTTTACTAATGAACCACCAGTCTTTGTAATCGTAATCAGGATTATCTTTCATTTCCTTTTTACGTTTAACAATTAACTGTTCGGTTGTTGCTGGTGGAATAATTACATCACTACCAAGCCGAGCGTTGTTTGGCCAGTTTTCGGGCATCGCAACTTTGTTTTTGTCCGAGTACTGGAGCGCTTTAATAATGCGGAGTAATTCTTCGACATTGCGTCCCGCTTCTTGGGGGTAATGCATTGTAATGCGTAAGTCACCTTTGTCGTCAACGATAAAGACACTACGAACGGTGTCGGTGCCTTTTGCTTCGTGAATCATGCCAAGTTTTTTTGCGACGTCACCAAGTGAATCAGCGATAATTGGGAATTTAATTTCAACGCCGATATTATCTTTAATCCATTCGGTCCATTTTAAATGGGCAGTAACAGCGTCAACACTAAGACCAACAAGTTCCGTGTTAACTTTTAAAAACTCATCATAATAGTCGGCAAGCGCGACAAATTCCGTTGTACAAACTGGTGTAAAGTCAGCAGGGTGACTAAAGAGCATAAACCATTTACCGGCTAACTCATCGGGTAAAACCATTTTTCCGTGGGTTGTAACAACTTCGAGTTTAGGGAGCCTTGCTCCTAAAATTGGTAAGCTTGAATTTTCTTTCATCCTTCATCCTTCTTTCTTTTTTATTACATGTATTATACATTCTTTCACAAAAAAGCTCAAATTTCGCTATGTGCTAGAAAATAGATATTTCCGTGTATTCTTGGCTATTTAATGCTATTTAGCAGCGAATTACTGCGTATTAAAGTAAAGAACATTGTTCGTGTTAAAATATAAGGGAAGGAAGATTAAATAGATGATTATTGGACTTGATGTTGGTGGTACGCATATTGATGCGGTCATCGTTTCGCGTAAAAAAATTATTAAAACGGTAAAAAAACCGGTAAGTTTTAAAGCACTTGAAGAGACAATTTTGCACGTTTTAGATTTACTTTTAGAAAATATTGACCCCCTAAATATAAAACAGATTAATTTAAGTACAACGATAATTACAAATGCAATTGTCCTTAATCAAGTTAATGAAGTCGGACTTATTTTACAGTCTGGTCCTGGCGTAAATTTAAGCCAATTTAAAACAAAGAACACTGTTTTTTTAAGCGGGGCAACTGATCACCGCGGCATTGTTGTGCGGGACTATGATTATGCCGAACTCGAACAAGCAATCGAACTTTTTAAGCGTAATAATATTAAAGATATTGCTGTTGCAACAAAGTTTGCCATCAGAAACCCTGAAACAGAACAAGCAATTAAAAGCGATTTGAAAAATACTTTTCGCCACGTTACTTTGTCGCACACAGTTTCTGGTCTTTTAAATTATCCGCGCCGCTTAACAACAGCGAAACTTAATGCTAGTGTTCATAGTCAATTTAGTGACTTTTACGCGCGTATCGTTCGTTCGTTAAAAGAAAAAAACGTTAATGCTCCAATATATATATTAAAAGCGGATGGCGGCCTGCTTAGTTTAGAAGCCGCCCGTAAACATCCCGTACAAACGATTTTATCAGGCCCTGCGGCAAGTCTTAACGGCTTTCTTGCGCTGTTTGATTTAAGGCAAGACGCCGTTTCACTCGATATCGGCGGCACAACAACGGATATCTTTATTGTAGCGGACGGTGATTCACTTTTTGAACCGCTCGGCGCGACGATCAACGGGCAGAAAACACTAATTCGGGCGCTTTACTCGAAGTCAATTGCTTTAGGTGGCGATAGCCAAATTAAAGTAAGTAACGGCACACTAACGATTGGTCCACTGCGCCAAGGCGAACCGTACGCTTTAGGCGGACCCGTTCTAACACTCACTGACGCTTTTATTTATTTAAACCGCTTGCAAGTTGGTGACAAAGTACGCGCAAAAGAAGCAATTGGTAAAGTCGCCCAAGAACTGCGCCTTACGACTAAAGAAACAGCGCTAAAAATAATTGAAGAATTTACATTACGACTAAAACAGGAAGTTGATCTTGTTGTAGCGGAAGTTAACAATAAACCGGTCTATACAATTAAAGAGTTACTCGCGGATAAAATGATTAGGCCAGAAACAATTAATATTATTGGTGGACCAGCGAAACTACTTGAACGTAGTATTCAACAGCATTTTAAGCTTGTTACGGTTTATCCCAAGCACTTTGCACTTGCCAATGCGATCGGTGCGGCCTTAAGTAAAGTAACTGCCGTCGTTAATGTACACGCGGATACAAGTAAAGGACGGTTAACAGTTGCAGAACTAAGTCTTACAGATATTATTAGCCGTGACTTTACGCTAAGCGCGGCAAAGCGCTATGCACATACGGCCTTAGAAACTTTAACGAAAAGTAAACTTAGCTCAGAAGACGTGGAAATTGTCGAAGAATCTGCCTTTAATATGATTGATGGCTTTTACACTAAAGGTAAAAACATCCGCGTTAAAGCGCAAGTTAAACCGGGTTTAATTTATAAGTTAGTAGGTGAAAAAGATGCATGATAAAAATACTTTAGGGATCATCTTTTTCCCCGCGTTTGATTGGCGCATTTCCCCAACACATCCGGAACGCGAAGAACGGCTTTTATATACGCTTGATCAAATTAAAGAAGAAGGACTTGAAGACTTAAAGAACGTTACATTTTTTAATCCGTCCGTTGCCACCGTTAAAGATATTAAACGTGCTCACTTTATTTATCCTTCGGTTGAAAGCATTTTAACGGATTCACATTTTATTAGTGCCGGAGCGGCAATAAGAGCGGCGGAACTTGTTCTCAATAAAGACGTAAATAAAGCTTTTTCGTTAACAAGGCCCCCTGGACACCACGCACAAACGGTCGTCTATGGTGACCGTGGCTTTTGTGTTGTAAATAATGAAGCGGTGATGGTTGAATATATAAGGCACAAGTACCCGAACTTAAAAATCGCGATTATTGATACAGATTGCCATCATGGGGATGGGACGGAAGACATTTTTTATAACGATAAAAATGTTTTAGTAATTAATATTCATCAAGACCCACGGACACTTTATCCGGGTACTGGCCGTATTCATGAACTCGGCAGTCCAAACGCCTTTGGTTATAACATTAATGTCCCGCTGCCCCCGAATACGGGTGACGAAGGCTATCTTTATGTCATTAAAAATCTTGTTTTACCAATCTTAAAAGATTTTCAACCAGATCTTATTATTAATTCGGCGGGCCAAGATAATCATTATAGTGATCCGTTAACGAATATGAATTTATCAGCGCGTGGTTACGCAAAACTTAACGAACTACTCAACCCTGATATTCTTGTTCTTGAAGGTGGTTACTCGATTGAAGGTGCATTGCCTTACGTTAATGTCGCAATTATCTTAGCGATGATTGGCGAAGATTATTCGCACGTTATTGAACCAAACTTCGCTGAAGATAAAATCAGACAAAGTACAAAGGTGACGAGTTATATTAAAGAATTAACAAGCGAAATACTCGCGCTTTGGCAAAATAAAGCAAAGTTAAAAGCAAAACTTTATCCGCCGCAAGAAGTATATAGTGTTAAGCGCACAGTTTATTACGACACTAGTAATATTCGAGAAGAACAGACCCGCGACTATTATGCTTGTCAAACTTGTAACGGCATTCATACGATTACTTCGAAAAACGATCGTGGTGCGCACATTTTTGCGGTCACTATCCCGTTTAATAGTTGTGCAAAATGCTTAAAACAAGGCAAAGACACGTATAATGGTGCTTCAAACAAGGAATTTAACAAAGTTTACTTACAAAACAAAAAAGAAGATATTTATCTTGAAAAGTAAATTATATTAAGTTTTAGTTTATTTTTAAGTTGCGTCCGGCTGTGCTTTTGGTCGCTTTGAAAGCGTTTCACGAACTTCTTTTTTAATGCTATTAATAAGTTCAATTTCTTCTTTTTCGTCATCGGTAAACACTTCAACATCATCAAGAATTTCTTGTAAATTGTATTCACGAACTAAATAGCGTTTCGTTTGGTAGCCAATAATAACCGTAAGTGTACTATTAATAGCAAACTGAATCCCTGATTCAATGGCCGTACCGGCGAGTGTACCGGCAAGTGTACCAAGCGCACTTGTCACGAAGTTTGCACTTGCTGCGGCTTTATCGATTGCGCTCACAATTCCGCTACTAATTGACTTCCCAACTCCGCTTGTTGCACTACTAACACCGTACGTAATTAAAGCGTTTTGAATGACGTTTTTATAAATGCGCGCCATTTGTGCTTCGTTAGGGCGGTAACCATAAAGATAAACGATATCTTTAATTAAGTTAAGTTCATAAGTGACCATTAAAAGCGTATCAAGCATTGAAGATTGTGAAAGTGCTGTCGTGAGTCCAACTTGAACCGCGCTCCTTCGGATAAGTCTTTCCGCAGCTTTTTTGACATCGGTTTTATAAATTGTACTTAAGGCGTTTTGGAGTTCTTTATCTTTACGCCCATGGCGGGCAACGGCGAGTTTACTAATATTTTTATCGCTATACCAGCCGACGCCTTCTGTGTTATACGTTAAGTCAATCATTTTGTCCGCAATATCTTCACGTAGCGCTTTATTATACTTTTGCGCTTCGCGGGCATTTGTTTTATTGACAAACGTTTTAAATGACTTCATGTTTTTAAGTTTGATAATCGGCACAAGAAAGGCAAAGATGAAGACAAGGACGGCAACAGCGATACTGACGTATCCAGCAATTTCATTAATTTCATAAACACGTAAGACAACGAAAAATAAAGTTGTGATAAAAATAACGGCAATTAAAGTCGTTAAGATAAAAATAAATGACTTCGCCGCTTTAATATTTTCCGGGTTGTTATATTTTTGTTGATATTCTTCTAGTGTTAATTTTTTTGTTTCTTTTTCTTGCTTCATTGTAGTTTCCTGCCTTTCTTTAATTTTATCATTAAATTACTGAAGACTATTAATTTAGTCGCTAACTTAATTGTGAAAATTAACTAATTCCGAATATTTATGTATAATTATACATATGAATCCTTTAAAACGAACGACCGCAGTGCTTGATAAAACGATTCGTGACTTAACAAAGTTATCATACTGGATTTTTGTTGTTGTCCAAGTTATCTTTTTAGCGCTGTATGGCTTTAAAATATATACGCATCTTGGCGACTTAATTTACTTTATCCCGTATGTCGTGCTTAGTGTGCTTTCGCTCTTTGGTTTTATATTTTTCCTTTCAACGTATAAACAC
The DNA here is from genome assembly GCA_035647455.1 of Bacilli bacterium. Taxonomy (GTDB): domain Bacteria; phylum Bacillota_I; class Bacilli_A; order RFN20; family CAG-826; genus UBA1361. Next base: position 1,927 of record DASRNI010000027.1, on the reverse strand, counting down.
CGGCGCAAAAAAGGCGTGATGGGGACAAAGCGCAGTGTCCGGATTATGAAGTACTTAGCGAACGGACTTATGATTGTCGTGCTTTTAATTGAATTTTTGAACCGGACAGTAACACCACTAGAAATTATCGTCTCGGTTATTTCGATTTTAGGCTTCATCGCGCAAGTTGTCATTGAAGTCGTGCGGATCTTTTATGAACGCTACGCGGAACTTTTCGCGATTGCCCTGGAAAAAGATCTTGCCCCCTTCGCAATTTTGCTTGATCCAAAAGGGAAGTTTTACGAACGAATTAATGCACCGCTTGCCGCAATGACGGGGCGCGTGGCAGAAGAAAAAGTTCCGTCCCGCCAAGAACTTTATGTTGAACAGCTAAAAGAAGATTATGAAGAAAAACGTCGCGCGGCTAAAGATGAACACCGGCAAAAGAAAAAAGAATCAATTAAAGAAAATATTGCTTTAATTCGTAAACGTTTCTTTGGTCGTCGTGAAAAAGATCAAGAAGACGAAGAACAATAATTAACTAGAGTAATTTATATAATTTAGCTTTATTTAAAGTCGGTTTTTTTCGCATATAAAACGGAAAGCGGAATTAAGTAACCTAGATGCACCGCGTTAGCGAGTAAAGCAAAATACCACTCAGGTACATTTTTACCGGTTAGGGATAATAAACGAATAATCGGGAAAGTATAATACACAAACTGCGGTTCGCGGTCATTAAGTGTGCCTAAAACATCAACGACACCACTAAAAATTAAAATAATAAAGAGAACGCCAATTGTTAAAAGCATCGCGCCTGAAGCTTTTTTATATTTAAAAATAAGTAATGTATTAAAAGTAAATAAGACAGCAATACTTGTGTAACCAATTACACCAAACTTGAGAACATCAAGAAACACCGCCTTGTCAAAGCCTTCAAAAAAGAGCGCAATCACGTACGTTGTTGTTGAGCTTAGAAAGATTGCCATAAGCGCTAGCGCTAAATTAATAATTAAGACACTAAAGTAAATTTGGATGCGTGAATAACCGGCAATAATCTTATTGCGAATCGTAAACTCACTAAAGTCTTTCGCAACAATCAGTGTGACAAAGATCATTGTCATGAGTCCGATATTATTCAGTAAACTAAAACTTTGCATATAATGCTCACTTGCTAATGCGGGTAGGAGACCTAAGTCACCTTCACCAAGAAAAAGCATGAGGTAATAAAGCATGCTCGTGCTAATTGCGGGTAAAACAAAAGCAAGAATAAGGAGAACGTAAACTAATTTGTTTTTCCGTAAGCGACGGAAATCGGTTTTAAGTAATGCTTTCATTTTATTTTCTCCCTCCGCTGATTACTTGAAGATAATAATCTTCAATCGTTTCACGTTCAACGTTAAATTCTTTGACTTTAACATCGGCGTTAATTAAAGTTTGAAAAATCTTTTGCGCGACTTTTTCGTCCGTCACGCGAAGTACAGTCGGACTTATTAGTTCGTAAGTAAACTCTTCAAGAAGGGCAACACTTTCTTTTGTAAGACTTTCTTCAAGGACGATTTTCGTAAAGCCTTTCGCTTTTTTCAAGAGTTCCTCAGCGCTTATTTCTTCAATTAAGTTACCGTGACTAATAAAGCCGTACGTTGAGGCAACTTTATCAAGTTCGTTTAAAATATGACTACTAATTAAAAACGTTGTGCCTTTTTCGGCGTTTAACTTTAAAATTAAATCACGGACATTTTTAATCCCAACCGGATCAAGCCCATTCATCGGTTCGTCAAGAACGATAAACTCGGGATTACTCATTAAGGCAAAAGCAATACTTAAACGCTGTTTCATCCCTAAACTAAAGTTTTTCGCTTTTTTCTTACTATAAAGTTCGCTTTCTAAACCAACTAATAGTAAATAGTCCCGTAACTCAGCGTCACTCGCGGTTAACGCAAGTAAGTCG
>DASRNI010000026.1:0-10315 GCA_035647455.1 Bacilli bacterium | reverse complement strand
GAACGGGGCACAACACTTTCTGGTGGCCAAAAGCAGCGCGTTGCCATTGCCCGTGTCTTAGTAAGTGATAAACCGATTTTAATCTTTGATGACGCTTTAAGTGCGGTTGATAATAAAACTGATGCCTTAATTCGCAGTGCTTTAAACGAAAAAGAAAGTATGCATACGAGCTTAATTATTACGCATCGGATTACGACGGCGAAAGAAGCGGATCAAATTATTGTGATTGATAATAAAACAGTGAGTGATATCGGCACGCACGATACACTGGCAAATAAAAAAGGCTTATATAAAACTTTATGGGATATTCAAGGAGAACTTGAAACGGAGTTTTTAGCATTAGTGAAGGAAGGAGAGTAAGGTGAGCACGAACGTTTTTCGTAAAGAAGAAGTATTTCGCAAAGTCGACTTAAAAGTCTGGCGGCGCATTTTCGGGGTCATTTGGAAAAGTAAAAAAGAACTCTTTCTTTTAATCTTTTTTGCCATTCTTTTAGGCATTGTTGAAGCGCTGATTATTCCGATGAACGAATACGCTTTAACAAACTTTATTGAACAAAGTAACTTAACATACTTACCGCACTTTATCGTTCTTAGTGTTTTGCAAATTTTTCTCTTCGCCTTAAGTGTCTTTGGCTTTATTAATTTTGGCGGAAAGCTTGAAGCAAACGTCGGTTACGTTTTACGTAAAGAAGCGTTTAAAAACTTACAAAAGTTATCATTTAGCTATTATGACAAAACGAAGCAAGGGTGGATTATGGCGCGAATGACGAGCGATACACGCCAGTTAGCGCGAATTATTTCGTGGGGTGTTCTTGATATTACGTGGTCAATTTTCTTTATGTTTTTCACGGTAACGATTTTATTTAGTTACGAATGGCGACTGGCACTGATTGTGATCGGACTTTTACCAATCTTAATTATCATTGCCTTTTTATTCCGTAAAAAAGTTTTACTTTTAAACCGCAAAGCCCGCTTTTATAATAGTGAACTTACCGCCCAATTTAATGAAAGCTTTCTTGGTGCAACAACGACTAAAAGTTTAGCAATTGAAGATGAGTTAAGTACAGAATTCCAAGAAGGCGCAATGAAAATGAAAAAAGCAAGTATCCGGGCAATGTTTGTGAGTGCACTCTTTTCATCAACACTATTAAGTACAAGTTACGGTGTTGTTAGCTTAATTATCGCTGTTGGCGGCACATTTTTCTTAAAAGGGACAATTAGTGACGCCTGGATTGTTTACGTCTTTATTCGCGCGACAATGAATTTCTTTGAACCAGTCTTAAACTTAACGCGCTTTATGAATGACTTACAAGTTGCGCAAGCGAGCGCAGAACGGGTGATTGACTTAATTTATACAACGAGTGACTTAGATGACACGCAAGAAGTAAAAGACGTGTATGGTGACCTTTTCGAGCAGAAAAAGGAAAACTGGGAAAAGCTTGTTGGCGATATTGAATTTAAAAACGTTTCGTTTTACTACAATAAGGCGGAAGTTATTTTAGATAACTTTAACTTAAAAGTTAAAGCCGGTCAAAAAGTCGCCCTTGTTGGCCATACAGGCAGTGGTAAAACAACGATTGTTAATCTTTTCGCGCGCTTTTATGAACCACAAAGCGGAGAAATACTGATTGATGGGAAAGATTACCGCACACGTAGTTTATCGTGGCTCCATGAAAAGCTTGGCTACGTTTTACAAATGCCTGAGTTATTTTCGACGTCAATTAAAGAAAATATTCGTTATGGGCGGCTAAATGCAACGGACGAAGAAGTTATTGCGGCAAGTAAAGCAGTTGGTCTTGATGACTTTGTTTTAACGCTTGAAAACGGCTACGATACTTTTGTTGGTGAAGGCGGCAGTCTTCTTAGTGTTGGGCAAAAGCAACTTATTTCTTTTGCCCGTGCATTAGTAAATAACCCAGCAATTTTAATTCTTGACGAAGCGACAAGTTCAATTGACAGCGAAGCTGAATACTACATTCAAAAAGCAACGGACGAATTACTTAAAGGTCGGACAAGTTTCATCGTCGCTCATCGCTTAAGTACAATCGTCAGTAGTGACTTAATTGTGCTTTTAGAAAACGGCAAAGTTGTTGAACAAGGAACGCACCAGGAACTACTTAAAAACCGCGGACCATATTTTTCGCTTTACAAAAGCCAGTTTATGCAAGAACAAAGTGCCGCACGGCTTAAAGAAATTAGTGATAAGTAAGTTTTTATTCGTGTAAATTACTTTTTTTATTGTATAATAAATACGGTAGGGGGGTATATATGAAACGAACTTATATTGTGCCACGAATGATGTGTGCAAATTGCCAAAAAAAAGTTGAAAAAAGATTGAATCGTGTGCGGAATATTAGCTACACGATTGATTTAGCGAATAAAAGTGTCATCGTCTATTTTAACGGTGAAGTTGATGATTCACGGGTAATTAACGCAATTATGCGTGCTGGTTACGAGGCACATCGCTTATAATGGAACAAAAATATAAAGTAACCGGGATGATGTGTGCTGGCTGTGTCGCTAGTGTTGAGCGCGCGGTTAAAAAAGTCCCAGGTGTTAAAAAAGTTGATGTTTCACTTTTAACCAATAGCGTTAACGTGACATTTTTAAATGAACAGCAGGATGAAGCGGTCATTAAAGCAGTGACTAATGCTGGTTTTAGTGCGGAAATTTTTGCGACACAAGCATTAAGTGAAATTCGTCAAGAACGCGGGGCAACACTTAAACGCGCACGGATTAAACTTTTTACAAGTATCGCCCTTCTTATTATTTTAATGTACGTTGCGATGGGGCCAATGCTTGGTATTCCTTTACCGTGGGACGAAAATTTACTTTTAGTTGGGCTTTATGTCCAGTTTAGTCTTGCGCTTGTTATTTTAGGATTAAATTACGCTTACTTTGTCCGCGGCTATAAAACGCTTTTCCGCTTGAGTCCGAATATGGATACATTAACGGCGGTTGGCTCGACAAGTGCTTTAATTTACGGAATTTACACGATCGTGATGACGTCAATTTATTTAAATAGTGATTTCACTTTAGCCGCAAGTTACGCCCATAACGTTTATATTGAAACAGCAGCAATGATTGTTGTCTTCGTTTCAATCGGAAACTATTTAGAAGAACTTGCAAAAGTTAAAACCAAAACTAGCTTAGAAAAACTTATTGCGCTTGTTCCCGAAACAGCATTAAAACTTGTTGATGGCGAGTTTATTAGTGTGAATGCGCGTGAAATCGCCGTCGGTGATGTTATTAGAATTAATCCAGGGGCCAAAATTGCGCTTGATGGCGTCCTTATTAGCGGGTACGGTGAAGTTGATGAAAGTGCAATTACTGGTGAAGCTAACCCGCGTCATAAAGCGGTCGGTGACGAAGTAATCGGGGCGACGATTAACCGCAGTGGCTCGTTTGATATGCGCGTAACGCGGACAATTAATGATTCCACCGTGCAGCAAATTATTAATCTTGTCGAAGAAGCGGCAACGAGTAAAGTTAAACTTCAACTTTTAGCGGATAAAATCGCTGGGATCTTTGTCCCTACGATTATTGGGATTAGTTTTCTTGTATTTATCGTCTGGATTCTTTCAAGTAATTATAACTTTGACTTAGCGTTTAACTTTGCGATTAGTGTGCTTGTTGTGAGCTGTCCTTGTGCGCTTGGGCTTGCTACGCCAGTCGCAGTGATGGTTGGAACTGGGAAAGGCGCGGAAAATGGTGTGCTGATTAAAAACGCTGATGCTTTAAGTAATCTTGATGAAATCGACGCGGTTGTTTTTGATAAAACAGGGACAATTACGAACGGCTTTCTTAAAGTTTATGAAACGACAATTAGTGAGAGTGGTTTAAACGAAGTTGCAAGTATCGTGATTGGTCTTGAAACAAAAAACGACCATCCACTTGCCGGCGCGCTCGTCGCTTATTTAAGAGACTTAGGTTACGAAGAAAAAACTGTCGAAGAGGTAAAGTACTTACCAGGGCTCGGAATTGTGGGTGTATATGACGGTGTTACTTATTACGTTGGAAATTTTAGTTTACTCGAAAAGTACGGGGTAAAAGCCCGAAAGGTTACAACGATTGGCACGCATATTTATATTGCGAGCGGTGAAACTTTTTATGGCGCCTTTATTTTACAAGACGAAATCAAAGCGACAACAAAAGAAACGATTGCCGCACTTAACGAACTTAATATTCGCACAGTCTTATTAACCGGTGATAATCATGAAAATGCGCTTCATTTAGCGAACTTAGTTGGGATTAGTGAAGTATATAGCAATGTATTACCGGGTGAAAAAGCTGATGTTATTAATAAAATTAAAGCAAGCGGACTTAAAGTCGCCATGGTTGGTGACGGGATTAATGACGCCCCCGCGCTCGAAGTAAGTGACGTCGGGATTGCGCTTGGCAGCGGAACACAAATTGCGCTTGATAGTGCGGATATAATTTTAGTTGATGATGATCCTTACGACGTAATTAAGGCAAAAAAACTTGCGACAAAAGTTACGAAAACGATTAAGTGGAATTTATTTTGGGCGTTCTTTTATAATGCGCTGATGATTCCGCTTGCCGCTGGCCTATTTTACTTTAGTATCTTTGGCTATCAAAAGTTAAATCCGATGATTGCGAGTGCCTTGATGAGCGTTTCAAGTTTATTTGTTGTCATTAATGCACTCTTTATTAAGCGGCTTAAGTTAGGAGGAGAAAACGGTGAAAGCAGATAAAAAAACAGTAATGAAAAAACTTAACATTGCGAGTGGTCAACTCGAAGGAATTAAGCGACTAATTGCAAGTGACGCATATTGCCTTGATATTAGTAATCAAATTTTAGCAACGATAGCGCTTTTAAAAAATGCCAATCTAGAAATCTTAAGTGCGCACTTAGAGCATTGCATTGTTGATAGTTCGAAAGAAGAACTATTAACAAAAATTAATGAAATTAATGACTTACTAAAAAGAATTAGTTAGTATATATAAATATAAGGTACAATAAACTTATGCAAGACCACGTTATTATTTATTTTAATGAAAGTAAAGCGCTCGCCTTAAAACTTCAGAAAGCCTTAAGTTGGCCGGCGGTTAAAGTCACTCCCAAAAAATATAGTTTTGGCGAATTTACGCTTGAAGTAAATCAAGAAGTAAAAGCAAAAAATGCGTACATCGTTACAAAAGCAACCCGCGAGACGAGTAAACATTTACTGGAAATATTTTTAGTAGCCGACATTTTAACGAAACACGGTGTCAAGGGAATCAAACTCATCGCTCCTTATTTACCGTTTTCGCGCCAAGACCGGCGGATTAATGTTAACCGTAGTGTGGCGAGTGAAGTCATCGCTACGCTCTTAGAAAAGGCCGGAATTAACGAAATAATTACGTTTGATCTCCATAATGAGCGCATTTTAGATTTTTATAACTTGCGTGTCACCCATTTATCGATGCTTGACGCCTTTGTTACACATTTTAAACATTTAAATCTAAGTGATATTGCGATTGTTGCCCCCGACTATGGACGTTTTCGCGCGGCAAATTACGTTAAAGAACGTTTCCCGAATGCGAGCTTAATTCAAATCTCAAAAGAGCGGCTTCCGAGTGGTGAAGTTGTTGTGACTGACATTGCGGGTGACGCGCAGGGGAGGACAGCGATTATTATTGAAGATATTATCGATACCGGTAACACACTCATCAGCGCGATTAAAAAGCTTTATGAACAAGGGGTCAAGAAGTGCTATGTCGCGGCAACACACGGTATTTTTTCCGGTGACGCTTTAACGAAACTTACGGCGCTTAATGTTGACGGGATTGTGATTAGTAACACAGTCCTTACTGTTAAGGAAAGCGCCAAACTAAAAATTATCGACATTACGCCAGAATTAGTTAATGGCTTAAAACGGGCACAAACTTAATTATGATTATTTATTTACAAACAGTAAAAAACTTGTATAATGGTAATTAAGGAAGAGGGGGATTAATATGGTTTTAGCAACAGAGCAGAAATATTTATGTTTAGTATGTGGGATGATTATTGACAATCCAGACTACTGTGAATATTGTGGTGCCACGAGCGAAAGCATCGTTCCTTATAACGAAGAATAATTAGTTACGGACATATAAAATAACACAGACTGACGGTCTGTGTTTTTTATTATAATAAAAAATGGTAAAATATAACTAGATTATTGACGGAGAATTATTATGAAAATACGCTTTATTAATGCGCTCATTCTGACGATGGAAGAAGACCGGCGCATTTTTCACGGAGAAATCCATGTTGAGAACGAAAGAATTACGTATGTCGGCCCAAGTCAAGACTTCGATACGCCGTTTGACCGGATCATTAATTGTGACGGTAATTTACTGATGCCTAGCTTTAAAAATGCCCATACACATTCAGCAATGACTTTTTTACGCAGTTACGCTGATGACTTACCACTTTTTGAGTGGCTGGAAACCGCTGTTTTCCCGCTTGAAGACAAACTACAGCCCGGTGACCAGTACGTTTTAACAAAGATTGCGTTTGCCGAATATTTAACAAGTGGCGTTACCGCCTGCTTTGACATGTATTATTCACCACTAGAAACGGCAAAAGCGGCGATTGATGTTGGGTTTCGCGCTGTCCTTGTTGGAACAGTAACGAAGTACAAAGAAAGTGTTAAAGAAATGAAAGCGGCGTTTGAAACAATTAATAAAATGCATCCGCTTGTGAGCTACCATCTTGGTTTCCACGCTGAATATACGTCGTCCCCAGCAATTTTAGCGGAGCTAGCAAAAGCTGCTCACGAACTAAAAGTGCCAATTTGGAGTCATATTAGTGAAACGAAACGCGAAGTTGAAGAATGTATTGAGCGTCACGGTAAAACACCGGCTGAATATATCGCGAGTCTCGGCCTTTATAAGTACGGTGGTGGCGGCTTCCACGGCGTTCATTTCCGTGATGTCGATTTTGAAATTTATAAAAAGTATGATCTTCATATCGTGACAAATCCAAGCGCAAATACGAAACTTGCGAGTGGAATTGCGCCGATTAAACGTTTTCTTGATGAAGGAATTAATGTGGCGATTGGGACGGACGGACCGGCGAGTAACAATGCGCTCGACTTTTTCCGGGAAATGTTTTTAGTGACCGGCTTAGCAAAGCTAAGAGAAAGTGATGCAAGTGTTGTTAATGCGTATGAAGTGCTTAAAATGGCGACAGTTAACGGTGCCCGTGCGCTCGGGCTTAAAGATGCGCGCTACTTAACGGAAGGCAGTCTTGCTGACATTATTATGCTCGACTTAATGCAACCGAATATGCAGCCAATTAATAACATTGAAAAAAATATCGTTTATAGCGGCAGCAAAGTTAATGTGCTCTTAACGATGGTGCACGGGAAAATACTTTACGAAAACGGTGAATTTTATTTAGACGAACCGATTGAAGAAATATACCGCAAAGCACAAGTTATTACCGAACGACTTAAAAACTAACGAAATGGCCACTGCAGTAGTGTTTACTTGCAATATTATATATTTTTGGTAACATACTATTTGCGGGGTAGAGCAGTGGTAGCTCGTCGGGCCCATAACCCGGAGGTCGTTGGTTCAAATCCTTCCCCCGCAACCATGATCTTAATACTCCCTACGGGGAGTTTTTTATTTTGTAAAAAGCCTAATTTACGCTATCATAATAGACATACTATTATTTATGGAGATTAACTATGAAAACTAAAACAATAATCGTTGTCGGCGGTGTTGCCGGCGGGATGAGCTTTGCCACGCGTTATAAGCGCCTTAAACCACATGACCGTGTCCTTGTTTTTGATAAAGGACCGTACGTTAGTTTTGCGAATTGTGGCTTACCATATGCGTTAAGTAACGTAATTAGTCAAAGACGAAGACTCATCGTTGAAACGAAAGAGCGGCTTGAAGCACGTTTTGGGATTGAAGTATACCCCGAACACGAAGTAGTTAGTGTCAATGACCGCGAAAAAAGCGTGACTGTAAGAAACGCTACTGGGGAAGAAGTTTATAACTACGACGCCTTAGTTCTTAGTCCCGGTGCAAAGCCATTTATGCTCAACATCCCCGGTTTAAAAGCTGAAGATACGTTTGTTTTACGCAACATCCCTGATCTTGATCGGATGATGGAGCGGCTTAGTCAAGAGGCGCAAAGTGCGATTGTAATTGGGGCGGGCTTTATCGGCCTAGAAGTCGCGGAAAACTTGAAAATTCGTGGCCTGGATGTGACAATTGTTGAAAAGGCACCACACGTTTTACCACCGTTTGACGAAGAAATGGCGAGTTTTGCTGCTGACGAACTCGTGAAGCATGGTGTTCGTGTCTTTGCGAATAATGAAGTCGTTGAAGTTAAAGATAAGGTTGCTGTTTTAGCTAGTGGTGACGAAGTAAAGTTTGACTTAGTCGTGATGAGTGTTGGGGTTATACCGGATACTGATTTTATTAATATGACGAACATTGAGCGCAGTAACCGCGGGGCGATTATCGTTGATGAAAACTATATGACAAGTGTTAGCGATATTTATGCGGTAGGTGACGCGATTTTAGTGCCGCATTTTATTACTGGTGACTTAGTAAGTATCGCGCTTGCAAGCCCGGCGAACCGTCAAGGTCGTCAGGTTGCTGATTTACTTGCAGGTTTACCGGCTCAAAATAAAGGTAGTTTAGGAACGGCGATTTTAAAACTCTTTGATCTTGCTTTTGCATCGACCGGTTTAAACGAACGGCAATTAAAAATGGCTGGATTACCGTATGAACGGCTTTATTTATTAAGTTATGATCACGCTTTATATTATCCAAAACCAAAACCAATTAATTTAAAAATTATGTTTAATAAAGAGAGTGGTCAAGTTTATGGGGCACAGGCGCTCGGAATTAATGGGGTCGATAAACGGATTGATATAATCGCAACAGCGATTAAAGCAAATTACCCAATTACGAGTTTCCCTGAGCTTGAGTTTACATATGCCCCGCCTTTTGGAATGGCGAAGGACATCGTTAATTACGCTGGTTACTATGCAAGTAACGTAATTCTTAACTTAACGAACGTTGTTGAATGGGAAGATGTCCCGGCGAAGCGCAAGGAAGGGGCAATCTTAATTGATGTCCGCAGTGCATACGAACGAAATCGCTTTGGTTATATTAAAGATACCTTGCATATTCCGCTTGATAATTTACGCGCAGAAATACCGAATTTACCGCGCGATAAAGATATTATTCTTTACTGTGAAAGTGGAATTAGAAGTTATAACGCCGAACGGATGCTTGTTAGCGAAGGGTTCCGGGCCTTTAACTTAAGTGGATCGTACACAATTTACGCCCAGGCGTATCCTGATGATGTTATTAAGTAGCGAAGCTTAGCAGTAAGTGTTAAATACGCTATAATAATATATAGAAATTTTAGAAAGGAAATAAAAAATGGCAAAAAGAAAAAAAGCAACTTTAAGTATTGGTAAACTAGTAACCGTTCTTTTACTTGCAGTGAGTGTGATCTTGTGGTTTGCCCTACCGGCAATCAAACTTGATTCCGAGCATCTTGATTCAACTTTTAGTTTTCTTAACATGGCATTCGGAAAGCATGATAAAGGCGCACTAATTACATTAACTTACTTTGAATTTAGTATTTTAAACTTAATTCCGCTTGTGTTACTCGCACTTGCATTAGTGTTAAGTGTCTTAGACTTACTAATGAAGAAAAAACTCTTTAGTAACATAAACTTAGTTACCGCTGCTTTAGCAATTTTAGGTGGTGGTTTACTCTTCCTCGTCAAGACGCTTGCAAAGACTGACCTTAATATGGAAAATTACATTCTTCATATCGGTGTTTATGCCTCAGCAATTCCCGCAATTCTTGCAGGTTTAGCAGGCTTCGTCTTAAAGTAAAAACAAATTTACACAGTAAATAAATGGCTATTTCGTATAGCCATTTTTCTTTTGCAATAAACTTAACTAAAAAAGTTGCATTAATTATAATTTTTAGTATTATATATATAGTTAATACGTTGGACCAGTAGTGTAGCGGTTAACATGCCTGCCTGTCACGCAGGAGATCGCGGGTTCGATTCCCGTCTGGTCCGCCATGAGTGGCCCGGTAGCTCAGTCGGTAGAGCAACGGACTGAAAATCCGTGTGTCGTCGGTTCAATTCCGTCCTGGGCCACCATCCGAAAAACAGATGAACCATCTAAGATGGTTCATTTTTTAAAATAGATAGAAGTTATATGTAAAACTATCCACAATTTTTTGAATCCATTTGCAATGATAAATGTTAACAATTATAATGAGATTATAAGCATTGTCACAAAATATACAATTAAATTGTTTGTATAACGG
>DASRNI010000025.1:0-54696 GCA_035647455.1 Bacilli bacterium | reverse complement strand
GACCATACGTTAATTCTTGAACAATTATTTAAATTACGTATGAAACACGAAGAGCCGTATTTTAATTTTTATTTTGATGATCTTCGCGCTCACTATATTCTTGACTTCCCGATTGCGGCGAATATCCCTTACGCTAACTATGGCATTACGATGCTCAGTGACGGTACTGGCTCTTATAGCACTTATAAAGGCATTAAAGAAAGCGAATATGTTGAATTTCAAGCAAACTGGGACAACTATGTAAATAGTTATCAAAATGAAGGAATGTTGTTCAATTGGGGTAGTGATAACAACGGAATGCCACTACACAAGTATGCACCGTTTTTAACAAAATACGCTAACGTTAACTATTGGCTCCAATTTCCTGAATATTTAAGCAACACCGAAAGTGATACGCTTAATGCTGATAAAGTTAATTTTAAAATAACGAAAAAGAACCCACATGCAATGTACGAAGCACTTGATCAAGAAAACTTACCGTTATTTAATGACGCGGTCCTTAGTGCAGCGGAAACAAATATCGCTTATTATAATGAACAATTTATTGGTCGTGACCGTGACATTTTAATTATTACGGGAACAAATCTCCGCGGATTAGAGACGAATGTCGATTATATCGACCAAGTTATCGCAGATTACGGTGATACGCATTATATGTATTTTAAACCACATCCAGCGTATCCCCCAGATGGTGAATTAAATAGTTATTTTGATGCTAACGGTATTATTACATTACCGCATCGTACCCCAATGGAAGCAATCTTGTGGATGTATCCTGATGTTTATATTGGTGGTTATAATAGCTCACTTTACATGTCGAGTGAACCAGGTCAAACATTATTTTTCTTCGGTAACATTACTGATCCGTTAACCGACTTAGTTGATGTTGGCCATTTCGATAACGTAACGTACTATACAATATAATAAGTAATAACAGCAGCATTTGATTTGTCGCTGTTCCTTTTAACTAATTTTAATCGAACTTAATTTTATCGTTACTTTTTAATTTGTCCAAACATCAAAAGTGTAATTAAAGTAGACGTTGAATAAATAAATTTTCTAAATTAATTAGCAAGTGACAACAACACGGAAAGGAAGATGATTATGGAAGTAATTTTAATTAGACATGGTGAACCGCGCTATGATGAAGTTGATCGCCATACTCGCGGTGATTTTGGTCGTTTAACAGCGCGCGGAGCAAAACAAGCAGAAGCGCGAGCAAGTGACCCGCGACTTGAAGGCGCAACACTCATTGTTTCTAGTCCGTATACAAGGTCACTACAGAGTGCAGCAATCATCTCACGGATAACTGATCTCCCGCTTGAAATAGAGCATGATCTGCGCGAATGGACAGCAGATGTTAAGTATCAGTTTGATTATGACGGGGAAGAAGCATATAAAGAGTACATAAAGTTTAAAGGCAAGTTAAACAAAATATCGAAGTTTCGCTATGAAACGTATGAATCTGTTCAAAAGCGGGTCAGAAATGCAATCGAGAAATACGAGCAGTCACACGAAAAAATTATCGTTGTGTGTCACGGGATTGTTATGAGTTCACAAACGTTTTTTGAAGACTTGATCGAACATTGTGGTGTTCGCGCAATTAATATATAAAGCAACCTTTTCTCATGCTGTAGATTAATTAACGGACAGGCGACTTTAAATGTGGTAAATTATTTTTATCAATAAAAAGAGTGGTACTCTATGGCAACAAAAGAACTAAATGTAATTTTTACGAAAAATGCATTAAACAATATTGTTTTAAAAGATCAAAATGGTCATGAGCTTGTTGGTTTTATTCGCCACACTGAATATTATCTAACGAACTTTTATGCATTTAATTTAAATGTCGCTCCAGAAGAATTCCAGCGAACAAAAAAAGTGTTTGTTTATTTACGGACAAAGGAAAATTTTCATAAACACCTTGAAGAACTAACTACTTATGTCAAACAAGTATTTAATGAAGCAGAAGTCGTTTCTAGTGGCGAAGTGGTAAAAAACGAGTTGCATACAATCGATATATTTCTGTATGAGTAACTCTTACTAACTTACAATTGGCTTATTACAATTTAAGCATTAATAAATAAAGAATATATTATAAATAGGGGCTGAATTATGTTCAGTTTCGCGTAGATTGTGATTTTTTGTTATAAGTAATTATTTAGTGGCAAAAAAAACAAAAATCGACATTTCAGCTGTTTTAAACGTTTGATAGGACAAAATGTCCGGTTGTGCCAAAATAATAAGGACATAATGTCCTGTCTCCCTTGATACGACCAGACAAATAATGTATATTGAATATGGGGGAAGTTATGAATATAAAAGAAAGAAGAACAAAACTAAACTTAACACAAGCTGAACTAGCAGAAGTTGTTGGACTGTCAACTAGAACTATTCGCCGCTATGAATTAGGCAATATATCGAAAATTAAAGAACAATATATTCTAAAATTAATGGAAGAATATTTTAAAGTTGACGAAGAGCATGGAGTCATAGACCAAGAGCATATTATTTCGGCTATTAAAGAATTAGCGGAAACATATGATATTACACTTGTCTATCTATTTGGGTCATATGCTAAAGGTAATGCAAGGGAAGATTCCGATGTTGATTTACTGATTGAAACAAAAGAAGTAGGACTACGATACTTTGGTCTTATTGAAGCACTCCGTGAAACACTCAAAAAGCGAATTGATTTGATTCGTCTTGATGACTTACTAGTAAACCGAGAATTGTTAAGTTCCGTCTTACATAATGGAATAAAAATTCATGGTTAGAAAAAAGGATGATCAATATTATTTAGAAAGAACGCCGAAAAACATTAAGTCTTTTAAACGGGGCGTGCTATAATTTAAGCATTAAGAAACAAAGAACTTACTATAGTAAAGGATGGTAAAAATGATTGTACAACAAAGACGAGTTTACTGTAAAAACTGTGATAAAACAGAAGTAGTTGATGTGCTTATAAGTTATAACACTTTCCAGCGCATCGATCCAGCGTATATTCGCCGACTCCAAAGAAATATTTATTGTCCTGTTTGTAAAGCAAAACGGGAAATTTTGCCTTTTTCAGATTATTAAACTAGTAAAAAAAGAAAGTTTCCCTTTTAAAACAAAAGGAATTTAATGTACGAAAGAGATTTAAATATGAATATTATCGAGCGACTTACTAAAAAAATAAAGATTAGTACGGCACAAATTAAGGCAACAATTAATTTAATTGATCAAGGTGCGACAATTCCCTTTATCGCCCGTTACCGGAAAGAAGTAACCGGTAATTTAAGTGACACAACATTGCGCCAATTTGCCGAAACACTTAAGTACTTACGGAATCTTGAAGAACGGATGAAAACCGTTTTAGAGACGATAAGTGAGCAAGGAAAACTAACCGCAGAATTAGAAGCGCAAATTAAAAACGTGGAAACGCTAAGTGAACTCGAAGACCTGTACCGTCCGTACCGGCCGAAGCGCAAGACGCGAGCTAGTGTTGCCCGTGAAAAAGGTTTAACCCCGCTGGCGGAGTACATTAAACAAGGGGTAAAGCTAGCAGACTATGATACTTTTCTTGCTTCGTTTATAAATAAAGAAAAAGGCGTATTAACAACAGACGACGCACTTAAAGGTGCACAAGATATAATCGCTGAAGAAATAAGTGATATAGCGGCGTATCGTCAATTTATTAAACGACATATTTATCAAACTAGTTTCATTGTTTCAAAAGAAATAAAACCGGACGAAAAAGATACGTACGGCCAATATAAAGATTATAAAGAAAAACTCGCGACGATTCCCCCGCACCGCATTTTAGCGCTTAATCGTGGCGAGAAAGTTAAAGCTTTACGGATAACGCTCGAATACGCAATTAGTCCTATCGAAGCGCGAATTGCCCGTGATTACACAGAAAATAACGCTTTTAGCGACTTAATAACAGTCACGATTACTGATAGTTTAAAACGTTTAGTACTTCCGTCCGTTGAAAACGAAATCCGCGCGGATTTATTCAGCAAAGCAGAAGATGCTTCACTTATTGTTTTTAAACGTAACTTAACATCCTTACTTTTATATCCGCCGCTTAAAGGACAAACGATCCTTGGTTTTGACCCGGGTTTCCGAACAGGTGGTAAATATGCGCTTGTTGATCAGTTTGGCAATCCGCTTTTAACTGGTGTTGCCTTTTTAGTTGCGGCTTCAAGCGCACAAATAGCGCGAAGCAAACAAGAAATTGTTGACATTTTAAAAAAGCATGATGTTAACTATATTGCGCTTGGCAACGGAACAGCATCACGCGAAAGCGAAAAAGAACTACGCGCGATTATTAACGAACATAAATTTCCCACAAAACTCTTTATTGTTAACGAAAGTGGCGCTTCAGTTTATAGTGCCTCTAAATTAGCCGAACAAGAGTTTCCGGCTTTGCATGTTGAATTAAGAAGTGCGATTTCGATTGCGCGGCGTTTACAAGATCCACTGAGTGAGCTCGTGAAGATTGATCCAAAAGCAATTGGTGTTGGGCAATACCAGCACGACATGAATCAAACAAAACTTGGCGAATCACTCCATGGTGTTGTTGAAGATGCGGTTAATACTGTTGGTGTTAGCCTTAATAACGCTTCGGAATCACTTTTACTGTATGTCGCCGGTATTTCTAAAAATGTTGCCACGAATATTTTAAAGCACATGCAAACAAACGGACCATTCAAAAGTCGTAGTGAACTAAAGCAAGTTCCACAGCTTGGCCCAAAAACTTTCGAACAGTGTGCGGGCTTTTTACGGATTGATGACGGCAAAGAACCGCTTGATAATACTGCAATTCACCCAGAGTCTTATGCGGCAGCGAAACATATTTTAAAAGTCGCTGCGATTAATTTAGTTGAAGATGATGAAAGTACAAAAGAACAAGCACTTAATAAAGTTAATAAAGAAGATATACTCAACGAGTTTAAGCTAGGGCGCGAAACATATAACGATATTATCGAAGAAATTAAGCGACCCGGACGAGATATTCGTGAAGACGTTCCCCATGTTGAACTAGAGAGTGAAGTTATGAGTATTAGTGACTTGAAGGTCGGAATGATTTTAGATGGGACCGTGCGGAATATTATGGACTTTGGAATGTTTGTTGATATTAATGTTACGCAAGACGGTTTAGTGCATATTTCTGAAATCGCGAACACGTTTATTCGTGATATTAGCGAACACTATCAAATTAACGATGTTGTTAAGGTAAAAGTTATTAGTGTCGACGTAAATAAACAGCGGATTGGATTATCAATTAAGCAAGTTAATCGCTAAGTAGTATAATATTTAGTAAGACAGTGAATAACAAGGTGAGATTTAAAAATGTACGTAAGAAAAAAACATAAAAAGATTTTTGAGTTAAATAATGAAGAAAGACATAATCCTAAAATTTGGGATGAAGCAATTAACACGAGATTTTTAGATATGACGGAAAACAATTTTGGCCGTCTGCGCGATCAATTAGATGAAACATATAGTGCAATAACACTTTATAAAATGTTTGCCTATATTAAAGCGCAGGAAACAGTATTAGTCGCTCATCAAGATAACACGCGTAAAGAACGGCGGACATGGAAAAAAATTGCCGCGATTTATATGCGAATCGTTGAGTTGCGACTATATGACATTAGGCGCAGTGTCTGGATTTATGTTAATAATGAAGTACTTAAACTAAGCGCACAAAATACAAAAAACGTTGATTATTATCACATTCAAGAACGCGGTAAACTAAATGAAAGACTGTTAAAAAAATCGCACAAAGCAAAAACAGTCGCCGAATCATTTGCCGTCTACGATGAAGTTCATTATATTGCCCAGCTTTTTGAGCAAGATGAGTTTAAGGCCGCAAGCACAACGTTAAGTTAAAAACTATCGGGACGCATTCTTAGCCGAAGATGACGCTTTACGTAAACATTTAGCGATGAAACTTAAGAAGTACGATGAAGGTGACCAACTCAGCCTATTTTAAATAATCAAGCGGTAATCGTGCAGAAAGTTATGTTAAACTTAAAAATATGAATAACAAGTGGCAAGATGAACAATATGTTTTAAACAGGATATACGATAACGGCGCTCTTTTTTTAAAAGCCGACCCTAATTTACAAAATGATCGTGCCTTTGTTTTAAAGGCATTACAAAGAAATCCCGAAGTTTATTCGTACTTGAATGAAGTGTTTCAGGATGATAAAGAAATAACTTTACTCGCTGTGAGCTTTCCGGGTAACCAGTCTTTACGTTACGCGAGTAAAAGACTTCGCGACGACGAAGAAGTTGTGCTCTGCGCAATTGAAAACACAAATTTTGCCTTTTCGGCTGTAAGTGACCGCTTGAAAAATGAAGCGCACATCGCTCTACTCGCGGTTAAAAAATGGCCACGCAATTTACAATACGCAAGTTTTGCCTTGCGCGACAATAAAGCATTCGCAGAAAAGATGCTCGCGTTTAGTCATCATGTTTACTACGCATTAAGCCCAAGACTCCAGGCTGATGAAACGATTATGCGGCTTACTTTAAATCAAGTTGATTATCTTTTACCGAGTTCATTTATTGCTTACGATAAACTTCCCGAACACTTACAAAAAGATCGCGACTTTATGCTGTTATTTATTACAAAAATCCCGGCTAATTACCCCGTAATTCGTGAAGAGTTTAAAAATGACCGTGCGTTTGCGAAAGCGTATGCGGCAGAGTTTCGTTACCGCTCGAAACCGTTACCAGACCAATTTATGCGTGACAAAGAAATTGCTTTACTAATCGTTAAAAGTGACGGTCTTGCTTTAGAACATCTTGCTGAGACATTTAGTGACGACGATGATGTTGTCCGTGCGGCAGTTAGTTCGCGCGGAAAAGCACTGATATATGCAAGTAGCAGGTTACGTAAAAACGTTCAACTTTGTGCGAGCGCTCTAAGTCGCGAAAAAAGTGTTTTACCGTATATTGATCAAGAAATACTTTTTGCCCCGCCAATTGTCGCTGCGCGCGTTAAGTATGGTGACTTAAAGTATAACGACTTGCCGCTTGAACTTCGTGAAGATGCAGGTGTTACTGTTGCGGCACTTAAAAAGATTTATTATCCGTTTGAAATTGCGCGGCTTGATTTACCAGAAAAGGTGTTCGGAAGTGCAGAAGTAATTCTCCAAGCAGCGCGGAAAAGCGTTAAAATTGTTGAACAGGCAACACCGAAACTTCGTGATAACAAAGAGTTAATTCGTGATATTATTGCCCAAAGTTCATATAGCGATAAACAGGAAATACTGCAGTACGTTAGTCCGCGTTTACAAGATGACTTCGAAGTTGTTAGCGAAGCTGTTACTTTTAATCCGCTGAACTATTTGTATGCGAGCGAGAGTCTTCGTGATAATGACGAAATAAGTCGCATTGCTGTAGCGCAAAAACCGGAATTATATGGGGCGTTAAGTAAGCGACTGCAAGAAGATGATCAATTCATAATCAAACTTTTACAAGCGAACGATCTTATTTTTGCGCGGCTTAGTGAAAAAAGGCGTGGCGACGTAATGTTTGTTGAACATATTAATGATAGTCAGCGCGCCTTACGACATATTGCACCTAAACTCGCAAATGACGAAGAGTTTATTATGAATATGGCAAAGTCGGGTCGCGGCCGACATTTAAAAGCTTTTAGTTCAATTCATTTTAGCGACTTTAAGTTTATGAAGAAATTAATTGTTGCCGACTTTGAATCAGTTTACGCACTCAAAATAAAGCGTGACAACGTTCCTAATTTCCAAGAATACTTAACACCGGAACTTTATGAAAAGTTTAAGTCGTATCCCCTTTATAAAATAACAAAAGGGATGACGAACTTTGATTTTTACTTTACGCTTAGCCAAAAGGGTAAACTTGCTTTACGAGATTTTGACCGTGAGTTTCTTTTTGAAAATCATGAATATACTCCAGTTATTTTAACTAACCTTAAGGGCCGGCGCCATAAGAAGAAGTTATTAGTCAGCATTCTACTTAACGCAATGAAACATGAGTATATGGAAGTAATTGACGTTATTTTCAAAGAAGAACTTATTCGTCGCCGTACGGTGCTTCACTATTATGGTGAGGCACTCCAAACGAAAAACAAAGCAATTATCAAGTTATTTAGTGAATACATTAAACCGTTACCAATCACTTATGAAGAGTTAATCGTCCGCAAAAAGGCATCTGGTTGGTAAAAAACTTATATAAATATTAGTTAATTTATAAAGATTTTCTGCTTTACAGCGCTGTTTTTATGCGGTGCTTTTTTGTAATATACCGCTTACATTGTAATATTTATTGCACTCAATCTTGTTGTTCGCTAAAGTAAGAGACATATATTTATTACTTAACGGCAGTGATTAAGAGAAGCAGCAGGATTTAGGTCTAGAGAACTTGCGGGTGGTGCAAGCAAGTGCTAAAGAAGCTGATATACACTTATGAGCCGGATACCGAAATAGAGTAGGCTATCCCGTAATCCTTACGTTACAAGGCAAGAGAGAAGACTCAATGAGCGATGGTAGAACCATAAGTAGGGTGGTACCGCGGAACAAATGTTTCGTCCTTACGTCGAAGACCATCGTTTTTTTAATTACGGTGGCAGAAAGGAAAAGAAAATGTCGAAAATAGCCCGTTATAAAGTCGCCCCATTTCCCCTAGAAATGCATAAGGTGCGCATTGTTACTAAGATCAACTTGCTACCAATTAAAGAAAGAGCAAAAGCAATCGATGAAGCGGGAAATAACACGTTCCTTTTAAAGAACCGTGATGTATTTCTTGATTTGCTTACTGATAGCGGCACGAATGCAATGAGCGAAAAGCAACTTGCAGCAATGTCCTTAGCGGACGATTCGTATGCCGGAAGCGAAACGTTTTACCGCCTTGAAAAAACTTTACAAAACTTTTTTAATATGACGTACTTTTTACCCGTCCATCAAGGCCGCGCCGCGGAGCATATTATTAGTAAAGTGTTTGTGAAACAAGGTGATGTCGCACTGATGAATTACCATTTCACAACGACTAAAGCGCATATTAATGAATGCGGCGGTGAAGTTATTGAATGCCATTTAGATGAAGCAATCGAAACAGTAAGCGCAAATTTATTTAAAGGTAATATGGATATCGCTAAATTAGAAAGTGAAATCAAAAAGCACGGAGCGGATAAAGTTTCATTTGTCCGGCTCGAAATGGGGACAAACTTAATTGGTGGTCAACCAATCTCGCTTGAAAACATTAAAGAAGTCCGCAAAGTATGTGATAAATATAATCTCTTGCTTGTGATGGATTCAAGTTTACTTGCTGATAACCTTTATTTTATGAAAACGCGGGAAAAGCGGCTTAAAGATCATTCAATTCAAGAAATAAATCATTTAATCTCCGCCGAAGCGGATATTATTTACTTTTCTGCGCGTAAGCTAGGCAACGCTCGTGGTGGTGGAATTATGGTTCGTGACGAAAAACTATTCCACAAAATGAAAAACCTTATTCCGCTTTTTGAAGGCTTTCTGACGTATGGTGGGATGAGTGTTCGCGAAATGGAAGCACTAAATGTCGGAATCGAGGAAACACTTGAACTTGATAATATTAGCCAAGGTCCAGAATTTATTAATGCATTTGGCAAGATGCTTCAAGAACATAATGTGCCGGTTGTAACGCCGTTTGGCGGACTTGGCCTTCATTTAGATGCGAAAGCTTTTTTACCGCACCTAAAAGGAGAAGAGTACCCAGCTGGCGCTCTTAACGCGGCTATTTACTTAGTTAGTGGATCGCGCGGGATGGAACGCGGGACAATTTCGGAAACGCGGAATCCTGATGGGAGCGAACATCTCGCAAGTGTCGAACTTGTGCGGCTCGCTTTACCGCGCCGGGTCTTTACGTTATCGCATATTACGTTTATGGTTGACCGACTCGCATGGCTTTATGATAACCGCGAATTAATTGGTGGACTCAAGTTTAGTGAAGAACCCGAAATAATGCGCTTTTTCCTTGGCCGACTTGTCCCCGTTGATGACTGGCAAGAAAAATTAGTCGCCAAGTTTATCAGTGACTTTGGGCCAGACGCTTTGTAACGAATAATCGCTTTTTAATTTCTCTTTCGCTTTACAAGGTAAAATAGAAGTGAAAGGATTTAATTCATGCAAAACAAAGAGTATTTAAAACACGCGACAATTTATCAAGTATATCCGCGTAATCATACGCCGGAAGGCACTTTTCAAGCGCTCATTAAAGATTTAGAACGCATTAAAGCATTAGATGTTGATATTTTATATTTATTACCAATTCACCCACTTGGTGAAAAGAGTCGCAAAGGAACATTAGGAAGTCCTTACGCAATTAAAGATTATTACGCAATTAACCCCGAACACGGCAGTTTAGCAGACTTTAAAGCCTTGATTCGTGCAGCGCATGAACTTGAACTTAAAGTGATGATTGATATTGTTTTACATCACACTAGTCCTGATGCGGTCTTACTTAAAGAACATCCCGAGTTTTATTTTCTTATTAACGACGAACTTGGCAACAAAGTTGGCGACTGGAGTGATATTATTGATTTAGATTATCGTAATCGCGCCTTATGGGATTATATGTTAAAGATGCTGACATACTGGGCGGAGCTTGGCGTTGACGGCTTCCGCGCTGATGTTGCCCCGATGATTCCCCTAGAATTTTGGCGTTATGTGCGGATGAATCTTGACCAAAAGTTTCCACATCTTATTTGGCTAAGTGAATCAGTTGAACCAGGTTTTATTTCATTTTTAAAAGAGCACGGGCATATTGGGCATACAGATTTAGAAATGTACGAAGCGTTTGACGTTCTTTATGATTATGATATTTACCCGGATTTAAAGGCATATTTAGAAGGAAAAAAACCGTTAAGTGTCTATGTCAAAGGGGCTAAAAGACAAGAAAAGATTTACCCGGAAGGTTACTTGAAAATTCGCACGATTGAAAACCATGATACGGCGCGCATTGCCGCTTTATGCGAAAATGACACGCAACTTCGTAACGTCACTGCGTGGTCGTTTTTCCAAAATGGTGTTGGTTTTCTTTATGCCGGTCAAGAAGTAAAAGCGACACACCGGCCAACACTTTTTGATCAAGATACGATTAATTTAAAAGTAGATGACCCCCAGTTTTATAAATTTATTGAAAAACTTGTAAACTTAAAGCGCGATGAACTTTTCAGCGAGTATGACATCTATCGAATTTTAAATGATGGCACGGATAATACAATCATGGCTGTGAGAGTAGCGGAAACAGCAGCAATGTATGGTTTCTTTAATTTTGCCAAAGAAAAAGCAATATTTAATGTCCCGTTAGATGACGGGCTTTACCGTAATTTGCTTGGTGGAGAAGTTGTTGTTTATAACGGAAAATTAAAACGTAGTGAACCGACAATTATCTTAATTGAACTAATCAGTTAATTTTATTTTAAGCTTTAATTAGTAAAGTTTAGAGCGACATCCTTCTTTTAGGGGATATATTTAAGTCCTTAAACACATCTGTTTTTCTATGGTTTTATTGAGCGTTAAAAGTTAATTATAATGTATATATACACTTTTCGAGCATTGTGTTTGAAATCAACATATAATATTCTACTATTTTAATTTATGGAATATTATAGTAATATTTTATATTTTGTTTATAATGAAGGTAGTTACTTAAGGGGCAAAAAGATAATGAAGCATCTTCTTAATGACGCAAGTAGTTATTTTGAATTAAGTCTTTTTGAATGTGGCTATGAACAAACGATTCCCACAAAACAATTTACATTTACTCCGAAACAATATTATGTGGTCCACTTAGTGATTGCCGGTCAAGGTGTTTTCGAAGCATCTAACAAGCGCTATGAACTAAAAAAAGGCGATCTATTCTTTATTGGACCAGGTGAACATCCGCATTATTATCCGGACGCAAGTGATCCGTGGACATACGTCTGGCTTGGTTTTGGTGGGATTAATGCCAAGGAATATTTAGAACTCGCAAATATTACAAAAAACAACCGAATTACACATGACGACGCGAGCCAAAGTCTCCGCTATCTTTTAGAAGCAATTTATTTTGCGTATAGCGATAGTGGTTACCTTGATTTACATACGCTCGGGCTTGCTTATCAGTTTTTTGCAAAACTAATCGCGATTAATTTGCCACACCGAAAAACCTTAAGTCCGGCAACTCAACATGTGAACCGCGCAAAAGTCTTTATTTATAATAATTATGCATTTCAAATTACGATTAATGATATCGCGAGTAACGTTGGTGTTACACCAAACTATTTATCGGCGATTTTTCAAAAAACAAGTGGTATATCAACGAAACAGTTTCTTAATTTAGTTCGTATGGAAGCAGCAAAAAAGAAACTTGAAGTCACTACTAAAACAATTACTGAAATCGCTAAACAAGTCGGTTTTAATAACCCACTTTACTTTTCTACTGCATTTAAAAAACAAACTGGTTTAAGTCCAGAAGCATATCGCAAACAGGAGGGACAAAATGAAGTTTAAGAAAATTGCTTTTGCTTTGCTTTTAGGAGCGCTCACTTTAAGTGGGTGCCGAAATAACGGAGAAGAAGTCGAAAGTGGCGCACTCTTTACATATAAAGAAACGCCTTTTGAAGATATTATCGGAGAAAAAACAAATGTGGAAGTTTATGATTATGAAAACTTAATTGTTAACCCAATCCCACATTTACGTGAAGACTTCGCAATGGGAGTTGACGCTTCAATGATTCATACAGTTGAACAAAATGGCGGAGTCTATTATAACGAGCTAGGCCAAGAACAAGACGTCTTCCAAATTATGGCGGCGAATGGTGTTAACTTTTTCCGAGTGCGGATTTGGAATTCACCACGTAATTTATTTGGTGATGTTTATGGTGGCGGTAGTGTTGATACTGCCCAGGCAATACTCATGAGTAAACGCGCACAAGCTGCGAACATGAATGTTATGGTCGACTTGCATTATAGTGACTTTTGGGCTGATCCAGGGACACAAAGAACACCGACAAGATGGGCAGGTAAGTCGCTTACTGATTTAAGTGCTGAAGTTGAACAATTCACCGTTCAAGTTCTAAATGACTTTAAAAATGCCGGTGTCGATGTCCAAGCGATTCAAATTGGCAATGAAATTAACAACGGCTTACTTTTCCCAGTTGGCCAAATTAACTGGTCAAATCCGCAGCAAAGCTTTGATAACGTTGCCACACTCATTAAAGCAGGTGTTCGTGGTGCGAAGACGGTTAACCCGGATATTTTAACAATGATTCACTTAGCAGAAGGCGGCAGTTTTGATGTTTTTAATGCGTTTTTCACCGCGATGGATAGCCGGCAAGTTGATTACGACTTAATCGGCGCGTCGTATTATCCGTTTTATCACGGCACACTTGATAACTTACGCCATAATTTAAATAGCACGGCGGCGAAATTTAAAAAACCGGTCATTGTTGCTGAAACAAGTTATGGTTTTACCGGTGAATCACATACATACGCAAGTCATATTTATAACACACAAATGGAAGATGCTGGCAAATACAAAACAAGTATTCAAGGTCAAGCAACAGCTTTGCGTGACGTCGTTGAAATTTTAGCTGATGTTCCTGAAGAGCGGGGTGCTGGTGTCTTTTACTGGGAGCCAGCGTGGCTACCTGTTAAAGATGCGGGCTGGGCAACAGCTGAAGGCCAAGCTTGGACGGATACTGGTGACGCGAATGACTTAGAAAACGTCAATCGTTATAGTGATGGTCTCGCAACATGGTCGAACCAAGCACTCTTTAGTTTTAACGGGAGAATGCTCCCTTCGCTTAAAACGTTTAAATTAATGAAAGGTAACCACGCTGCCGTTAATGAAACAGCAGTACGTGCCCGGACAGAAAGTATTAGCGTTACCCTTAATAGTGCGGCTAATGAAACGCTGCCAGAAACTTATTTAGTCGAAACAAACTTCGATGCAATTCGTCCGTTTGTCGTTAGTTGGGATGAAGCAAGCCTTGAACTTTTAAGTACACCCGGCGAATACGAAGTTACGGGTTCGATTTTAGGGATGTTCAGCGTTACCGCTTATGTCAAAGTAATTCAAAATTACGTCCGTGATAATTCTTTTGAAAATCAAGGAAGTAGCGACCGTGTGGTCGAACCATGGATTGCGAGTAGTAATACGCACCCAAATGAAGTAAATAAAGTCGCCAAACTAAACCGCAAAGCCGGTGACGTTTATAGCGGCACGACAAACTTTAATTGGTACCATAGTAGTGACCAGTTCCATTTTAAACTAAGTCAAGAAATTGTCTTAACTGAAGCCGGAACTTATGAACTCAGTGCGTACTTAATGGCAATTGCCGCTAGTGAAATCGCTCACTCGCAACTTGACTTATTTGTCGTTAAAGGTGACGGGACTAGACTTAGTCTTGATATGAAAACGATGGTCCGTGGTTGGGGCACTGTTGAAACGCATTATGTTTTCGGTGAAGTTAATAATATTACAATTACCGCTAACGAAACAATTACGATTGGCTTAGAAGGCGTTGCGAATCCAGGCGCATGGGGTCACGCTGATGACTTTGCGCTCATAAAGGTGTAAATATGCAAACAAAACTATTACTTAATTTAGTGCATCGGCCGGAAATGGTGCCAGAATACGCACAAAAGATTACCGGTCACGGTGAAGTGCTTGATTTAGAGAAAAGTGAACTACTAA
This sequence comes from Bacilli bacterium, assembly GCA_035647455.1. GTDB lineage: Bacteria > Bacillota_I > Bacilli_A > RFN20 > CAG-826 > UBA1361. Next base: position 39,999 of record DASRNI010000025.1, on the reverse strand, counting down.
CTGAGTCACTTGATATCTTTAAACTGCAACAACAAATTGCTCACGAGAACGGGCTTAAAACAACAATCCAAATGACGTATGCGAGTTTATTTAATGAAGAAGCGGTTAAGCTTGCGAAAGAGCATCATGCTAAGTATGGTGATGAGATTGCTTTAACGTTACTTGGTTTACCGTGCCAACAATTTGAAGATAAATACAAAACAAAAGACTTTTGTATTTGGATGTTTAGTTATGAAGATAAAAAGCGGATCGTGGATGATGTATTTAGTTTATTTTACGAAAAGTTTGGCTTTTATCCTTCTTCGACCGGCTCGTACTATATGGACGCTGATTTAATTAATTATATTAAACTTAAGTATCCAACCGTTATTGCCGCAGTGGCAACGTGCTGGGAAGAAGGGCCGAAAGCTTATCACGCGACAAACAATTCGTGGTATACGTTTATGGATGGCGGGCCGTGGAATCCGTGGATCCCGAGTAAAGTTAATACGCACGTTCCTGCAAGTAACGCAAGCGAAGATAGTGGCATCGTCGCTATTCCCCATCTTTCGCGCGACTTAAATGCGTGCTTCGATGGCAATGGTAGTAACTTTGGGACGCACCCACAAAACATCTTACGTGGGATGGCATATGTTGGTGACGAATATCCTTATTTATATAACTTAATTGATCAATATCGTCATCTTGGTAAATTTAATGATGGCTACGCTTACAATATGATGTTTGTTGGTCCCGGTTGGATGAATAAGATGGGCCGATGGGAAGCACCGTACGAATTACTTGAAAAAAGTTACCGTGATGCTTTAGCGTATTACGGTAAACTTAAACAAGAAGGCAAACTCCTTGATTTAACAATGGCAGAATTCGCCGTGAAGTTTCGTGAGCTTAAAGACTATACGACACCGGAAGTTGCGTTATGGGAAGATATACTCTACGGCAGTAGTAAACAGTACTTTTGGTATTTAGACCCCGCGTTAAGAACTTGTGTCGATTTAAATCAAGGTGGAGCACTAATTGACTTACGACCGTACGTTGCAAAGCTTTATTTACCAGTTGGTATCGGCACGCCGCGAATTGTTAATGCAAGTTATCCCTTTTTAATTCAAGCAAATTACCGTGCGGGTTACTTTACGCATTACGCCGGCGAAGGTACACTTAAATCAACGAAAGTAATTTACGAAGGTGAAGAAGTTGATCTCGCACTTTGCCGCACGAAAGGGCATTATTCACTTGAAGGCACAGCGCGTGTTTTAACGCTTGATCCCGTTGATGTGGAGTTTAAAAACTTAAAAATTACAATTGGCACAAAAATTATCTTTCCGGAAAACTCGGGCGAAATAGTTTACGTACGCAAAATCTTAAAAAGTTCGAAAAAGCGTGCAAAAGTCATGTTTAATGACTATATGACCGGTGCTTTTGGAACAACTGAGTACCCCGAAGAAATGTACAATATCCGCTTAAAAGTCGAAAATGAGATGCAAAAAGAAACGCTTAACTACAACTATCAAAATCGCCGCCTTGAATTAAAGAACGGGATAAGTGAAGTTGTTATTCCTGATATAAATACAAAAATAACGATGTGGGGTGCTGGTGAAAATATTAGTTATGTCCGTGAAGGTTACGCCTTTTCACCGATGTACACATTAGGTATTACCCAAGAACTTTGTGAAGGGGAGGAAATTAGAACATGGCTCAAGCTCGCAAAGGCCGCTTAAACTATCGCTGTCCGTCATGCTTTATGCGTGACTTAGATATGGATATGTTTTATGACGCGGAAAAAGAAGAATACTACTGTTTACGGTGCAACTATGTTGCGCGTGAAGAAGAAGTTTTAGAGCATAACAACATGGCACGATTCCGCTATCGCTATGTTAATAAACGAATCAAATTTCCGGAGGAAGACAAGTGAAACATCATTTTACTTATGGTGCGGATATTAGTTCGCTCGCTAGTTTAGAAGAACTTGGGGCAACGTTTAAAGATAAAGACGGCACGACGAAAGATTTATTTGTGCTTTTAAAAGATGCCGGTTTTACAAGTATTCGCTTACGGCTTTTTGTTGACCCGTATAGCTTAGATGGTGAACCTTATGGTGGCGGAACAAATGACTTAGCAAGGACGCTAAGTCTTGCCAAAAGAGCTAACGCTCACGGTTTTCCTGTTGTGCTTAATTTTCATTATAGTGACTTCTGGGCTGATCCCGGCAAACAAATCGTCCCCAAAGCGTGGCAACAGATGCATTTTGATGAACTCTTAGGGCAAATCAATAATTACACCCTTGAAGTACTGCAGGCATTTCGCGCGGAAAATATCAATATTTCGCATATTCAGATTGGCAACGAAGTTACGAACGGAATGCTTTGGCCGGATGGCAGACTTTATGAAACAGAAGAATATGTTCGCCATATGGCTGGCTATATCGATAAAAGATGGGCGCCTTATACAAATATTGATATAAAAGAAAACGAAGCTGGTGAAGGTTACTTTACGCTCGGCTGCTTTTTAAACGCTGGCATTAATGCAGCGCGGAAAATATATCCGGAAAGTAAAATTATTATTCACCTTGACCGCGGTGGTGACCAGGCACTTTATCAAGAGTTTTTCACAAATATTCATCCGCTTTTACTTGATTTTGATGTCATCGGACTAAGTTACTATCCTTATTGGCACGGTTCATTTAGTGATTTAACGGAAAACGTCCGTTATTTACAAGCAAACTACAAAGAAGAAATTATGATTATGGAAACGAGTTACGCGTATGCTGGTGAAGATGGTGATAAGCCTTTCGTTGTCACGAACACGAAAACGCCGGTACCTGACGGATTCCCGCCGTATACGAAAGACGGACAAGCCGCATACTTAACAATGCTTTTTAAAAAAGTGCGAGCGTTAGAAATCGCCGGGCTTTATTACTGGGAACCCGCATGGATTGTTGTGCCGGGTGACTCTTGGGCAACTGCAGCGGGACGCGCTTATATTAATGAAAGTGATAAAGAAGACGGGAATGAATGGGGCAACCAAGCACTGTTTGACCAAACTGGTGCGCCATTACCCGCGCTATATGCATATTTAAATTACTTAAAGGAGTGAAAGAGAGATGAAAAAACGTTTTAAATCTTTTTTCTTATTAGCCGCACTTATTTTAACGGGTTGTAATAATGCGGTAAGTGACGAACTAAATATCGTTATTTGGGAAGACGTGAATAACCACGAATTAATTACAGAATTACTTGATAACTATCAAGCGGTTTATCAAGAAAACTACCCCGACGGTCCAAAATTAAAGTTTACGCTTTATGAAGAACAAGAAAGTAAAGCAGTGAGTGACCTAAGTTTACAAGCACCGAGTGGTGAAGGCCCAGATATCTTTGCCTTTGTCCACGATACACTTTCAAGCGCCGTCGTGAATAACTTAATTAGTGAAGTTATGTTTAAAGAATCAGTAACGATGCATCACGCACTAGACGCAGTTAATGCGTTTACACTAAACGATAAACTTTACGGTTACCCAATTACAGCGGAATCGCAAACATTAATGTACGATAAACGTAAATTAACGAGTAGTGACGTTACGAGCTTTGAAAATCTCTTAGCAAGCGGTGAAAAAGTTGTCCTTGATGTCGCCGACAACGATTCAAGTGGCTACTATATGTTTAGTTTCTTTACCGATGCCTTACTTTTTGGCGCTAGTGGCACGGAACGAAACGCCTTTAACTTAAATACACCGGAAACCGCAAGTAACTTAAAGAAAATTGTCAATGATCACCGGGCTGTTGTTGCGAAAGCAACCCCGGACAATAGTTTAGCAATTATGCAAAATAATGAAGCCGCCGCAGTTATTAGTAGTCCGTACTTATGGCCACTATTTAAAAATAGTGTTGGCGAAAACAATGCCGGGATAGCAGTTTTACCAACAATTAATGGGAACACTTTACGACCATTTAGTGGCTATAAAGGTTACGGTGTTAGTCGCTATGCGAAAAACCCGCACATCGCCCATGATGTCGCTCGTTTCTTAAGCAGCGAAACCGCGCAGCGTCTCCGCTTTGCCCGTTTAGGTATTTTACCAACATTTGTCAGTTCGACCTTAACAACACTAGTAAGTAACAATGCCGAAGCAAATATTTTTATGGAAGCATTAACGGCTTCAATTTTAATGCCAAACATAACCGAAATGGGCAGTTTTTGGGCTCCGGCAAATGACGCGGTGACGGAAATATGGAACTTAGGCTCAAGTGCGACCGTAGAAAACATCAGTGCAATTCTCGCAAGCACAACGACAACAATTAAAAATAACTTTTAAAGTAATTAAGGACAAAAATGGGAAACGAAAGTACTCAAGTTAAAAAGAGCAAGAAACTCAGTCGCTTCATCAAAGTAACAAGTTATACGTACCGCACGGGGAATAACGTTACACGGATGAATCTCATTTTGAGTTATCTCTTCTTTTTCGTCCCGTTTTTCGTCCGTAAACAACTAATTAAAGCAGTAACGTACTTCTTAATCTATGTTTTTTACGTTTATTACATGATCAAGATGGGGGCAAATAGTATTAGTCACTTAATCAATTTAAATACGTATATTGGTGACCGAAGGCAGCCGCTTGTGTACGGTATTTTAACGCTTGTACTAACGTTCTTTTTTATCTTTAGTTATGTTAAAGCTATTCGTGATACGTTAAAACTTGAAAACGCAATTGTTAACAAGAAGAAAGTGATTAATTACAAAGGTGAATGGGAAGAACTAAAACATGACAAAGCGTATTTTGTAATGCTTATTATCCCAATCCTTGGTGCGGTTGCGTTTACGATTCTTCCCCTTTTATTTATGATTAGTCTTGCTTTTACTGATTACAATATTGCGAAGCAGATTGGGATTAATAACTTTAGTTGGAGTGGCTTTAATAGTTTCCGGCTGCTTTTTGATGGCGGCAGTAACTTTAAAGCGTTTACGAATGTCTTTTCATGGACAATGGTTTGGTCGTTTTTTGCGACAATTACGTGTTATTTTGGTGGTTTCTTCCTTGCCTTACTTTTAGCGAAGAAAATGCTAAAACTAAAAAAACTTTGGCGTTCGCTCTTTGTGATTACGATTGCAGTTCCGCAGTTTGTGAGTCTTCGCGTTATGTATGCGATGTTTCATGATTACGGTCCAATTAATACACTAATTGTTAATCTTGGCGGCAGTCGCATTGAATTTTGGAATAACGTTACAATCGCGCGCATCTTAATTATTTTCACGAATATGTGGGTCGGGATTCCGTTCTTTATGCTCATTATTAGTGGGTTACTTTTAAGTATTCCGAAGGAAAACTATGAAGCAGCGGAAATTGATGGCGCGTCGAAATGGCAAATTTTCAAAAGCATTACGTTTCCGTATATTTTATTTGCAACAACCCCGTTACTCATTACCCAATTTGTGCATAACATGAATAACTTTAATGTTATTTGGCTTTTAACTGGTGGCGGGCCAATGGGGCAAGGTACTGGCGGTGTTGCTGGCGGTACGGACATCTTTATTACGTGGCTTTATAAATTAACAATGTACAACTTAAACGTCGCCGAGTACGATATCGGCGCGGCAATAGGGATTATTATGTTTATTATTAGTGCGGTTATTAGTCTTGTTATTTTCCGCCGCACAAGTGCATACCAAAGTGAAGAGGAGTTCCAGCGATGAAGAAAGAAGTTAATATACGTAGACGCAAGTTTTACAGTTCAGTTTGGAGTCACGCTTTAGTCGCAGTTTTAATTGTCGTTTGGCTTGTGCCAATTGCCTGGGTAATCGCTAATAGTTTCCGCGCGGAAGCCGGCTTATTAAGCCCAACCTTTTTCCCGCGGACATGGACGCTTAGTAACTTCAAAACTTTGTTTACGAAAACAGCGAACCGGCAATATTTGCAGTGGATTTGGAATACGCTCCTGATTGCTCTTTTAAATATGGTAATATCGACACTTTTAACGTTAATTACAGCGTATGCTTTATCACGGTTCCGCTTTAAAATGCGTAAGCCGCTGATGAATATTTCCTTAATTCTTGGAATGTTCCCCGGCTTTATGGCGATGGTGGCAATTTACTTAATTTTAAATTTACTTGGTTTAATTGGGAATAAGTGGGCACTCTTACTTGTTTATAGTGCGGGAAGCGGACTCGGCTTTTTTGTCGCTAAAGGTTACTTTGATAACATTTCTACGGAAATTGATGAAGCGGCAAAGCTTGACGGAGCAAGTCAGTTCCGTGTCTTTTTCCAAATCTTTTTACCACTCGCGAAACCAATTATTATTTATACGGCACTAATGGCGTTTATGGTGCCATGGAGTGATTACATTTTAGCAGGATTAATTTTGCGGAATCCTGCCGATATGACCGTTGCAGTTGGACTTTATAATATGACAAGCGACACGTCGGCTATGCTGCAAAACTTTACGATTTTTGCCGCTGGTTCAATTCTTGTCGCAATTCCGATTGTCATTCTCTATATAAGTTTACAAAGATTTATGATTGAAGGCATCTCCGCAGGTGCTGTCAAAGGATAAGGAGAAAAAAGATGAAAAAGCTCTTTTCAAAACAAATGATTGCCGTAGTTTTAGGACTCTTTTTACTAAGTGGTTGTAAAAACGGTTCAAGTAGTGCTAACGGCACATCCTTGCCAAGCGATTCGAGCGCTCTTGTAACTGGTTCACTGGCGATTAGTGATGTAACTGGTGAAGTTGGTGATATTATTCCGCTCCAAATTACATTTGACCCGGTTAGTGTTGCCGCGCAGGTCGAGTACTCGGATTATGATGAAACAATCGCCTTAATTAGTGACGATACTGTTCTTGCGTTAAAGGCGGGTGAAACAAATGTGCGGGCTGCGGGCCACAAGCCGCGATTTAAGTACGACATTTACAATCACGATTAGTGAAAAAACTGTCGTTACTTCACCACTCGATGTTTTTAATGAGTACGGGGCGATTACGGAAGGACTCCCCGGTTTTAGTTTAACCGGTGAAAACGTTGAAGAACATATTGTGGAAAACGATAATGACCGGGAAGGCCATGAAGAGGCACTGCGCATTTATGTTGATGAAAGTGATCCGGCAATTGATTTTACTTTAACTTCAACATACGCCGCAAATAATAAGTTTCCCGCAGGCGACTATACACTTAGTGTTGAGTTAGTTGGTAATCCTGAAGAAGTAATTGTTACTATTAACGAAGACGTATATAAAAAGAGTTTAGGTGACATTGAAGTTATCGGTGGGTCGTATAAAACTTCATACTTTGAGTTTACACTTCCGCGTGAAAGCACATTCGACTTTTCACTCCGTGTCACGTCACCTGCGAACCAAGGGACATGGGGTTATATTGATAATATTATCCTTCAAGAAGGCCACGTAAAGCCGGAAGATACTGGTCCCGAAGTTGATGAAAATAATTTACTCCGTGATCCCGGCTTTGAAACAGCGGGGAAAGTCGGGCTAGCAAATTCACCAGTTTGGGAAGTTGAACATATTCAAACGGGGGGAACTTACGATGTCAAAACTGATGGCTGGGCGGCAAACGGCACTGCGTATTCGCTAAAACTTAATTACTGGCCGGGTTCGAGTAATGCGCCAGAAATTGAAGCGACAGTCTCGCAAACATTTACCGTAACGGAAGACGGAGAATACGAACTTACATACTTTATTGCAACCGGTGGTTTTAGCACTTCAATGCTTTATATTGCGCAGGAAGACTTAGTCGTGCATTCTTTTGCAGTTGTTAAAAGAGCAATTGACCCGTTCGATATTGTTCCTGGTGAAAAAGTTGATCTTACGGCGGGTGAATATACGTTTGTTATTCACTTTAAAGAAAGCTCGAATGTGTGGGCGCATCTTGATGACTTCTTACTTGAAAAAGTCGCATAAGTTCATTTTGTTATTATTAATCGAGTAACTTTTTAGAAAACTAGTGATAGTAGAACACTAATCTTTTCCGCTGCATGACAAGTTAATACTTGCCTATTAATCTAACTAAACAAAAAGTTACTACATTAATCGTGAAATTAGCTATAATTAAATTAAAGCATAGTGATTACAAAATCATTATTAATTTAAAAGATAAAAGGAGAAAAAAATGCTTACAAAAGATGACATTGCTGTACTTAGAGAACTTTTAGCCGAAGTATTAGAAAATAATGAAAGTGGCAACTTTGCGTATTTCAACCAAATTCTCCACAATTTTGATTTAAGACTTGATGACATTGAAAACAAACTTGACGAAATTGAAGGAGTTGTGCAAGACATTTTCACAATTGTTGAAGACTTAGAGCAGTAGTCTTTGCAGTAAAATAACGTGACGCTTGAACGTGATAAAGATTTAACAATTAATTTTTACAATTTATATATGATAGCCGCATTAAACTAGCAGGCAATTAAGTTTAATGGCAGTCAAAGTGCGACGTTAATTATTAACAACCACACGGCCAACAAGATTGTTGGTAACGCAGCAAGTGACGTATATGGCGCACTTATTTCTGCACCTAATCTTGAGCTTAGTGGACCTAATGACAGTTTAGTGACAATTAATGCTGATAGTTTAATTAGCGGTCATAATGATGCGGCATTAACTGTTGGTGAAGGTGCTCATCTAAGTGTTCATGGTGGACGAGGTGCGGATAGTGATCGAGTTGCTGGTAGCACGGAAGCGAAAACTGCCGGGAACGGTGGTAATGCAATTAGCGTCACTAATAATACGAAAGTACTTGAGTCAGCAATGCTTCTTGTTTATGGTGCTGCTGGTTCCAAAGGTGCTCCTGGAGAAGCTGGCCAGTGTGGCCGCGGACTAAGTGGAAACGCGGATGTGCTTTATTGCGAGTCACTAGTTTATTTATATAAAGTTGACGGTAGTCTGTTTGATTATTCTCTTTTACCAATCGCTTTAACAGGTAAATTAATTATTACTGCATAAAAAAACACTATAAAATAGATTAAAATTAACTAAATCCTTTTTAATTGTTTTTATGATTATAAAATTACGGTAAGAACTAAACTCAAGACAATAAATAATTGACCGAGTAAATACGTGAGCATAATATAAAAGTCGCGGCGCTTAAAGTCTTTAATGTACGTTGCCTGCGTAAGAATAAGATCACTAAGTAAGAATAGGACGCCGCCAATAATGCCAAGAAACATATAAAGGACAAAACCTTTAACACTTGCAACAATAGCAACAGTAGTGACAGTAAGTAAAATAGCAAGATAAAGCGTACCAACAAGTGCGGTCGCGTTATCACTGCAAATTTTTTTCGAAACAAAAAATCCGCCACTCGTAAATAAGAGAATCGCGAGCGGCACGACTATATAAAATAAATTATCGACGGGACGGTCTTTTAAGATAACAAAAAGAATTTCACTTATATAAAATAAGTGTCCCGCAAGAAAAAACAAAGCGCCAGTGATAAAGAAGCGCTTATTTTTATTATTGATTAAGAATATATCACCAATCATCCCCATGAACGCCCCAATATAAATTAGTGGGTGCTTTCGTAGTGCAATAAGGGCGAAAAGAGCGAGGAAAAGTAAGTTAAATGGTTTCGTGATTTTCCGTTTTGGTTCATCTTCCTTAAAAGCGAAAAAGAGATGAATCACAGTTGAAAGGCCAAAAAGGCCTAAAAAAATGTAGCTCGTTATTGGTAGCATAATGTTTCTCCTAATCTACTTTTAGCATACCACTTAAGTGACGCGAATAAAAGTGCGAGTTAGTTTATTAAAAAGCACAAATAAGTAAAATAAGTGCGCATTATTCACTAATGAAAATGATCGCTGTCGTGCTAATAAATAAGGAAGAGAAAGATAAAATCAAACATCTCTTTTTCGTTCTCAAATCGCACTCTTGTTTTATCTAGGATAAACAAGCTATAATGAAAATGTAAAAGGAGGTAACTAAATGAAAAGAAATAAAAAAATCATTTTACTCCCACTACTTGCGTTATTACTCGCAGGCTGTGATTTTGGTTCGCGCCAACAAAGTAGTGACAATACAAAAGGAAGCACGCCAATTCCTGGCGAAAGTTCAACAGTAACATCGGAAGGCGATGAAAGCTCAGTCGTAACATCAGAAGAAACTCCAGTAACGAGTGATGTTACCGAGAGCAGTATCTCAATTCCGAGTGAAGATAGTACACCAACACCCGATCCGGACCCAAGTGTTGAAGATGCAGATGTTCTCGTTTTAACGAGTTTATTAAAGCTTGCCCAAACTGATTTAAGTTTAGTGACAAGTTTAGATATTGGTCTCGATATTGACTTTACCGTTGATTATCGTGAATTCGATATTGACCAAAATGAAGCAATCGTTCCGAGTGAAACGATCATTGGTGAAGGCGCATTAGTTGGTGGCTTAAAAGTAGCAGATTTTAACACGGAAGCACCGAAAGCGCAGGCTAATCTATTGCTTGATGTCGCGCTTGATGATGACGATGCTAATCCGTTGCTCTATGCCGATGGGGAACTAGCGGCTTACTACAAAGAAGAATGGTTATACACACTAACTGATATTGCGTATTCTGGTCCGCTTGCGGAAATGATTTTTGATGAGTCCATGTCTATTCCTAATGGAGTTGAAAAACTCAAAACAGAAATCGGCCCGTTTGACCTTGATGACTTTACGAGCGAAGATGAAATGCCCGACTTCAGCGAAATTGAGCTTGCCGAAATTCTCGAACTCTGGGAACTTATTTTAGGTACAGCAGTCGTTGAAAAGGTCGGCGAAAATACCGCAGTTACGTATGAAGTCGAAGTCGATGCATTAATCGCTGTCGCGCTTTTGTTCGTTATGGAAATGGACGAAGAGTTAAGTGAAGAAGAAATTGATGCTTTCCTAGATCAAATTGAAGAACTAGTTCATAAACTATTCGCGTTAGAACATGCAATCATTACGTTTATGATTAATCCGAACGAAGAATTAGTCGGCTTAAAACTCGACTTTGACTTTGCCCTTATTGTTCCGGACGGTGATATTTTGATCGATGAAGGTTTTGATCCGCAAGACTATCCGCGCACAGAAGTTGATTTACAACTAATCGCCGAAATTAGTCTCGGTCTTAATACGCCAGTAACGGTCGAGTATCCAAGTGATCTCGAGACTTACATAGATGATCCAATCTTTGATTAATCAATTATATTAACTTTATTACTTTAATCGTTTTAATCGTTGTTAATTTGTTTTAACATTCTCTTTCTCTTTTAAAAACAAAAGAGTGATATTTTATAGTACACTAAATGTAGTTAATTGACCTTTTGAACAAGGCTAAAACGCTTAAATAAAGGAGCAAATAATAAAGTAATGACACAAAAGAAATATAACCGCTATTTAAGACGGACAAGTATCGTGATGTGGATTGGTATTTTTATGCTTTATGCGGCGATTTTTGGTCCGCTCTTACCGAAAATTGTTGCATGGCCTTTATGGGCGAAAATTGTGCTCGGTGTAAGTATGCTCGTCGTACCGATTGCTCTGCAAATTACGCTTATTTATCGTTATGATGCGAAAATGCAAAGTGCCAACAAAAAGTCACGCTAAGTTGCTCTTAACGCTTATTAATTAAAAATCTTCATAATATTAGTTGTTATGCTTTAAATAAGCTTTATAATAAATTTACTGATTAATGAAGTAGGTGCCTTTATGAAAATGAAATTATATAAAAAAAGTTTAAGTAGTGCAGTGCTTTTTTTAAGCATTATTTTATCAAGTTGTACGACTTCGAGTAGCACATCTTTACTGGAGAGTGATGAAACTAGCGAGCACGAACACGATTTTTTAAGTACAGCGCTTTATGAAAACCGGGTCGCCTGGGGTTTAGGTGAAAAAATGACAAAGTACGTCACGAATGACCGTGATTATGAATGGTACGTTGATCAACTTAATACGGGTGAACATTGGGCAGAAAACTGTGGACCAAGCAGTGTGGAAATGGTTGGGCGCTATTATGATCCCGCTTTTAGTTATACAGCGGAATACGCCCGTTCGCTTTATAATCCGGATGGTGGGTGGTGGTATGACCGCTTTATTACCGGGGCATTTTGGCAGTTTGAGATTCCTTTTGCTTCAATTACGATTCATAATGCGAGTGTTTTAATGCATGCGCTTGATCAAGGTAATGTTGTTTTAATTAATCCAACAATGGAATTAGTGAGTAGAGAAAAAAAGAGTACGCACCGCACGGGAATTTACTATACGCCCGGAACTGGCCATTATATTGTTGTTAAAGGTTATGTCATCGTTGATGAAGTTACGTTTTTTGAAGTGTATGATCCGTGGAGCATCGATATGCGTTATGCGGATGGGACGCTTAAAGGCAAAGACCGCTATTATGATGCGGTTTCTTTGTTAGATTCCCTTAAAAACTGGTTTCGTGTCGGTCATACAATTAAGAAGATCGAAGCGCTCTAAATAAAGCATTTAGTTATCACGAGAGACGATTGTCTTTATCGCGATAAAAGCTTACAATAAAAGTAATACTAAAAAGGAGCCGAAAATGATTGTTGAAGAGCAACTTGTTTACTGTCCGAACTGTAGGAAAGAAGAAAGAGTTGAATTATTAGTGAGTTTCAATTCATTTATTCCGGTTGATGAAGAAGAAATTGAGCGACTGATTAACAATATTTATTGTCCAAGATGCCGCGCAGAACGAAAAATTGTTTCGCGGTTTTAAACTACTTTAGTAACATTATTTTGTAAGGAATTAACTAGCGGTGCATGACTTAAACGCAACAGTTTTACTATTTGAAAGTAAGCAGTATGAACAATTTGAAAAAGTTATTAATGAACTGCTTGCGCTTAAAGATGGGGATAAAACTTTTCAGTTAAGTAAGCGCATTTTTAGCATGAACACAAAACCCGCCAACAGAGTTGCGCTCACGTTAATGGAACTTGCAAGTAAGTTAGAAAATAGTCAGGCGCTCTTACAGTTGGCCGACTTTTATTTACGGCAAGTAAGCAAAATTATGGCCTTGCTAGTTACGCCCTAGCGACGATTTATTGGCGTAATAAAGAATACATCGATCACGTAAAAACTTTAAAATACTTAGGAAAAGCGGCAGGTGAAGGTGTCGCAGCAGCGTTTCGTGATTTAGGAATTATATTTTTTAATGGTGAACTTGTCCGTAAAGATGAGGATGAAGCAAATTCTTTTTTACAAAAAGCAGTTTACTTTGAAGATGCGGCAGCGATGTACATTTTAGCAAGCCTTTATGAACAAGGTATTTACTTTGAAAAAGACATGAAAAAGGCGATTAGTCTTTTTGAAGACGCGCTTAACCACGGTTATAAAGATGCACGAAAACGTTTAAAAAAGCTCAAAGAAAAATATAACTAACAATTTATTTAATTTATTAACGCGAATATTTATAGCCTTTGCTTCTGCCACCGGCGCCTTTATTTGTGCTTTTTTGCCCTTTAAAGACGAAGAGCCACGAGGCACCACCTAAGAAGAGTAAAATTAATAGGCCAAGCGCAAGTAGTGCCGTGCCCCACCACGGAAGCTCTAGTTGAGCCGCGTTACCACGCGGAATATTATAATAATAACTTTCATATTGGTTAAGTGCATAACTTTCCATCATGCTTTCTTGATTATAAGCGTCACTATCATAAACTTTTGTATATATTTCCGCGATAACGGTTGTGTAAAAAAGTGCGAGTTTATAATCGTAATCTTCGCGGTGTTGCGTCAGGAAGAAGTCGCTTTCCCATGTTGCAATAAAAATTTCTTCAAGGCGAAACATTGAAATGTAATTCGCTAGTTTACTACCTATTTCGCGTGTCATGCCTAAATATAAAGGAATATATTCGTCAGCAGGGTTTGGCGCAAAGTAAAGGAGCAAAAGTAGCCCCATATCGTTATCACCAATTTGCCACGAGTTAAATAAGTTTGTTGTATCAAGCGACTCAACTTCTCCCATAAAAGTCGCAACAACAACTTGTGTACCATTAATTTTTGCACTTTTAAAGGCCGCTTTTTGTGAATCGTTTTCGTAAAGTTCTTTTGCAGAACTATAAATTAAATATTCCGTACTCGAAAGTAGCGCATTAGCGTGATCATTAATATAAAAAGCGTTTGATCGCGGTAAAACAGGTGTCGTGCAACTTGATAAAAGAAAAAGACTCAAAATGAGAATACGGTGTAAACGCATTTTTATTCGTCCTGAAAACATAGTGCCCCTTAATTAAAAGTCGGAAGTGTAGCGTTATAGTTCGCAACCGGCCACGTTGTAAAACTTGTTTTCCCGCTTAAGAAAATAATATGCGGAAATATTTCAATATGCGTGTTATAGAGATTAACTTTGCGGTTAAATTCGTCAATCGCAAAGTTCACCGCATTTGTTTTTGCGCTAAATTCGCCCATAAAACCGGCATAAAGTGTGACCGTATTATAAGAAGCGGGGTTATCTTCCATTAAGGCAATTAAATTAATAAACGTCGCATCAATTGTTGCGGCTTCACTTTGAATAAGAGCGTCATCTTTCGCACTAATTGCTGCGGCAAAAGCTGTGCGTGCACTTGTGATTGTATCTAAATAGCCTTGAACTGTTGCGTTGGCACTTTCAATCGCATCAATAAAGGTGATGATTGTATCGAAACGGAGACTAAGTCCAGCATGGACGGCACCGGTTGCTTCATTAACGTCGTTGCGTTTTCTAACTTCACCGTTAACAGCAACAATCCAAAGTGTGCTGAAGGTGACAGCTAAAAAGGCTGCTGCGCCAATAACGTAGTAGTAAACTTTTTTCATTACTTACTCCTTGTTGTTCCAAAATGTGGGAACAATTTCATTATAAAAAAACAAAAAAGAAATTAAGCAAACGATGCACCACAAGACGGGTAAAAAAACGCTTACATTGAAAAATGGCGTGTTTTTCAAGTTAATTAGCGTTAAGTAACGTTTAAAAGCGCTCTTAATTGCTTTATTTACTATTCTTCACTATAATTATCTGGATAATTATGAAACAAAGACTAACTAAATATATTGGTGACCGTGCATTCTATAAAATGGCCTTGGCAATTATTATTCCTGTTGTTGTCCAGCAGCTTATTTTAAGTATTGCTGGTTACGTTGACAACTTAATGATTAACTCGTTTTCGCAAGAAGCGTATATCGGTGTTTCAACGGCAAACCGTTTTATGTTTTTAGTTAATTTCTTTTGGATTGGTCTTGCCGCGGGTATTAGTGTCTTTATCGCCCAGTATTTTGGTGCAAAAGATAAAAAACGCGTTACGGCAACGATTCAGTTAAGTCTGATTATTGCTTTATTTATCGGCGCACTCTCGATCTTTTTAATTAAGTATCTTGGGCCGGTTGTGATTAAGTTTTTTATTATTGAAGGTAACGCGCAAGAATTACAAGCGATTAGTCACGGAATTGAATATTTAAATTACATCGCGCTCGGTGCCGTTATTATGCTTTTAAACTTTATGGTCGCGACAATTTATCGTTCGCTTGGTAAACCAAAAGTGCCAATGTACGCGGGTGTGCTTGGGATTGTTGTTAATATTATTTTAAACTTTATTTTAATTTTCGGTCTCCTTGGCTTCCCGGCAATGGGAGCGAAAGGTGCGGCCATTGCAACAGTGATTTCAAAAGTAGTGGAACTAGTCGTCTTAATTGTGGTTGCCGTATTTTATGACACGGAAAAATATATTCAAGCAATCTTTAAAGGCTACTTTATTGACCGCCATTTATTCGGGCTTTACTTGAAAAAAGGCTTGCCAATTATTATGAATGAAGTGCTTTGGGCGACGGGTGTGCAAATTTTAGCAAGGCTTATCACGGGTGGGAATACTGATTGGCTGCTTGCGTTTAACTATTCACAAAACTTAACTGACTTATTTTTCATCTATTTCGGCGGCATCGCGACCGGAACAGCAATTTTAGTTGGCACTGCGCTTGGTGAAGGCGACTTTGCTAAAGCGCGTGACTATGCGAATAAGTTAATTGGGATAGCGCTTATGGCAAGTGTTGTCGCCGTTATTTTACTTGTAAGTATTTCCCCTGCGCTACTTTTGATTTTAACGCCGGTTAATGAAATTTACTTTATGACTTATCACTTAATTTTAGTGACTTCTATCTTTGTCGTTATTTACGGCTTCAACGCGGTTATTTTCTTTATTCTCCGCGCTGGTGGTGATTCATTCCGGGCGTTCTTGCTTGACCAAGTACCGACATTTACGATTGGGATTCCGCTTGCTTTTTTACTCCATCAAATGGAACCAAAGTGGCAGCTTGGCCTTGTCTTTATCTTCGCGGCAACGCGGATCGTTGACGTTACTAAAGCTTTTGTCGCTACAAAGTTTTATAAGAATGAAACATGGGTGCAAAACTTAACTGCTTTAACACCAATTACTGTTCCTGAATTTCACAGTAAAGATAGCGAATTATAAATATTGCGTAATTAATGTAAACGATTTCATAGAAACCTTGACTTTGTCAAGGTTTTTTAGTCGCACAAAACTTCGCTTTTCAAGCAAATGTGGCAAACCGCCTTACATACTTATGTAAACTGAAGTTACGTGTTGAAATAAAGTATGGAGGACAGAAAATTGAAGCACAAGAAGACAATAAGCGGACTTATGATTTTAGTAAGTCTTGCGCTTGCTGGGTGTGATTTTGGTAGCGTTAGCTCTAGCG
The DNA here is from genome assembly GCA_035647455.1 of Bacilli bacterium. Classification (GTDB taxonomy): domain Bacteria; phylum Bacillota_I; class Bacilli_A; order RFN20; family CAG-826; genus UBA1361. The sequence continues at coordinate 23,351 of DASRNI010000025.1, read as the reverse complement.
CTGCTAGTAGTTCAGCAAGTGATATTACAACAACAACGGAAGGAACATCATTTAGTGACGATAGCACTAGTGATGTAAGCAGTGGACCAATTGATGAATTTGATCCGATCGTTCAAGCTTATGTAATTGGTACACCGGCGGGGCTAGAACTTATGCGTGAACATAGTGACGCTCGTTTCCGTTTACTTAACGATCTCGACATGACGGGGATTAGTTGGGTTCCAATCCCACTCTTTACGGGTGAAATACGCGGATTTAATCACAAAATCAAAAACTTAACAATTGAAGGAGAGTATAGTTCAGCCGGGTTCTTTGACACAATTAATAATGTCGTTATTAGTGATCTTCGTTTTGAAAACGTTGAAATGACCGTTTTTCAAGATACAGCACCAGACGCCGACTTAACGCGGACTGCTGGTGTTCTTGCGGGAACACAGTTAATGACGTTTGATCCCGATACGGATACAACAACGATACTCACGAATATTCATGTTACTGGCGACGTTGTGATTAATATGATTGATGACGGCGACAGCACTTTGGAGACAATGGCGGTCGTTGGCGGTCTCGTCGGTACTGTGGAAGGCGGTATTCTTGTTGAACAAAGCTCAGTCAAACTTTCCGGTGGCGGCGCTGATCTTGCTGGTGGCATTATTGGCCTTGCTGAAGGTGCAGATAATAACGTTGATATTACGGATAGTTTTGTCCTTGGTGAAGTCTTTGCTGCACAAACAGCGGGCGGTTTAATCGGACACGCTGCGATGGAGTTTGTCGGTATTCGTGATAGCTATAACAAAGCCAACGTGACATCGTTTGGTGGTATTGCTGGTGGACTTATTGCAAGCTCGAACGAAACTAACATGGCTGTTTTCGATTCATATAATCTCGGCCCAGTTACGTTTGGGATGAATTCGGATGGCGTTACTGCGGTTGGTGGTCTTATTGGTTTTGGTTATGCTGGTGAATATATGGCGTTTGCGAACGTCTATAACAAAGGTAATGTTTCCGCACCGCTTAGTAGTAATGCCGGTGGTTTTATCGGGATGCTTAATTTTGTTGGTAACTTAACTTTCACAAAATCATATAATTCTGGAACAATAGTGGCGCTGAATAACGTTGGCGGCTTCGTTGGCCATGCCGATAGTGTTAGTGTATCTTTAATTACAGTTTATAATGAAGGCACTTTAACCGTTGGCGATATGAGTAACGGAATTGGCGGAATGATTGGTGGTTTCTTCGGACGTTTTACCGATTCGGAATTTCAAGTTGCGTATGCGTATAACCGTGCGGACATCAGCACACCAACACATTCTGCAGGTGGCTTTATTGGTAACGCTACAAGCAGTACAATGCACGTCTTGTTTGCCGTTCACGTTGGTGATATTGCTGGGCCAAGGTTTGTCGGGTCATTAGTTGGCGCAATTGGGCATGAAGATATTACCGTTCAGGATAGTTACTACAGTGCAGCAATTGATGACGGCCAAGGTGGCGTGCCCGAAGACTTATTAATCAGTGGAACGAGTGTCGCCCGTGGAAACATTAATGATGATTTCTTTATTCATGACTTAAATTTCCTTGCCTCGGACTGGGTAATTAGTGATACAAGCGCGACAAATATGCCAACGTTACAATAAACGAACTATTTATATTTAAATTAGAGACTATTTTTAGTCAAACAAAGTTTGGCTTTTTAAGCAAATATATAAACTCTCCTGATCTAGTTTTGTAAACTAAAGTTATGTGTTGAAATAAAGTATGGAGGACAGAAAATTGAAACACAAGAAGACAATAAGTGGACTTATGATTTTAGTAAGTCTTGCGCTTGCTGGTTGTAATTTTGGTAGCGTTAGCTCTAGCGCTGCGAGTAGTTCAGCAAGTGATATTACAACGACAACGGAAGTAACGTCAGTTAATGACGATAGTTCACTTCCAAGTAGTGAAAGCGGAACAAGTGAAAGTTCAAGTGAAGAAACAATCGTTGATGGTCATGCTTTACGGACAGTAGAAGATTTAGAATTATTACGGGCTCATCCGGAAGACGATTTCCATTTACTCCGCAACATCGATTTAGGCGGAATCGAATGGGTACCTATTCCTTTATTTAGTGGAAAGTTTTATGGCCGCGATCATAAAATTAAAAACTTAACAATCGATGAATCATCGCACACAATGACCGGCTTTTTTGCCGTGCTTGATGGGGCGTATATTGTTGACCTAACGTTTGAAAACGTTGAGATTGCTGTCCACGGACCAGCTGAACCAGTTGCCAAACTAGAAAACGGTGCCGGTGTGCTTGCGGCGATGCAAATGATTTCGCTTGGTTCACGAGCAACGTATATTGAGAATGTTCATGTGACAAAGTCCGGCGGCCGAGCTGTCATCAATATGATTGATAACGAAACAAAACCGGAAAACCGACTTGAAATTGCTGGCGGCTTAATTGGTGTGAGTGGTGGCCCGCTGACAATTCATGATAGTTCGGTTGATATTGCGATTAATGGTGCGGTTGTTACCGGTGGTCTCGTTGGCATGCTCGATGGTGAACACGTTGTGCAAATCTCAAATAGCACGGTTAGTGGTGACTACAACGGAAAAATGCTTGTCGGCGGTTTTGTTGGGCTAGCGATTGGCAGCGACTATACGATTTTTAGTAGTACGAACAATGCAAGTCTTAGTGCCGGCGGTTTAGATGATCCTGATATGGCTTTTACCGGTGGCTTTGTTGGGGCGACGATTGGCGGATTTCTCGCAATTCAAAACGGTCTCAATACCGGTTTTATTGGTAACGTACAACGTGCTTTTGAAACAGAACTCATGGGTGCTGGTGGCTTTATTGGCGCGGCACTTGATGGTGCTAATGTTGCACTGACGAAAGTGCATAACCGTGGCCAAATTAAAATCAATGTTGGTAATAATGCGGGCGGTTTAGTTGCTTATGTCGGTGATGTTAATTCGCTTGCGATTGCTAAAAGTCGGAATAGCGGTGGTGTTAAAGCACTTAACCACGCGGGTGGCTTAATTGCAATGATTAATGATGCAACTAATGTGACGATTGCGAATAGTTATAACGAAGGTAGTGTTACGGCTGACGACATAACAAACAGTGGTATCGGTGGCATAAGTGGTGGCTTTGTTGCCCGCATACATGAAGCTGATATTACGGTTAGTAATAGTTATAATAACGCGGCAATTCACACCGCTAATAGTTTTGCTGGTGGTTTCTTCGGTTATATTTTCGAAGGAATTGCCACCCTTACCAACGTCCTACATATCGGTGAAATTACCGGAACACAAGATGTTGGCACGTTTGCTGGTGATACAAGTTATAACTTACAAATTACGAATAGCTATTACAATGCGTCGTTTGTGAATCGCGATGGTGAAGTTCCTGACTGGATAAATCTTCAAGGTGCAGAAGTTCTTCTTGCTAATCTTGATAGTGACTTTTTCAACACGACATTAGGTTGGGACAACACAATATGGGATCTCACAAACATTGATAGCACTAACTTGCCAACGTTAATCTAGAAATATATTAACGAAGGACGGAAAGCTTTGGTTAAATTAATCAAAGCTTTTTGTTATTACTTAACTACAATTACATTGTTCATTGCTATAAAATAGTTTGTAGCAATTAATTTTGCATTGACTAAATGAACGATAAAATTATTCTTTTTGATTTAGATGGCACACTCTTGCCAATGGAGCAAGACTATTTTCTTACGTCTTACTTAAAACTTATCGGAAACGAAATGGCCGCTCACGGTTATGATCCGCACGAATTAGTCAGCGTGATTATGCAAGGGACCGAAAAAATGCTCCAAAATGACGGAAATAAAACGAACGAAGAAGTATTTTGGGAATACTTCGTTTCTGTATATGGCGAAAGAGCGCGACTTGATCAAGCAAAGTTCCACGCTTTTTACATCGAAAAGTTTCCGCTTTTACAAAAAACTTGCGGATATAATGAACTAACGCCGCAACTAATTAGCGCTCTAAAAAAGCAAGGTTACAAGTTAATACTCGCGACAAACCCGATTTTCCCCCGTGTTGCAACGCTCGAACGGATGCGCTGGGCCGGACTTGAAGAAAGTGACTTCTTGCTCGTCACGACATACGAAAATTCGCATTACGCGAAACCGAATCCGCTTTATTACGCGGAAATATTAACAAAGTTAAACGCTCATCCCAGTGAAGTAATGATGATTGGTAACGACACAACGGATGACTATGGTGCGGTTAAACAGGGGATAAAAACTTTCTTTGTAACCGACGACTTAATTAATAAAAACGGCCTTGACTTAAAGAAGTTTCCGCATGGGTCACTACGTGACTTAACCGCTTTTCTTGCGTTAAAACTATAAAAAAGAGCTGATTGATGTAATCGCTATCATTAAAAAGTGAGTGCATATCTTTATTCGGGCTATTTTGCTCTTGGTATTCTAACCGTATAGCACACTTTACGCGCTATCCCGAAAAGGAGAAAAAAATGACTAAGGACTATGTAATTTTAACGGATGCTACAAGTGACATTCCGCAGCCGTTAGTTGAAAAATATAATCTAGACTATATTCCGATGGAAGTAAACTTCGGTGAAGAAACATTTAAACAATATTTAGATGAACGTGATTTAAAGCTCAGCGACTTTTACGCGCGGCTTGATAACAAAGAGCTTGCAACAACGACACTGATCAATATGCAAACGTTCATTGATAAATTTACACCATACTTAGAAAAAGGTATTGATGTTATTTTTATTGGGCTTAGTAGCGCTTTAAGCGCTAGTTATTCACAAGCATTAATTGCTAAAGAAGAATTATCGGCAGCTTTCCCGCTTCGTAAAATTGTGATTATTGACTCGAAAGGGGCGAGTGTTGCCGAAGGTGCACTCGTTGTCGAAGCACTTGAAAAACAAAAAGCAGGAGCATCGTTTGATGAAGTTGTTAAACATGTTAAAAGTCTCATCCAGCATGTTATTGCATTCTTTGTACCGATTAACTTAGAAACACTTCGTCGTGGTGGGCGGATTGGTGCGGTTAAAGCGGTGATTGGTGACGCGATCGGGATTAAACCAATTTTACAACTCGATAGCGAAGGAAAAATTGTTGAGCTTAGTAAAGCCCGCGGTTTCAAGCGAGCGCTAACGATGCTTGTTGACTTAACGAAAGACCGTGTGACGAAACCGTATAAAGAGAAGTTTTATATTGTTCACGCAAGTAATAGTGCCGCGGCAACTGTTGTTGCTGATCTTTTTAAGGCGGAACATGGTGGTGGTCAAGCAATCATTGGACCATTAGGTCCAGTCATCAGTGCCCACACCGGTACTGGGGCGGTTTGTTTAGTCTTTTTTGGTAGTCATCGTTAATAAGTTTCCGAAAAAGCGAAAAATACGTTACAATTAACTTATCCATAAAGAGTACGGCGAGAGACAAGCTCAGTGACCCGTCAGCAACCTGTTAACTTAATAAGGTGCTAAAGCTTGAACGATGGGAAGTTTTTTATTATCGACCCATCGTGATGATGGGTTTTTTGTTTCAAAGCGAAAGAGAAAGGAGAAAAGACAAAGTTACGCTTTATGGAAATAAAAAGAAAGGAGTGAACCATGAATATTTTTAGTAAAACAAAACTTAACGCATATTGGCCCGTTTTAAGTGAAGCAGAAGTATTTAAGTTACTCACTATACGAGCAGAAAAAGCCGAGCGAAGTGACCCAATTATTATCACATTTGAACGGGGTAAATTAAGCGCAAAGCACTTTAACTTTCAACATTTCTTTAAGCGCGACTATTTAGTTGAAGTACGGCAAACTTTAGACGGAAAAACGGTTGATAAGCCGTTCTTTGCTATTTTCTTCACAAAAGAAGGCAACTTTTATCTCGTCAAATGTCAGTATCAACAAAGTGCAGACGGTATTTATTACAAAACTGTTGGTGGCTTAAAGCCTGAAGACGCGGCTAACATTGCCGTTTTCCTTGCCGAGTACGATTTAACTTCGTTACATCCGGTCACGCGGGAAAAAGCATACTCTTTTAATCAAAAACGGAATATTTATTACTAATGCGCTTTAACTTAACTACTTCCTAACGCGAACGCTACCAGAAAGAGTGCGGGTTAAAATGCTATAATTATAGTAATTACGGTTAGGAAGTAGTTACTACTTTAAAAATAATTGGAGGTAAAAAAATGATTTGTCCAAGTTGCGGATTCGAATATACGTATGAAGAAGGAAACATGTACGTTTGTAGTGCATGCCAATTTAAATGGGAAATTCCGAGTGACGAAGTGTTTGCACTTGATGCGAACGGAAATAAGCTCGTTGACGGTGATAACGCTGTTGTCATTAAAGATTTAAAAGTTAAGGGTGCAAGCAAAGTACTTAAAATGGGTACGAAAGTGACGAACATTAAAATTGTTGAAGGTGATCATAATATTGATTGTCGGATTGATGGATTCGGGAAGATGGAACTAAAAAGTGAGTTCCTGAAAAAAGTAAATTAGTCGTTAAACCATTACATAAGTAATGAAAAAAGCGTAAAACATGGCAAAAGCGTTGTTTTTTATTTACACTTGACGCTTTTTTAAGTATAATACTTATATCATTATATAAAAGGAGTTTAATATGAAAAAATCTCTAACAAAAAGTGCACTTAGCTTCTTTGCCTTTGCACTTGTTGGGTTAGGTCTTGTCGCATTACAAAGATCCGACGTTATTTTAGACGCATTAAACAATCTCTTAGCGATTGATTTTGCGAAACAATGGTACATCATTATCCCACCAGGAGTTGCTGTACTTTTAATGGTTATTCTCTTAATCGTTAAAATCAAACGGAAGGAACGTTCGTATTTTATTGTCTTTTCATTATTACTGCTTAGCGCGGCTTATTTAGTTGTTGCCCCAATTGCATTTAATGAATTACTCGATTCAATCGCGAGCCAAGTTGCGCCGCCAGTTTTAACATTTACAACGGGCGCGGCCTTTATCGTGTTGATGTTAGTCTTGACAATCTTCGTTGGACTAATTGACTTATTTGTCCGTGGTCAGAAAAAAGTTCGTCTTGAAGTTGAAGATGATGAAGAAGATGAGTATGACGAAGACGAAGAAGACGACGATGAAGATGAAGAAGAGGACTTAGAGCCATTAACCGTCGAAGAAGAAGTCGAAGAAGTTGAAGAAGTTGAAGAAGTTGAAGAAGAAAAGCCAGTTAAAAAGGCTCCGGTTAAAAAAGCTGCGCCCAAAGCGCCTGTTAAAAAAGCTGCCGAAAAAGATTATGACCGGATTTATCACGTTATGAAACGTAAAAAAGACGATAACTGGGTTGTTAAAATTGCGCAAAGTCCGAAAGCGATTAAACTTTTTGCGACACAAAAAGAAGCGATTGCTTTTGCCGATGAATTAGCAGCAAACAACAACGGGGTAGTTCGCGTCTTCGCCTCGAAAGGCGCCCAAAAGGGCAAGATAATTACCTAAACTTAAGAAAGCATCCCGGCTGGGGTGCTTTTTATAAATAAATTTGGAAAGGATTTATGAATGGCAAAAATTATTATTATTTCTGGTGACTTAGCATCAGGAAAAAGTGTTTTAGCAAAAAGGCTTTCCCGCCATTATCAAATTCCATATTTTTCAAAAGCAAAGTTTAAAGAAATTCTCGGTGAGAAAATTTCCTTTGCCGGAATCGATGAAAATAAACGAATTAGTAAATCGGCTTATGACTTACTTACGCACATTAGTTTACGCTTTGCAATGGTTAAAGGAAGTGTGATTCTTGAAGCAAACTTCCATACCGAGCAACTCGCGCAAATTAAAAAAGATGCTGAGTTTATGGGGCATACCATTGATTTAGTTTATTTAACCGGTGATATCGATGTTTTATATGAACGCTTTCTTTATCGCGAACATTATGAAAATCGCCACCCAGTCCATTTAACCCATCCGTTACGGACACTTGAAGAATTTGAAAAATATATTATGGATTTACGAAATGAAGAACAAGTAATGCCCCGCAAAATGCTTGATACAACGAATTGTGATAAAGAAATGATTTTCACAAAAGCAATCAAGTTAATCAAGGGGTTAGAATAAAGGAGAAAATATGAGTTATACAACAGACAAAATTCGTAACATTATTTTTCTCGGTCACCAAGGGGCCGGGAAAACAACATTAATTGAGCACATTGCAAGCTTAATTTTAAAACAACCAAGTGGAAGTGTCGATAAGAAAAACACGATCAGTGACTTTACATTTGAGGAAAAAGCTCGGCTTAGTTCAACGTCACTCAGCGTTGTTTCACTTGATTACAACGGCTTTCATTTAAATTTACTTGATGCACCAGGTAACGATGACTTTGTCGCTGATATTATCGGGACTATCAATTTAATTAAAGGTGCGGTGCTTGTAATTGACGCAAGCCGTAAAGTTGAAGTCGGGACTGTAAAGCATTACAACTCCCTTAAAAAGGCCGGAGTGCCAACATTTTTATTCGTCAATAAAATGGATAAAGAACTCGTTGACTATGAAGCGGTACTTAAAGATATCGCCGATAAGCTTGGCGACACCGCTGTGAGCTTTGTTTACCCATTAGGAAAAGAAGAGAACTTTGATGGCTTTATTAATGTCATTACAAAAAAAGCAAGTAAAGTCGTTGGCGGAAAAGCCGTAACTGAAGAAGTTCATGACGATAAACTTGCGAAAATTGAAGAACTTCATAACGCACTTGTTGAACAAGTGGCTCTTAGTGACGATGAGTTACTCGAAAAGTTCTTTAGTGGCGAACCACTATCGAAAGAAGATATCCATAGCGGCTTATTTAGCCAAATGGTTGCCGGTGAAATTGCTCCAGTTTTAGTTGGTAGTAGTATTAATAATATCGGTGTCGACATTTTACTTGAAATGATGATTGAATATTTACCAGCACCAAGCGACTTAAAGCCGTACATTGGTAAAGATCGCGCCGGTAACGAAGTTAGCCGTAAAACAAGTGTCGATGAGCCGTTTAGTGCGTATGTCTTTAAAACAGTTAGTGACCAATATAAAGGAATTACAAACTATATTAAAATTATGAGCGGTACGCTTAATGTTGGTGATGACGTGTATGCTTCAAGCACAAATAGCCAAGTCCGCGTTTCACAAATGCATAAATTGCTCGGTGCAAAACAAACACCAATTACAAAAGCAATTAGTGGTGACATTATTGCCGTCACAAAAGTTGATGGTTTAGTGACTGGTGCAACGATAAGTGAAAGTAAAAACATCGTCATTTATCAAATTGCGAAATATCCAACTGCTGTTTACCAACGCGCTGTTAATGCGAAAACGGCGAAAGACGAAGATAAGCTTAACCAAGCATTACAAAAAATCGCCCTTGAAGATCCAACCGTAGAAATTAAACGTGTTCCGGAAACAAAACAGCTCTTACTTGGTGGCTTAAGTGATTCGCATATTAACTTCTTACTTGAAAAAGTTAAAAACACATACGGCATTGAAACAGTGACCGATGCCCCAAAAATTATTTACCGCGAAACGATTAAACGAGAAGCAAGTGCAATGGGTCGCTACGTCAAGCAGTCCGGTGGTAGTGGTTTCTTCGGTGTTGTAGAAATGCGCTTCTTACCAAGCGGAACTGAAGAAAACGTCTTTACCGAAGAAGTTGTCGGTGGAACAGTACCGCGAAATTATCACCCGGCAGTTGAAAAAGGATTCCATGAATCAATGCAACAAGGGATGCTCGCTGGTTTCCCCGTAATCGGTGTTAAAACCGTACTCTTTGACGGAAAAGAACATAGTGTTGACTCGAACGAACAAGCATTCCGCATGGCGGCAATTCTTGCTTACCGTGAAGCATATATGAAATGTGAACCAACGCTTTTAGAACCAATTGTGAAAATTTCAATTAACGTGCATAATGACTTAACTGGTAATGTTATGAACGACTTAAACCAACGCCGCGCTCGTGTATTAAGCATGGACGAAAAAGGCTTTGGTATTCAAGAAATCGTCGCCCTTGTTCCGGAAGCGGAAGTGCAAGACTATGCGATTAAACTTCGCGTACTCTCACAAGGTAGTGGCTACTTTAATATCGAGTTTGACAGTTATCAAGAAGTACCTGCGAATATGATTCAGCAAGTAATTACAGAAAACTCGCGCTTAGATAAAAAGTAAACCTTACGCTATTTAAAACTAGTTCTGGCTGACGCCGGGACTTTTTTATTTGTTTAGATAAACGTTGTAAATTCGGGGTATTTAGCGTGAAAAGCAAGCTTGAGTTCTAAAAACCTTTTGAGTTGCGCAATGAAAACATAAAGATTAGCCCGGTGTTCAAATTCACTTCGTGACGTGGGTAAAGGTTCATTTTGAAAGTAAAGATAAAGTTCTTCAAGTTCACTTAGTAAGTCCGTTGCGTAATCTTCAAACCCGATTTCTTTAATAAAACGCGCTAGGTAGCTATTTATTTTATCTTTGTACGGCGAATTTTGTTCCAGAGCATAAAGCGGCACAATTTCTTCCAGAACATTAATTTGCGCTTCTCGCATAAAAAGATAATCAATTTGGGCGCTAAACTTTTTAAAGGCGTAATTTTCAAGCGCAACTTTTATGTTTTGATTTGCAGTAAGACGAAGCGCGGCCAGGATCGTAAAGTCAACTTCTTCGCCCGCAGTTATTTTCTTAAAGATATTGCTAATTTCGTGATCAATTGCTTGTTGATCTTTAATTAAAAAGGTTGGGTTACGGAGCACGAGTAAATTTAAGATTAATGCTGGAACCGTGCCAATCAATAAAATATACAAAGCATTTAAACTATTGTAAATACTAAAATCAGCGAAATTTTGTCCAACAAGAACAAGGGCAATCGTCGCCCCATACTCAAACTTAAGACTGTAAAGTGCGACGAGCACAACGACGACACTAACGACTAAGTGCGGTACAGAGTGACCGATAATAAACAAGAATAATGAACTAATAACAATACCAATAATTCCACTTGCGAAACGAAGAAGTGCCGTTTTGATAATTGTATCTTTGCTATACCATAAGTTTAAGACTGCGATAACACCAGCGGTAAAACTATAATCAAGCTTAAAAAAGTAAGCGATTAAAAAGCTTATTAAAAAGCCGACGAACATTTTTAAGAATAACGTTAAACGTAGTTTAAAAGCCATAACTTTACTATAACAAAAAAACAGCACTTTACGTATGTAACGCTTATGCTGTTTTCGTGTTTCTTATTGTTTGGGACGAATGAAGACGTCAAGGCCTTCATTGCGTTTTTCAAAGCCATTACTTAAGAAAAATTGTAATGCTTTACCTTTAAAACCGTAGTTTCGTGGGTCAAAACCGGGGTATTTGCGGACTAATGTGTTATTAGTCATACTCCAATACGCCCAGCCATCATCATCACAACTTTCATTAATAATGTTTGTTAAAACATCAATTAAATCATCAAGTGGAATAATTGATTCGTCGAGACTTTTGATTTTGCCGGATTTCTTTGCTTTCGCTTTGCGTGTTTTGTCACGGATTGATTTAACTTTATCGAGATAAACGAATAAATCGACCGAGTTAACAAGTGAAAGTGGTGTTTTACTTTCGCCCATACCGATAATAAACATATTATTTTCGCGTAATCTTGAGACGAGTCTTGTAAAATCACTGTCACTACTTACGATGACAAACCCTTGAACGTTACTAGCGAAAAGAATATCCATCGCATCAATCACTAGTGCAAAATCACTAGTCGATTTTTTCGAGACATAACTGTATTGTTGAATTGGGTCTAAATTATAATCGATAATTTTTGTTTTCCACTTCGTTAAGTTAGGACTCGACCAATCACCATAGATACGTTTGTATGACAAGCTTCCGTGTTTATTCGCTTCATCACGAATAATTGAAATATAGTCAGGTGAGATATTTTCCGCATCAATCAAAAGTGCAAGATTTTTTTCTGCCATGTTTTCTCCTTTCTTTTTAATGCACTACTATTTTAGCACTCTTTTCCGGAAACAGCGTCAATTGTGTTAATGATAGTTTAAATTCAAAATAATCGGTAAATATAGTAAAATACATATATCTTATATAAGCGAGGTTTTATTATGCTTGGAATGTTAATTGAAAAACTGCTCGTCTTCGCCGAGGCAAAGCTTGACTTAAGCGACGAAGATATTCAATATTACCGTAACGTCTTACTCTTTAAGTTTGACGTCGATAAGCCATACAAAGATGTACTTAACGTTAGTGAAATTAAAGCGATGCAAAATGCTGCGCCGCTCATTGAAGAACTTGAAGAAGCAATTGCAGCGAGTAATAATGAAAAGATTAAAAACATTAATGTTGAATCAACGATTGTTGATATTTTAGGGATGCTTACACCAATACCGAGTGTTGTTAACCGGATCTTTTATGAACGGCATAAACGCGTTCCCCATCGGGCAACAGACTATTTATATAATTTAGGTGTTGCGAACAACTATATTAAACAAAGTGAAGTTAGTAAAAATATTAAGTGGAGTGGGAAATTTGGCGAAAATACAATTAACTTAGCAATTAACGTTGCTAAACCAGAAAAAGATAATAAAGCGATTGCCGCTGTTTTACAAGAAGATGATGACGAAAAATATCCAAGTTGCGCATTATGCTTAGAAAATGTTGGCTTTGGTGGCAGTGCAACTGTTCCGCCGCGTCAAACATTACGAGCTGTACCTTTAAAGTTAGAAGACGAAAAATGGTACTTACAATATTCACCATTTCAATATTTTGATCGTCACGCAATTGTCGTTAGTGAAGAACATAAACCGATGATTATTACACCGCGTATTTTTGGCAAATTGCTCGCATTTACTGATTTATTCCCCCATTTCTTCATTGGGAGCAATAGTGACTTACCAATTGTAGGCGGTTCAATTTTAAACCATGAACATTTCCAAGGTGGTGCGAAAGTGATGCCACTTTTCGATGCGAAAGAACGAGTCCGGATTAAAAATAAAAAGTTTATCAATGTCGATGTTTCAATTTTAGATTGGCCAAGTAGTGTCGTTAAACTTAAATCAACTTCAAAACGCGCGATTATTCGCACGAGTAGTTTAATTGCCGAAAAATGGCTTGAATACGAAAATAAAGAACTTGACATTATTCCGTTTACGGAAGAAGTTCGTCATGCAACGATTACGCCAATCGTGCTTAAGGAACGTAAAACGTACACAATGTACTTAGTACTGCGCAATAACCGCACAAATGCGGAACATCCGGACGGCATTTTCCATAGTCACAAACAATATCATCACATTAAAAAAGAAGGAATCGGAATTATTGAGCATCTTGGCACATTCATCTTGCCCGCTCGCCTTGTTCGCGAAGCAAGTGAGTTACAAGCTGCCTTTGAAGCCGGGCAAAGTTTTGAAGACTTAATCAAAGAACATGAAGACTTAAAACTTTATGCACCCTTTTATACCGAGCTTCTGAACGCCGATAAAGCGAACTTCGAACAAATTTACCGTGAATACGTTAAAGATGTTGCACTTAAAATTCTCGATAACAGTGCTGTCTTTAAGGCTGATGAAGCTAGTCAAAAAGCGTTCATTAAATTTATAAAAACACTCTAAATAAAACATTTTTACAAAGTAAAAAGAAACAATAAGCGACCAATATATGGTATTATTTACTTATGACGGATTATACTTACGATAAACTTAAAATCGCATTAACAGGTGACTTTTATGTCGATCAAAAAGTCGTCTTTAATTTCATTTTTCAGCGTGTTACAACGGGCGATAAATATATTCCAACCGATATTCTTATTTTGGCTGCGAGTTATTTAGGGGACGACATTACGAAGTTCCGTCGTTTAATTATGGAAGATGAAGATTTATATGTTGCTGTGCTTCTTTTAATTTTACGCGACGGACAAATTGATGTTTTTAAACGGAAGAAGATTGCTGACTTACTTGTCGAATACGCAAAAAAACGTAAGCCAACGAATCCACCAGAAAAAGGTCGCTTTAATTACAATTTAACGAGTAACTTTGAAAAGAAGTTTTACCAAAAAGTTGCCAATACAGCGCCAGGAGAAAACCTTGAAGAGTTTCCTTACTATGCAATATATTACGAAGCTGCTTATGTTTATATTGAACTTGGTCAACAAGTCGCATCGTTCCCCCTTCTCGGGCATGCCCATCAATGGAATCCTTTTTCACCAAAAGTTATTCATCAAATTTGTGAATGGGTCAAACGCGAACAAGATGAAGCAAACTTAATGCGTATTTCAACGTGGTTCTTACGTGTTGTTTATAGTTTTGATTATATTGGGATTGCAATGCGCTACGTTGGATATAGTTACTACTTAAGCGGCGAATACGAAAAAGCATATGCATTTTACTTCCAGTCACTCCGTTATGAAGTAAAAGGTGTAACGCCAAACTTAAACGAAGAAATGAATGAAATTTTAAATAAACTTGGTGTTGAAGAGCCGTATGAACTTACACCAAGTGACTTAAAAAAGCTTTTCCCAAATCCGGCTGAACGTCCTGTTCCGAGTGAAACGGTATTTGATGTTGTCCGTGAGTTAATGGTTGAACATTTTTATCAAAAAGAATATACCGAAGTGCTGCGCTTTGCACCACATTACGAGAAAGTTCGTCCAAGTGACACAAAAATTGCGCGAATTATTAAGACGAGCCAAAAGCAACTCGCTTAAAATACTTGAATATAAGCAAACATATTTGACAATAATTTTAAACGCGTTATAATGTTTTTAGCACTTAACATGTTTGAGTGCCAAAGGAGGTAGCAATGAATTTTAATCCTTTTGTTAATTATGAACAAGATGAAAAGATTTTAGAGAAGTTTGGCCGCTTTTTAACGGAAGATGCGAAAGATAGTAAAAGTGACCCAGTGATTGGTCGCGATAGCGAAATTCGTCGAATCACGGAGATTCTCGCCCGTAAAAGCAAAAACAACGTTATTTTAATTGGTGAGCCTGGTGTTGGTAAAACCGCTATTATTGAAGGACTCGCGCAACGGATCGTTGCGGGTGACGTGCCGCAAAACTTAATTGATAAAGAAGTATATGAACTTGATATGGGGGCCCTTGTCGCTGGTGCCAAGTTTCGCGGTGAATTTGAAGAGCGACTTAAAGCTGTTTTAAATAAGATTAAAGAAAGTAATCACCAAATTATTTTAGTGATTGATGAAATTCATTTAATTGTCGGTGCCGGTAAAGCTGAAGGGGCAATAGATGCTGGTAACATGCTAAAGCCACTTTTAGCCCGTGGTGAAATTCATACGATTGGCGCGACAACACTAAATGAATACCGTCAGTACATAGAAAAAGATCGCGCACTCGAGCGAAGATTTCAACCGCTGATCGTGCAAGAGCCAACAGTCGATGACACTGTTTCGATTTTACGCGGTTTAAAGTCGCGTTACGAAGCGCATCACGGGATTAAAATTAGTGATACAGCACTAGTGAGCGCTGTTACACTGAGTGACCGTTATATTACTGACCGCTTTTTACCGGATAAAGCGCTTGATTTAGTTGATGAAGCTTGTGCGCTTATTCGTGTCGAAGTCGAAAGTTTACCCGCAGAACTAGATGAAATCCGCCGTAAAACGCGCCAGCTTGAAATTGAAAAAGTCGCGTTACAAAAAGAAAAAGATGAACTTAGTAAGAAACGTTTAGAAAAAACAATTAAAGAACTTGAGGCGCTCAAGCAAGAAGATGCCGACTTTACGAAAAGTTGGCAACATGAACGCGATGCGCTCAATCTTTTAAGTAATGCCAAGAAAGACTTAGAAAAAGCTAAGTTTGATTTAACCGCTGCTTTTAATGCCGGCCGCTTCGAAGAAGCGAGCGAACTCCAATACATTAAAATTCCCGAGTACGAACAGAAAATTAATGAACTTTCGGAACTTACGAAAGCAAATGAGTTACTGAAAGAGACAGTGACCGAACAAGAAGTTGCCAACGTTGTTTCGCGGCAAACGGGGATTCCGCTTAATAAGATTATGGAAAGCGAAAAAGCGAAAGTACTTAGTTTATATGACGAACTTAATAAACGTGTCCTTGGTCAAGAAGTTGCAATTCAACTCGTTAGTGATGCAATTTTACGCCAGCGGGCTGGGCTTAATAATCCAAACCGCCCGATTGGGAGCTTTATGTTTTTAGGCCCAACAGGGGTCGGGAAAACGGAAGTTGCCCGTTCACTCGCCGCTTCGCTTTTTGACGACGAACGTCATATTGTGCGAATTGATATGAGTGAATATATGGAACGCTTTAGTGTGAGTCGCTTAATTGGCGCGCCACCTGGATACGTTGGTTACGATGAAGGTGGACAATTAACGGAAGCTGTTCGCAGAAGTCCGTATTCAATTGTTCTATTTGATGAAATTGAAAAAGCCCATCCGGAAGTATTTAACTTATTACTACAAGTGCTTGATGACGGCCGCCTTACAGATTCACAAGGTCGCGTTGTTAACTTTAAAAATACTGTTATTATTATGACGAGTAATTTAGGGAGCGAACATTTCCTTAAAAACGACATTAAAAAAGTTGAAGACTTAATTACCAAAACATTTAAGCCGGAATTTATTAACCGCGTTGATGAAATTGTTTTCTTTTATCCGTTAAGTAAAGAAACACAAGAAAAAATCGCTGAAAAAATGCTGAATGAACTTGTGGACCATGTCGCACAGAGTAATTTTACCTTAATATATGATGAAAAAGTTGTCGCCTTTGTTTTAGAAAATGCGTATGCACCAGAGTACGGTGCCCGCCCACTTAAACGTTTTATTCAAAAAAGTATTGAAACGTATATTGCGGAAGAAATTGTTCAGGGGAATATTAACCCGCAAGTAACGTACCGCCTTAGTGTTAGTAACAACAAATTAATACTCGCACCCTTCGCTTAATTTACAATTAACGACGGCAATCTTTCAAAAATTTGGTATAATAATTTTTAAGAAAGAGAGAGGTGAATTATGAGACAAAGAAAGCTTTTATTATTTCTTGCCTTTATCGTTTTGTTAACCGGATGTAAAGAAGTATCATCTTCAAGCAGCGCACCACCAAGTGTGCCGGATACATCAGTTGTTTCTTCAAGTGAAGAAGAACCACCAACAACAACGGAAGAAGAGTCAAGCGAAATAACTAGTGAAGAAGTAACGACGACTTCGCTTCCCGAAGAAAGTTCGGAAGAAGAAGCATGGGTAGCCCCAGAAGAAGTCTGGGTGCCAAATTGGGAATTTAGTCCAATGACACCATATACCGGAGATTATTGGGACGGCTTAGATTTTGATCTACGTGGTGAAGAACTTGCTATTGCTGTTCGTACCCATATAAATAAAACATTTAAAGGCATCACATATACTGTTGCCGCTGATGCAATTCGTGAGATGGACGCTGATCCATGGCGACCAAATCATGTTTTAACGATTTATGATTTACGTTCACGCGCTAATAGTGGTTTTTCCGAGTGGAACCGTGAACACGTTTTCCCTCAATCAAAACTTGCTGATGGCGATGATAACTTACGCGCCAGTGCGAATAAAATTAATATTTCAAGTGATATTGGTAATTTATTTGCCTGTGACTGGGATGTTAACGAAACAAAGAGTAACCTTTCACTCGCGGAATGGAACTATGAAAGTGATCCAGAATTTTATTTTAATTACTTAACCCGCAATACTGAAGGTATCTTAACTGACAATATTTTACGCCGTGGTAATTTCTCGCCTTCATGGCAGTCACGCGGAGAAACCGCACGTTCACAACTTTATATGGTGATGATGTACCCCGAACGCTGTGGCATCAGTGAAAACTTTGCCGTCGAAACAATGCTTAAATGGGCACATGAAATACCACTATATGAAGAGCGTGATGGTCAACGTCAAGCTGGTTTAGAAAAATATCAAAAAATGCGTAACCCATTTATTGACTATCCTGAATTAGGTTGTAATATTTGGCGTGACCAAAATGTTCGTACACAAGCTTTCTGTGACGCAAACTATCCAGAAGCCTAAAATTAAGTAATCATCTAACTAAAGCTCCTGCGGGAGCTTTTTTTATAACGATTGAATTTAAAAATACTTTCTTATATAATCTTAATTATGCCCCCTTAGTTAAATGGCATAATGGATCCATGGTAAGGATCAGTCGCTAGTTCGATTCTGGCAGGGGGCACCATATCACGAAAAAGGCCGATTATATGGGCCTTTTTTCTTTACCTGGCGTAGATTTGGCGTAGATTTGGCGTAGATGAACAATAAGTGTCAATAATATTTAACTGTGGAAGGGGTGTTTTTATAGTTAATTAGGATAAATACGAAAATCGCAAATGTTCTAAAAATCCGAACTTTACTATGTTTTATGAGTTGTTGAGTTTGCCGCTAAAACTCATTAAAACAAAATCTATTTTAAAAAAGTATAAACTTGATTTAAGAATGTTTTTACCAAAAAAAAGTTTTTTGTCACAAAAGACGCTTTATAATCGTTATGTATTATAGAGAACTAATTATTATTACTAATAGAAAGGGTCAAATTACACTTAATGTCACAAAATGATTTTAAGTTACGTTTGTATTGTGTAAGGAGAATATGACTAACGAACAGTTTGCAATCGTTTATGAAACTTACAAAGTTATGGTTTTCCAAATAGCCTACTCTTACTTACAAAGTGTCGAAGATGCAGAAGATGCTGTGCTGGAATCGTTTATGCGGCTCTTACGAATAAATAAAAACTTTGTATCAAGCGATGATGAACGACGTTACTTAACAAGAATTGTTGTTAATGTAAGTAAAGATATGCTCCGCAAGAAAAGGCCAGTGTCAATTAGCGATCCGATTGTTGCGATTAGTGACGAGCCACTTAATGAAAACGAATATATTTGGGATGAAGTTAACAAACTTAAAACTAAATATAAAGATGTGATTATCTTGCGCTATGTGAATGAATATAGTTTTAGTGAAATCGCTAAAGTATTAAAAATAAGCGCAAGTGCAGCAAGAAAGCGGCACGAACGTGCGCTCAAAATGTTAAAGGAGGAACTTGAACATGAATAAATATGAAGATAAACTCAAAAAAATAAAAAAGGATATTCCCGAGTATCCAAAAACCTTAGATCCGAAAGTTTTAGAAGCTGCTCACAAAGCACCACGCAGCAAGCGACCGGGATTTCCAAAACTGCTTATCCCCTCATTATTAACAGTGACAGCAATTGCTTTATCCACCTTTTTTGTTACAAAATATGTTTACTATTGGAATAATCCTGTAAATTCTTCTAGCGACACTTCTGATCCGACTGATAAATCAAGTGAACCAACAAATCGTGATTTTGCCGTAATGAAAAGTTTATCAATAGACGGAACCTCATTAGATCCTGATGTCATTGGTGAGGGACGCCACGGATATATGGATATTATTTTTGTCGATTCTCATAATAGTCTTAATATGACAATTACTAAATATGCAGAAGAAGCACAGCCAACACTTAATGATTTGACGTTTGAGATTAAAGATAATGATGATTTTTTTGATGACAATGTTTTATTAATAGTACCTTTTGCACACACCAGTAGTGAAACAGAAATTTCGCTTGAAGGACTTGATATTGCCGGAAATAATGAGCCAACAAAGATACACTTCGACATTTTTTCCCCTGAATTCAATGATATGGACGTGCTCGTTCAATTTAATGTTGTAGTAATTGGTACATGGGCGAGCGAATCATTAAATAAAGGTTTATTTGAAATAATTGTTCATAACACTTTAGATAATAGTAATAAATCGGTTTTTTATGGACATAATTCAATAACAAATGATAATTCTGAAACTCCGAGCGAGAAAGAAAATGAAGAGTCAATTCAACAATCCTTTATTGTCAAAAAAAGTTTATCAATAGATGGAACTTCTTTAGCGCCAGATGTTACTACCGAAGGACGTTACGGATATATGGATATTGTGTTTGTTGATTCACTTACCACTCTGAACGCGACAATCACTAAATATGCAGAAGAAGCTCAACCAACGCTTAGTGATTTGACGTTTGACATCAAAGATGATGATGACTTTTTCATTGACAATGTATTATTAATCGTACCTTTTGCACACACAAGTACGGAAATCGACATATCGCTTCAAAATGTTTATTTATCTGAAAATGAAGAAAAAACTAAACTACATTTTGATGTTTATTCACCAGAGTTTAATGATATGGATGTTCTTGTTCAATTTCATATAGTTACAATTGAGAAAGATTATGAAGTGTTTTTAAATAATTCTAAATTTAAAATCATTGTCAACAATACTTTTGACAACAGTAACAAATCCGTATTTTATAGGGATTAAAATATTTTTTTAAGCAACTTAAGTTTATTGCATTTATTACATATCGAATAAGGTAAAAACGATTTCAAAGTTCGGATTTTTTGAATTTTGAAAAAATGATGGTTTTTGAATTTTGCGACTTTAACTTAATCAAAAAACGCATTGGGGAAAAGTTTTTTTGCGTAGATAAAACTTTGAAAATCAAAATAAACTATTTTCAGTTATAAATTACACCTATTTTAAAAAAAACAGCATGTAAATTTAAACACATTGTTTTTATTTTGTTCACAAAAACAGTAAAAATTGTTTACAACTAATGTGAAGGTGTGTATAATAAAGTTATGCTATTTAAAAAGGGGGAGTTGAAATGGCTACAAAATATGGGATTGAACTTAGAAAGATGAGAGTAGAGAGAGGTGAAACTTTAAGAGATATGGCGAATAAAGTTGGATTGTCTATTTCCTATTTAAGTTCTATTGAAAATGGGTTAAGAAATATACCAAGTGATTTAACAAATAAAATTGTTGAAATATATTCTTTAAACAAAGAGGAAGTTTTAAAACTTCAAAATGCTGAAAAGATATCAGTAAAAGAAGTAAGTATAAAATTGGATAATTTAAATAAAGAACAAAAAGAATTGGCACTTCTATTATCAAGAAAATTACAGGACGTTGACAATGCAGAAGAGTTAATAAAAATAATTTTAAAGGAGGGAGGCGATGAATGATTATTACGAAGCGAATCCTATGTCGATCGAAAAAATAAGAGACTTTGCTACCGCTATAAGAAGGATATTGGGAATTAGTGTTGATGCACCTATTGATTTTGAATATCATTTAGATTTACTTTCGTTAAAGTTTGATGAAACAAATTTTAACTATACAGTTGTTCCAGATGATTATGGACATTTTTCTGAAAATATAGAAGCATACACTAATACTAAAACGGGCGAGATTTTCATTAAAGAAAGTGTATATAAAGAATTAAAAATACCAAACTCGCGAAGCAATTTTACAGTAGCCCATGAAGTAGGTCACTATTTTTTACATCATTTGTTAGGTGCGGTTCTACCACGTAGTACTAAACCTGAAAAAGCTTATTTAAGTCCAGAATGGCAGGCGGATCAATTTGCAGCGGAATTTTTAATGCCATTGGAAGGTATAAAAAATCTAACTATTGATGAAATAATGTTCAAATATAATGTTTCACGTCAAGCAGCGGAAACAAGATTTAATAAAACACGATAAGAAAAGGCTCTAAAACTGCGCAACAATTTTAGAGCCCGCCGTGGTAAAAAACCACTATGCAATTGCATCTTACCACGGCCACGACTAAAAAATCAAAGAATACGGAGGTTTAAGTGGTAGATGAAGTTAAAAAAGTAAGAGATGATTTTCAAGCATTTCTTGTTGATGGCGCTGAATTTACTGGACCGGAAGATTATCCTGTTATAAAAGAATGGATGATATCTGATGAATTCCCAGAAAAAATTGTGCCGTTTAACAAAATAAAAGAAACAAAAAATATTGAAGACTACTATATATGTTTTTATTGTCAAGATGTTGACTTTTTGCGTATAAAAAGAAATCCTAGGCGTTATATTGGGATGTTACAAAAAAGCAAAGGAATTATAGGTTTAGACTTTAGTGTCTATATTGATATGCCAAAAATAGTGCAGAAAAAACAAATGTTCGACAATTTAGCACTAACTTATTTTTATGGCGCTAACGGGATCAAGGTTATCCCAAACATAAGATATGGTATTGATGAATTAACAGATGATTTTTTAAATGCAATTCCCAAAGGTCATCTAATAGCCATAGGGACGTATGGTTTTATAAAAACAGTCAAAGAACAAAATGTTTGGTTTGAGCATATTAACAAAATTATTGAAACACTGGAACCTAAAGGTATTATTGTTTATGGTTCATTGCCCAAAGATTTTAAAAGTTGGCTGGAGTTAAATAATATTAAATTTAAAGTATATGAATCTTATCATTCAAAAAGAATGCGGGAGGTGAAGAATAATGTCAACAAAGGGTAAGAGCAATTTATATGGGAGAGGAAAGCGTGGAAAACCAGATAGTAAAATTGGTTATAAATATGCAAAGTATTTAAGTAGTAATAAGGAATTGGAGCATATTAATAAACATGGCATTCGAGAAATGAATCTAACGCCTAATCAGTATAAATCCAGAGCCGTTGCATTTGCTAACAAGGTTGATGAAATAAATCATGTTAGTTTTACAAGTGAACGAGGGTTAACTTATAAGTATTCCTTAACTACGGGAGAATATGCAATAATTACTAAGGGAGGCATAATTGCTACATATTTCAAAATTGATGAAAAAAGATGGGAAAGGTTGGTTGATCAATATGAGAAGAGATAGAAATGAATTAAAAGCATTAAAAAACGAAAGATTGTGTCCGGTGTGTGGTGAAACAACACTTAAGTATTATACTGATATTTGTCTTGTCTGTGGATGGGAACATGACTTTTTACAATCAGATGACCATAACTTGGATAAAGTGGCCAACAATTTATCAGTTAATGATGCAAAAGAATGGTTTAACTTAAAACGAACACTTGACCCAAACTATAGGTGGGAAGACTACTCAAGAGCTGATGGTAACCCAACCAAAGATGATTTAGAAAATTTAAGAATAAAAGTAAAAGGAAAAGACTGATTTAAAATTTCGTCACTATTGTATTTATAATAATTTAGTAAAAGTTTCTTGATTTTTTGTAATAAACTTCCTTTTTTGGCGTAGATAAAAATCTAAAAAGTAAAATCCCGTAAGTTGTGGCACGATGCGGTAATAAATAAGGTTTCGAAAAACGCGTTTTTAAGCCAGAATAAGATGTAGTAAGACGTGGTAAGGTGTGGTAAGATGACTTGCGATAAACTGGCAGGGGGCACCACTCGAAACTGAATTAGCTTCCAAATCTTGCAAGATTAAAATAAACACGCTCACAACGTGGGCTTTTTTCATACTAATGAATTGACATTATTCCGATAACGGTATAACATATTGTTAG
>DASRNI010000024.1:0-4296 GCA_035647455.1 Bacilli bacterium | reverse complement strand
ATAATAACTATCATAAAGCTTCGACCAAATATCATCTTGGGTATAAAGCGAATTGTAATAAAGCGTCGCTGCGTAATAGCCGCCTTGCCACTTGACAAGTGCGGTTGTGCTATTAACCGCGGATAAATAAACATTTTCCATTTTTACAAGGAGTGGCCCGGAATTTTCAAATAAAGTTATTGAATCTTGTTCAATAAGAAACTCTTCCGTAAAAAGAAGGGGCGTTACCGGTGAACTGTTTTCTGTGTAATCAATCGTAATAAATGGGTCAATCATCTGGGGCCGATCATTATGAACACTTACGTAACCCGTCACCGTTAAAACGTTGTTTTCCGTGACATTTACACTACCACGGTAATTATAAATAAGCATCGCTGCACTCTTACCTTCGCGCGAAGTACTTTCAATATAAAAGCTTTTAATTGCGCCGCTGCTATTAAAATATACTTTCGAGACTGTTCCCCACGTTTTAACTTCGTCATAAAAGTTTAATGTATCGTTATTAAAGTCGAGAATTAAGTCACTTAATGAAGTATAACCGTTATATGGATTAAAATACGTTTCACAGTTTACTTCCGGAGTAGGTGGCGCGGCAAAGTTAGCGAAAACGTTATTCTTTCCCGTTAAATTAAGCACGGTCAGAAAAAGTGCGACAAGCGTCACACTAATGTAACTTACTAAACTTTTTCGTTGGCGATTATTTTCTTTCATTTGGCTATTTTAACATTATCAGCGGAGATACACTCTAAAAAACACACTACAAGTGTATAATTTCACGCATTATTTCCTTAATGTTCTTGTGTAGTTCGTTATAGTAATGGCCTTTATAAAACGAAGCATAATACATTAATTTTTCCTTTTTTAATGCCTTATCTATAAATACACGAGAAATCTTACTTATTGTTTCATGCTTTGAGTAGTCACTTAACTTGATGTTGTTAATTAATTCAATAAATTCAGCGTATTTTAAATTACCCGCAGTTAAAGTAAACTTCGCGCCGTTTAAAGTAACTTTGCCTTCATACTTCTTTTTTGCGCGGGTACTCTTACTAACGTTATTTGTGATAATTTCATAATACTTTGATACCTGCGTAGTAAGCTTGTATTTATATAGTAAATGCGCCCCTGCACGAATACCTTGGTTATCACTTAAATAAAGTTTAAAAATTACATCGTTTAGCGTAAGACTAAGATCTTTAAATCGTTCATTTTCTTCAGGAAAATAATAAACACCGTTTTCATAACGCTTAATTAATTTTGTTTTGACTAAAAAAGAAAGATACTGGTCAAAAGTATTGATATTCTTTATTCCTAAGACTTCTTTTAACTCCACCTTTAGGATCGGTTTTCGCTGACCGTACTTCTTTTTTGCCGCTTCTAACATTGATTCTCCTTATCTGCAATTTTTTTCATATTATAATTATAACATATTAAGACGAATACAAAAAAACTCCTACTTATAATAGGAGTTTCATTGTGTAAGTGGTGGATCCTGAGGGAATTGAACCCCCGACCTTCTGTACGTCAAACAGATGCTCTCCCAACTGAGCTAAAGATCCAGCTCGAGTATATTTTAAAGCACTATCTACTGTTTGTCAAATGTAATAATGTACGAGATACAGTTACATTATAACTTTTATAACTCTTGTTGCACTATTTAGCAATTAGGAGAGCAACCAATCATAAACATTAACAACTTTAATCCCGTCATAATCTTTATTCAAATCATAATCAGTTGTAATAATTAAGCGCGGATAATAATCATCAATCATCCTCAAGGGTGTAATTTCACGCGTAAAAGTTTGCTTGTCTTTAATCGTCTCGGCAACTTGAATATACATCATTTCATCAGCTTTTTTGGCAATAAAGTCAATTTCCTTGTCTGCATATTTGCCGATGAATATTTCATAACCTCTTCGCTTAAGTTCAAGAAAAACAATATTTTCTAAAACATGTCCGCGATCAATATTGCGAAATCCAAGTAAATGATTTCTTATCCCTAAATCAACAACGTAATACTTTTCAAGCGATTTTAAATATTCTTTGCCTTTAATATCATAGCGATTCACTTTATATAAGATAAAACTATCGATTAAGTATGAGATGTAGCGATCGATTGTTTGTCGTGTTACTTTTCGGCCGTGCGTCGTTAAAGTATTACTTATTTTATTCGTTGATGTAATGTTGCCAATATTATCAAACATAAATTTAATCACATCTTCTAAGACAAAAACATCGCTGATTTTTCGCTTAATAATAATGTCTTTTTTAAGTACGGTATTGTATATGCCTTCTAGATACTGACTTATTTGCATTTCTTTATTGTTTAACGCGGTAATATAAGGAAGCCCGCCATAACGGGCGTATTCAGCGTAAAGTTCGGCATTTGTTTTTTCTTTCTTTTGACTGCTTTTATATTCTTTAAAAGAAAGTGGCAATAACTCAATTGTAATATAGCGGCCTGATAGTAATGTCGCAAGTTCGCTTGAAAGTACTTGAGCGTTCGATCCCGTTATATAAAGGTCAACGTTATCCTTAATATAAAGACTATCCACAGCTTTTTGAAACTGATCCGCATTTTGCACTTCATCAATAATGACATAATTCTTTTTGTCGGGAATTAGTTGGGCGTTAATATAGTCATACAGTGTGCGATAATGATAGAGATGCTCATTATCAATTGATTCAAGATTAACGATAATAATTTGCGCTTCCGTAACGCCACTTGTTAAAAGATAATCACGATATAATTGCCCTAAAAGGATTGATTTCCCCGTACGGCGCATCCCGGTAATAACTTTAATTACTTTTTGGTCACGCCAAGCAATTAATTCCTTTAAATAAGTTGTTCGTTCAATATACATTTTTATCAGTTCCTCCGCAATTTCATTGTAGTGCAAAAGTTCTCAATTTTCAAGAGTTTTGATGATAGACCTTCAAAACTTACTAATTTTACAAAGTTTTGCAACCCTAAACGCACTTTTTAGCTTTAAATCACGTAAAGAGAGCATAATAAAAAGGTCCCACTTATTCAGTTTAAGTTTTGGGACCTTATCTAATTAACGGTTTACTTTTCTAAAAGTGCACTGAGCATCCAGATATGTTTATCAAAGTCAGTTAAGGCACCAATTAAGATGTCGATTGTTACTTCGTCATCAAACTCACCCGCTACTTCAAGTGTTTTGGTGAATTCTTTTTTAAGAATCTTAAAGTCACCAATAATACTCGCAATCATCTCGGCACTTGTTTCGCCGCCTTTTGCTTCAACAAGGCTTGTGACTTTTAAGTAGTCTTCCATGCGTGATAGTGGCGCACCACCAATCATGAGTAGCCGTTCCGCTACTTCGTCATAAAGTTCATTTGCTTCGTCGTAAAACTCTTCAAATTTTTCGTGAAGACCATAAAAATGACGACCAACAACGAACCAATGGTAATGATGTAATTTAACAAAAAAGACGGCTAAGTTGGCGACTTGTTTGTTTAAGGCATCGTAAAGTTTTTGCATAAGTTTATTTCTCCTTCTTTCTTACTTTTATTGTAACACAGAGCGACAAAATTAATGCGCAAATGCTTAAGAAATTACTCAAAACTTAACAAAGCATCATTCTTGCATATATACATATATATGGTATATTAATAGAGCAAGCAACAAGGCTTGCCCTGCACCCCCTCGGAAATAAGATTATAAGGAGGTGTAAAGATGAAGAAATTTCTTCAGAAGCTAGCGAATGCGCTTATTGATCAAGTGTTATTCGGTTCGTCCGCTAAATAATTTGGCGGGGCGACGCTAGCGCCCTTCCGAAAGGAAGGTTTTTTTTATACTTAAATGCTTTATTTTTGCTAAATTTCAGTAAATTGACTTACAATAGAGATGGAGGATTTAATTATGAAACTAAAAAGATTCAAACTACTCGGCCTTGCCTTACTTCTCCCATTTTTAGCAGGCTGTGATTTTATTGATAATATTGTCGGCAATATCGTGCTCGACATGGCGTTTAAAACGGACTTCGTTATGAATAAACTTGATGTCCAAACGCAAAAGCGTGTGACACTAAGTGAAATGCCACTAAGTGCGGATAAGCGGCTTGATGTTACTTACGGGCTTGAATTACTCGCCTTCCCGCGTGACGTTAAGATTGAAGAGTTTAAAGATTACCCGATTAACTTTACGTATAACTTTAGCGACAACGCGCGCGACTTATTTTTTGAAGCAGTTGAAGCACCGGAAGATGATGAACAGCCGGAAGATTCCGAAGGCATCAGCGCAACAGTAACCGCCTTTTACCCGCTTGGTAC
>DASRNI010000023.1:0-12238 GCA_035647455.1 Bacilli bacterium | reverse complement strand
CGTAACTTGACAAAGTAATATCCGTTTTAAAAGGCGGTGTTAAATTTGTTAATGTAAAATGCTGAAAAGATAACAAATGTTGTTGCGGTAAAATCCGTTTAAGGTATAATGAAATTGAGCAACAGAGAAAAGAAACAACAGAAAAAGCACGAGGTAAAATCCGTTTGTTAAAGTAGAATCCGTTTGAGTCTTAGCGAGTTGTTCGGTGAAACCTTACTTTTTACGGGAAAAGAGATCAGGTTTCAAATAGACAGAATCAGGGTGTACAGCCCTGATTTTTAATTTATTAAGTAGTTCTTCACCGTAATAAATTTTAAAAAGTTCAATGGGCGAAGTTCCAATGACATTACGGGAAAAGGAATTAAGATGGCTGAGCATTAAGTTCGTTTTCGCTTGGTTAAGGAAAGAAAGGTTCGTGCCTTTAGGAATGATGTAACGAAGCAAGGCATGATTTTCTTCGATCTGTGCTTTTTGGTTGCTTGCCTGCGGATCACAGTAAAATAATTTTGCGATTAATTCTCCGGTTTCATAATGACTTTCGATAGCTAAAGGGTTGGAGAATTCCGTTCCACGGTCCGTCAGTGTAATTTGAAAGAGTTTCGTGTACTCTTCTGGCGTGAGCAGCTCTTGGAGTTTTTTAAATACTTTAGAAACGCTTTCACTAGTTTTATCGGGAAGCGGGAAAGCGAGCATAAAGCGGATGCTTGTTAAGTGGATTGTCAAGAGTGTATGGGGAATGCCCCGTGGGCTTTCAATTAGATCCATCTGGGTAACGGGGATGCCCGGATTCGCGGCTAAAAAGCGAATATAATCAGTATATAGGCGGTTAATCCGTATTTTTGCATCAACTTTAACCCGTGGTTTCTTTTCCGTACGGCGACGACGAAGGCGAACTTTGCGACGTAAGTCAAAGTTTTTAGTCGAAAGTAGATTAAACTCGACATAGCGATAAGCCGTACGAAGCGAGACGGGTAAATCTTCATTATTAGCGAACACATGATAAAGCGATTGTCCTTTACTAACTCCGTGATATATTGTTTTATCAAGCTTAATAAACTCTTCTTCGGTTAGATTAAGACCGATGCGGGAATCACGTAAGGTGCGTCGATAATGTGCGTCTGCCCGTTCAGGGTGATAATAGAAACGCATGAGATACATACAACTCCGTTTTGTTTTACAACCATCACAGACGAAGGGAAAACGTGAGCAACGTTTGCAGGGCATTTCATATTTCTCGTTTCGATCGTGAAAATGTTTATCCCTTTGCGTTAGTTCCCGACGGTTACGAACTTCCCGACTCACAGCACGTGGATCTTTCTTAACGGCCTTAGCAATTTCCCAAAGCTTAGCGTTGTCTTCAATCATTCTCAGTATTGTTTGTCTATTTTCAAGTGTTAGATGCGTTGATCCTGTTTTATTCATAAAACACCTCCTTTCATGTGGGAACAACTAACTAAGACCTACTTTCATTATAAATTGTCAAACAAAAATCCGTTCGCCTTTTAAAACGGATATTACTTTGTCAAGTTACAGTTCTACTAAAAAAGATTGGGAAAAAGTTTTGAATTTTTGTTAGTATGCTATACTTAAATATATGCGAATTATTCGAAGTGAAGATTTTTATAGCATTAATGTAGCCGGCTATGTTGGGGAAGCCGAACTAGCGTCTTTAAACGTCCTTTATTTACCATTTATTGGTGTTGTTAGTCTCACACTTTATTTAACACTTTTACGAACACGTAACTATAAAAATGGCCAATTAATTAATCACGAATTTCTTCAAGTTCACTTACAAGTGAATAGTGACCAGTTACTCACGGCGTTTCGCCGCCTTGAAGCAGTTAGTTTAATTACAACTTATAAAAAAGAACACGAACAATTTAATGAGTATATTTATGTGCTTGCCGCGCCGAAAAATCCGGCGGCATTTGCAGAAGATGAAGTCTTAATGTACTTACTTGAAAACGTTGTTGGTGAACGTGAAGCCGGGATTCTTTTACGCGTGTTTGCGCTTGATGAGTATAAGGACAGTTCACTAGACGTTAGTGCCGACTTTGCGAGTGTATTTGGCAGTGACTTTGCCGGTGCCACGCTTAACGGGGCGCAAAAGGTTAGTCTTGCCAACGAAGTTGCGCAGATTACGATGCCGTTTGATGACGCACTCTTTTTTAATCAATTAACGAAGTTACGGCAAATTTTACCAACAGCGTTAAGCACGGAAGAACTCGCTAAAGTAAAACGCTTTGCGACACTTTTTAACTTAACCGAAACTGCACTTGCCGAAAAAGTAGGTGACTTTTACGAAGCGACGAAACCAAAAGGACAAAAAGTTAATATTGATGCACTTTTTGATGCGCTTTCGCTTCTCGTGCCGTACCAAGAAATTATGCGCCCCCTTGTCCGTCGTAAAGTGAAAAAAGTGACGAGTGAAAGTGAACTCGCACAGATGATTAATAAAATGGAAAGCATGCGCCCGCATGAATTTCTTTATGAATTAAATAACTTTACCAAAGTTGCTTATCGCGACCAGGAAATTATTAAAATGCTCGCGTTTGACTATCAACTTAGTGACGCGGCAATAAACGCCTTACTTTATCACGCGCTTGAAACGTTTAATAATGTTTTACCGCGCGCTGCTATTGAAAAACTTGCCAGTAGCATTCAGCGTAAGAAACTTACAAGTGCGCTTGATGTTTATGACGCACTTAAAACCCCAGTAACATATAAAAAACCAGTGAAGAAAACGACAAAGAAAGAAGTCGTGCAAGATACGGGTGAATCACTTGATGATCTGCTTGCCGACGTTTTAGGTGAAGATGAAGATTGATTTAAAAATCATTGAAACAAAAGAGTTTGTTGCCGAACAAGAAGCCGCTTTTCAAAAGTTTAAGAGCGACGCTCTTTTTATGACGCATTTAAAAAGCTTAAATTTAACGCCAGAACTCATCCAAAAAAACAAAGCTCCATTAATTGCTTATTATGATAGCTTTTTAAGTGTTAAGGCATGCGAAAAAGCTGGTGAATGCGTAAATGAACATTCTTATCACCATATGTCCTTAACGCTTCACAATGAGTTTATTAATTTAAAATATGAACTTTGCCCTATTTACGCGATTAGTGAACTACGTCATTCCCGCTTTGTGTATAGTGATTTTCCGGATAACTACTGCGTACCAAAGCGTGTAACACGCCGCGAAGCACAACGTGCTTATCTTGTTGCACTCCGCGAATTTAATGAAGATAAAATTAACACACTTTACGTGCATGGTCCGTTTGGCGTCGGGAAGTTTACACTGGCAATGACGGCGATTAACCGCTTTTTAAAGCGTGACAAAAATGCGACAGTCGGTGTTCTTGATTTCCGCAACTTTACGAGTGAATATAGTACTGATTATTTTGAAAATAAAATTATGGCGCAAAATGCACTGCTAAAAGCAATCGCTGTGGACTTCTTAATTGTCCGTGAATTTGGTAATGAAGAAAGTAATAAATTAATTCGTGATGCTTTTAGTTTCCCGCTTGTTACGGAACGGATAAAGGCCGGTAAAAAAACAATCTTTTTAAGTGAACTTAGTTTAAATGATTTACATAGTCTTTATGACGTATCAAGGCGCGATGTCCGTGTTAAACAAATAATTAATATGATCGAAGCAAACGCTGCCGAAGTTCATGTAACTGGCGTTAAAATTTAAACGCTTTAAATTTACTTAGTAATGAAGCTTCGTCTTCATCGTTAATAATAATATAATCAAGCTTTGCACGATTTTTAAAGTACGTTGCGTCTGGCGTAAGTACTGGTTTAACTTTGCGTTTACTTAAATACTCTAACTGCTTTTCTACGCTCGTTTCGACCCCAATTATATAATCAAAGAGTATATTGATTTGATGACTAAAAATGAGCGGAACTTCAAAAACAATTACACCTTGCGCACTTTTTATTAAAGTTTCCATTTTTTGCTTTACCAGCGGGTGAATGAAGTTGTTGAGTTTTTTAGCCGCATCTTTATTTTCGCGCACAAAACTCCGGAGTAGTTCCCGGGAAAAAACGCCGTTTTCGAGGAGATTAACCGCTAATTCGCGGCTTAATGCTGTAATTACCGCTTTATCGGCGTAAAGTTCTTTAACGATGTTATCACTGTCAATTACGGTGTAACCTTCATTTTTAAGCATATTACCAAGCGTGCTTTTTCCAGCGCCAATAAGACCAGTAATCCCGATAACTGTCGGAATACTATCATGCTTTTGGCAATAAGGGCAATACGTCGTGCCGCGTCCGGCGACGACGGTTCGCTTCATAATACGTTGACAAACAAGACACTTTTCCCCCGCTCGGCCGTATGCAAATAAATTTAGTTGGAAAGAGCCGCTAATCCCGCTTGCCGGTGCGTAACTTCTTACTGTAGTGCCCCCTGCTTTAATCGCCTTATTTAAAACTTCGCGACTAACTTTAATAATGTTTTCTGCATCTTTTTTCTTGACTAAATTACTTGCTAAATGCGGATGGAGTTTTGTTAAGAAAAGTACTTCGTCTGCGTATATATTACCGAGCCCGGTCATAATCGTTTGGTCAAGAAGACTCGCCTTGAGCGCAATCCGTTTTGTTTGTAAAGTTTGATAAAGATTATCCGCTGTCATTTTAAACGGTTCCGGGCCAAGTTTTGCAAGTGACGGTAAACTTAAATAGTTGTTCTTCGTCGCGATTTCCATCGTGCCAAACTTACGTGTATCTTCGTAACTTAAGATTCGTCCGTCACTTAAGAAGAAGTTAACGTGACCGTGTTTACTAATTTCGTCTTCACTAAACTTTTCGACGTACTTACCTTCCATTCGTAAATGACTAACAAGAACGATATCATTCGTTAAAAAGAAAATTAAGTATTTGCCAATCCGCTCAACATTAAGAAAAGTTGCTCCGGTAAGTGTTTGACAAAAAATGTCAACATCGCCTTGAATGATTTTACGAAAACGGACATCAACTGTTTTAATTGTTGCACCAACAATGACATCATTTAAAATCCGTCTAACTGTTTCAACTTCTGGTAGTTCAGGCATAATTAAGTCGCTTCAAACCAATCCTTTCCATAATTACTATCGACTTTAAGTTTAACATCAAGCGTAACAACGTTTTCCATAATCTTTTTAAGTTCATCAATTAAAAATAGTTCGTCAGGATGAAGTTCAAAAAGAAGTTCGTCATGAATTTGTAAAATTAACTTTGATTTATATTTACCAGCGACTAAAAATTCATCAACTTTAATCATTGCTAATTTAATAATATCGGCGGCCCCGCCTTGCAGTGGTGCGTTCATCGCGGCGCGCTTTGCAAATTCGCGGCGTTGGTAATTTGGATCATTAATTTCAGGAATTAAGCGCCGCCTTCCGGTAAATGTTTCCACGTAACCATCTTTCATTAAGTCATTAATTAGTTTCTCACGGTAATTTAGTAGTTCAGGGTACGTTTTAAAGAATGCTTCAATTAAAAGCCGACTTTCTTTTGGTTCGACTTTGAGCTGCTCGGCAAGCCCCCAGTCACTAATGCCGTAAACAATTCCAAAGTTTACCGCCTTTGCTTTACGTCTCGCGTTATCAGCGTCTTCAAGCGGGAACAGTGCTTTTGCTGTTTCGCTATGAATATCGTGACCTTCGTTAAAAATCGTAATTAATTTTGTTTCTTGCGCGAACGCGGCCAGGAGCCGGAGTTCAATTTGACTATAGTCAAGCGACAAAATTAAACTATTTTCATAATAAAATGCTTTGCGAATTTCACGGCCAACTTCGTCGCGGACACTGATGTTTTGTAAGTTTGGATTTTTACTACTAAGGCGGCCAGTTGTTGTAAGAGCTTGATTAAAAATAGTGTGGACTTTCCCGTCTTCATGGATATGCGGAATAAGGCCATCAATATAAGTGCTAATGATTTTAGCGTATTTCCGGTATTCTAAAATATCTTCAATTACCGGATGCTTATCTTTAAGCTTTTCTAAAACGTCAACACTTGTTGAACGATTACGCGGGCCCTTAAGTCCAAGTTCATCGTAAAGAAGTACCGCAATTTGCTGCGGTGAATTAACGTTAATTTCTTGAGTTGTATAGCTACTTACTTGCGCACGTAAGTTTTCAAGCGTGACTTTATATTTATCACCAATCTCGTTTAAAATCTTTTCGTCAAGTGGGAAACCAACAAGCTCCATCTTCATTAAGACACGGACTAATGGGGCTTCAATATTTTCGTAAACAGTTAGTAAATTGTTTTCCGCAAGTTTTGCGCGCATTTTACTTTCTAGGTCCTGAGCGTGTAGGACAAGAAGAGCACTATAATGATCAGCTTCACTAGTCGCGCTATAACCAAAGAAACGGAGCACGTCTTCTTCCTTGCCTGTTGTATTACTGTCAAGTAGATAAGCAGCAAGGAGAAAGTCAAAACTAAAGCCGTTTAAAGTAAGGCCGATTTTACTTAAAGCAATCGCCGTCTTTTTAAAGTCAAAGACGCGTTTCTTAATTGACATGTCAGCTAAGACTTCTTGAAGTTTCGTGTCTTTCTTTAAGTTTTCTGCGCTCATTTTATAAACTTTAGTCTCTAGACTAAAATAAAGCATCTTAACGTCAGCGGTAAAATAGTTGTCACTTGTTAAAATAACGTTAAGACTAAGTTCATCATTAAATGTTAAGTCGTTTGTATTTTCAATGAGCGTGACTGGTACTTGAACTTCTTCCGGTTCGCTTGCTTTTTTAAATGGTTCTAAGTTGCGCATAAAACGGTTAAGTTCGTACTTCGCGGCAAAGTCGTGCACAGTATTAAAATCAAAACCGAAGTACTGTAAGTCCTTTAACGTAAAACTAAGCGGTATATCTGTTTTAAGTGTCGCAAGAAACTTTGAGTTTTTCGCAATATGCGCGTGATCACGGAGACTAAAGCCAAGCTTACCTTTAATGCCATGTGCGTTATTTAAAATGTTATCAAGTGATCCGTACTCTTTTAAAAGTCGCTCCGCGGTTTTTTTACCAACACCAGGGACACCAGGTAAATTATCACTCGCATCACCAACAAGCCCTTTATAGCTTGTTACTTGTTCTGGTTTTAAGTGGTACTCTTCCATTAAAACACTCGGCGTTAAGTTAAGGACCGCGCCGCGTGGTTTCGGCACGCGAATTGTGACAAGGTCACTAATTAGCTGGAAGTAATCTTGGTCACTTGTATGAATAATTACTTCAATGCCTTCTTTTTCGGCAAGCTTTGCAACGGTACCAGCAAGGTCATCTGCTTCGTAGCCAATAATTTCGTCGTGCTTTATTTTTAACGCATCAAGAAAATCGCGGGCGAGCGGGAACTGCGTAATAAGTAGCTCCGGAACTTCGCGTCTTGTCCCTTTATAGTCCGCGTAGGCGTCATGGCGAAATGTTTTTTCGCCAGTATCAAAGGGGACAAAAATATAGTCACCTTCTTCTAGTTCACTAAGAATTTTTTGAATCATATTTGCAAACGCCATTAGTGCGTTCGTCGGAATGCCTTCTTTTGTCCGCATAATTTTATCTTCGCCGTACGCTGCAGTAGCGTAATAAGCACGGAATAGTAAACTATTACCGTCAATAATATGTAATTTATGTTTCATCTTCCCACCTCGTTAAGTTATTAATAATTAAGTTTAGTTTGTTGTTGCGAATTTGTGTCCGTGCGTTAACTTTAACAATCGTGCCTGGAAGAAGTAAGCTTTTCGCTTCCGTGTAAAGCACGGGAAAAACAACACTTTCAATTGTGTCACTAAAGTCCGTTAAAGTGACGAACGCCATTAAATCGCCTTTCTTTGTCGTAATCTCTTTAACGTCATCAATAAAGACAACAAGATTAACGGTATTATTTTCTTGCTGGGGAATAGTGCCAATTGTCGAGAGTGTTGTGTCACCATGAAGTGCTTTACTGAGCGGATTTTCCGTTAAGGCAAAGCCAAGACGGGCAATTTCGAGTGTAAAGTTAAGCATTTCTTCGGCCGGTATATCTTCGTAGACAATTGACTCAAAATACTGTTCGTCAAAGAGTGCGGAATAAAGAAACTCGTTCATCTCGCGAAACTCAGCTTTAAGTGTTTGGCGCGAGACCCCAAACTCATCAAGCGCGCCACTTTCAATTAAAGCAGTGATTTCGTTTGTATTAATGTCGTTTCTTGTCGCGTGAAAGAAGAACGAAGCGCGGCTGGTAAATGTATTTGTTTCACGGAGCTTAACAAGCTTTTTCGCGGTTAAGCGCGAAATTCCTTTAATCGCCGTAAACGGTAAGCGTAAGTTATTATCTTCTTTTGTAAAAGTAATGTTTGACTTTGTAACGCTTGGTGCGAGTAAATTAATGCCAAGCTCTTTAAGTTCGCGGCGAATTAATTGGTACTTACTTAAGTCGTTCGTGACGTTTGTCATAATTTCTTCATAAAACGCAAACGGGTAATGCGCTTTAAAGTAAGCAAGAATCAGTGTAATTGTTGCGTAACTTACACTATGCGCTTTATTAAAGCCGTAATCGGCAAACTTCACTAAGTCGCTAAAAACACGGTTAATTGTTAAGTCACTATGACCGAGTTTTATCGCGCCACTCTTAAACTTTTTTTCTAAACTTGCAAATGTCTTTTCGTCTTTCGCACTAATCGCGCGGCGGAATAAGTCAGCGTCAGCAAGACTAAACCCGGCCATTTTCTGGGCAATTTGCATAATTTGTTCTTGGTAAATTATAATTCCGTACGTGTCTTTTAAGATGTCGGCGATTTCCGGCGCCGGGTACGTTACTTTTTCTTCACCCTTTTTCCGTTTAGCGTACGTACTAATATACTTCACAGGACCAGGACGGTAAAGCGCAAGAAGTGCACTAATATCATTAAAGTTTTCGGGTTCAAGTTCGGCGATTGCTTTATTCATCCCCGCACTTTCAAGTTGAAAGATTGCACTTGTTAAGTTATTACGAATAATTTCGTACGTTTTCGGTGTATCAAAAGGAATTGTATAAAAGTCATAAAGTTTACCCGTACTTTTCGCAATCTTGTTCATAATATTATGAATTGTTGTGAGATTCGTTAAACCTAAAATATCGAGCTTTAAAAAGTTTTGTCGTTCTAGTTCTTGCATCTCGTACTGGGTGACGTAACTATTTTCTTGTTTTGTAACTGGTAACTTTAGTGGCAGCGGTTCGTTACTTAAAATAACCCCAGCGGCGTGAATACTAGTTTGCCGTGGGTAGCCTTCAATTTTACTCGCGTTACTTACAATTTCTAAAAGATGCGCGTCACTTAGTAGAGCTTTAAAGTTCTTGATTCTTCGATACGAATCACGGAGTGAATAGTTCGAATTACCGAGCGTACCGATGAGTGCTTCAATATACTTTTTATCGTAACTAAAAACTCGAGCTGCGTCACGAAGTGAAGCGCGAGCCGCATTAACTTGAAAAGTGACGATATTCGCGACGTGATCACGCCCGTACTTACTTTGTAAGTAAGTAAGTATTTCATCACGGCGATAATCTTCAAAGTCAAGATCAATATCGGGCATTGAGACGCGTTCTTTGTTTAAGAAACGTTCAAAAAATAAGTGATGTTTCAGCGGATCAATGTTTGTGATTTCTAAAAGATAACTAACAAGACTACCCGCCGCACTACCGCGGCCGTAGCCAACAAGAATATCGTTTTCTTTGGCAAACTTAACGTAGTCACTTACAACAAGGAAGTAGTTATTAAAGCCTAGTTCATTAATGACACTTAATTCTTCGTTAAGCCGTTCGTTATATTCTTCATTGTTTAATCCGCGCGCTTTTAACGCTGCGTGCGTTAAGTCACTTAAAATAACACTTGTATCACCTTCAATCGGACTTGGGAGACTTTGCTTTTTATTAAGTGCGGCAAAGCTGAAAGAAGTGCTTGCAGCAATATTAACTGTATTTTCAATTTCTTCAGTTGCATAAAGACTTTTAACTTCGTCAAGCGTTAAAAAGTAATGCACTCCAGTAAAACTTTTTTGCGTTAATGTTTCTGTGTGCAGAACTGCATTAGCAATTTCATAGTTCAGTCGGTCACTTGGATTAATGTACTTGATGAGTGGAAAAGCGACAACTGCGTAATTAAACTTCGCCGCGAAGTCACGCAGCCGCGTTTTAACCGTTTCGCTTTCGTTTTCTAGGCCAATATAAAAAGAAGTTGTTACAACACTAATCGCTTTTAAATAGTCACGAAGTTCGTCATCAGTAAAGTCTTTTAAAGTACTTGAACTACTAATAAAAATTAAGTGTTCCGTGAGACGTTTAAAGTCTTCAGGTGTTACTTTTTCTTCGCGTTCAAGTTCAAGCAGTGCTAAAAGATTATAGTAACCCGTTTCATTTTTAATATAAACGACAAAAGTACCGTACGAAAAAGTAAGCGTTACACCGTAAAGAGCCGTAAGTTTTGTGTTTTTAGTCGCTTGATAAAAATGCGGGAAACTATAAAACGTGTTTAAGTCACTTATTCCCACATAAGATAGCGCACGGCTTTTACTTGCTTTAACGTAGTCTTTTAAACTTAACCCGCTTTGGAGTATGCTGTAAGTTGAATAAACGTGAAGCGGAATAAATTGCATCGTAATTTTATTTATTTTTTACTCCCTTGATGCTTTTTTAAAAGTTTGTCAACGTCAGCGACAAACTGTTCAAGTGTTTCGCCGGGGAGAATTGAAGCGCCGCTTGCTTGGGCGTGACCACCGCCATGCCACTTTGCGGCAAATTTACTGAGCGATATTTTCCGGCTGCGCATTGAGACGCGCCATTCGTTACGGTCTTTGTTTTCAATAATCGACGCCCAGACCGGTACATTTTTAAAGTCACTAAAAATATTAACTTGCTCTTTGGCAACTTCAACAGTTGTGCCAAGTTCTTGAAGTTTTGCATCACTCAGTACGTAATACGCAAATCCTTCTTTAGTAATAAAATGATTATTTAAAATATACGCACGGAGCCGTAATTCATTATGACTTAACGCATATATTTTATTGTAAACACTATCTAAATCAACGCCCGCTTCTAAAAGAAGCGCGGCAACTTGAAATGTTAAGCTAGTTGTGGCGCGGTAACGGAAGCGGCCACTATCGCCAACAATCCCTGTATATAAGTAAGTTGCTGTTTCTTGCGTGATTTTTCGCTTTGTCGCGAGAAATAGCACCGTAAGTATTTCACTAACGGCAACAGTCGTGTCATCAACAAAAACAACGTCGCCATAAGGCTCAACATTTGGATGATGATCAATTTTAATAAGTTTTGCGCTTTTTACGTAACTTTTATCACTGATCCGCGCGGTATTACCGGTATCGACAACAATCGCAAGAAAGTTATTATCCCACTCTTCTGGTAACATTTCCATTTCGGGATATAAAGAGCCGTTTAAGTTTGGGTTACTTTCGCCAAGCGCTATGACTTTTTTCTCTGGGTAATAAGTTTTTAAAAAGCTCGCCACCGCAAACATTGAACCAAACGCATCAAAGTCTGGTGACCGGTGCGCGTAAACAGCGATTTTATCAAACTGTTCGACAAGCTTAAATATTTCTTGGGTCGGCTTTTCGTAACTCTTTACTTTGTTTTTTAAAATATTGCACACTTTTAACATTCTTCATCCTCACATAAATTTAATACGCGAACTGTATCACGGACAATCATTAGTTCTTCGTTTGTTGGAATAACCCAGACGTCAACTTTACTTTCACTTGTCGTAATTTTTGTTTGTTTACCACCGAACGTCTTTTTGTTAATTTCGTTATCATACACAACGCTCATTGCGTCTTTAATTTCTTCTAAAATTAGTTTTCTGATCACACTGACGTTTTCACCAATTCCGGCGGTAAAAACGATTGTATCCGCGCCCCCAAGACGAATGTGATATTGCCCAATGAAGTCACTAATGCGCCGCGCGTAAAGTTGCTCGGTAAAAAGTGCTTGCTTATCGCCTTTAACGGCTGCAGCTTCAATGTCGCGACTATCGTTACTAATTTGTGAAACACCAAGCATGCCGCTTTCTTTATTAAAGATGTCATAAACTTCGTCAATTGTTTTATTTTCGCGTTTCGCGACAAAGTACATAATACTTGGATCTAAGTCGCCTGTTCTTGTCCCCATCATAATGCCGCCTAAGGGAGTTAGGCCCATTGAAGTAGCGACACTTTTACCGTCTTTTACGGCGGTAATGCTCGCGCCGTTACCTAAATGACAAATAATAATCTTCCGTTTATTATGGCCGTATATATT
>DASRNI010000022.1:0-15165 GCA_035647455.1 Bacilli bacterium | reverse complement strand
GTATATTATGTAAACCAAATACAAAGAAAAGACGATGTTATGGACATTTCTTTACAATAACTGATAAAACATAATAAGATACCAATAATAAAAGACTTCGACTTATCCACACTTTATTATACTAATTAACTACTAATTACTTACTAATGCCGCAATTGATTAAGTTATTGAGTCCTTTAATCACTTGATCAAACTGCTCCTTCGATAATCGACTTACTGGCCCTATTTGCTTGCCCGTTGGCTTCTTTGTTTCAATATTCATTAACGGCCGCAAATATATGCGAGCTTTATCAACTGTGCGAATTTGACTAATTTTAGCGTAACTTATTTCGTTTGTCTTTACACCTTCAAGCACACCTAGTTCGATGGCGTTCATATAACTATAATGTTTTTTTGTTGTTAATGGCACGACAACGATGTTTTGGGCATCAATGTCGCTATTATGAATAACAACGGCGTAATGGCGCTCATTTAGTTCGCTGCCGATATTCGTGCCGAAATCGATTTCATACACTTCACCGCGCAGTATTTTGTATTGAAGTTTGTTTTGTTCAAGAAACGTTTCGTAACCAATACTGCGTTTAAACCAACTAAATAAAGCTTGTTTTTTTCTTTCCCGCCAAGCGATATTACTTAGCCCTGGACTACTTATTCGTAAAAATCTCTTTTCCACTTTTTAAAAAACCTCCTGCTTTTATAACTATAAATACAAGAGATTTAAAGTTTAAAGTACAGCGGAGGTTAATGTTAGTTAGTCTTCGAGTATTTCTTTGATTGATTCACCAATTAATGTTGGGGTCTTTTCGAGCTTAAAGTTACTAAGGATCGTGGCCCCAATATCGGCAAATGAATCACGTTCTTCTAAGACGCGGCCATTTTTAAATGCTTTAGAGATTGCAAGTAGCGGCACTTTTTCTCGTGTATGATCAGTTCCGTGCCACGTTGGATCATTTCCGTGGTCGGCCGTAATGAGCACTAAATCATCTTCATCAACGACTGCCATTAATTCACCGAGACGAATGTCAAACGCTTCTAGCGCACCAGCATAACCCTTTGGGTTACGGCGATGGCCGAATTCGCTGTCAAACTCAACAAGGTTAACAAAGATAAGTCCGTTGAACTTCCGTTCTTTAGCTTGTTTAATTGTATGATCCATCCCGTCTTCATTACTAACAGTCTTTTGGCTCATTGTAATCCCATAACCGTTAAAGATGTCATTAATTTTGCCGATAGAGCTTACTTCTAGCCCCGTAGCAGCGATTATATTAAGAATAGTAGGTTCTGGTGGGGAAAGAGCATAATCGTGGCGATTAGCCGTTCTTTTGAACGAATCTTTATCTTTCCCGACGTAAGGCCTTGCAATAATGCGGCCAAGTAAGTATTCCGGGCGCATACATATTTCGCGGGCAATTTCACAAGTGCGATATAGTTCATCTAATCCGGTTACTTCTTCGTGGGCGGCAATTTGGAGCACACTATCTGCGGATGTATAAACAATCAAGCTATTATCACGCATTTGTTCTTCACCTAAGTCACGAATGATTTCCGTGCCACTTGCAGCGATATTGCCAATTACTTTGTAACCAGTCTTTTCTTCAAGTTCTTTAATTAAAACGTCAGGAAAACCTGTATCGGTAAACGTTTTAAACGGTTTCTTTGTATGGATACCGGTAAATTCCCAGTGTCCCGTCATCGTATCTTTACCATTACTTGCTTCATTAAGCTTTAAAGCGTATGACATCGGATGACTTTTAACTTTGTTAACGCCCATAATATCGCTTAAATTACCAAGCCCGTATTTTTCTAAATTCGGGATGTTCAGTCCGCCGACACTTTCTGCGGTATGGGCGAGTGTATGTGCACCTTTATCACCAAAAAGATGCGAATCGGCCATTTCCCCAATGCCGACACTATCCATAACGATCAGGAAGACACGTTTAAATGATTTTTTAGCCATAAATACCTTCTTTCAAAATTATTATAATATAAAAAACAGAAAGTCGTTATTATTTAACTTTAAAATTAGTTTTATATTAACAAGTTAATATTATGAAGTTGCTTCGTCATAGATACTTAAGATTCGTTTGGCCGAAACATGCGTATATATTTGAGTTGTGGCAATGTTCACATGACCTAAAAGTGCTTGAACAATCCGTAATTCACATTCGTTTTCGATTAAATGCGTCGCAAAAGCGTGGCGTAATGAGTGCGGTGAGACGTTTTT
Organism: Bacilli bacterium; assembly: GCA_035647455.1. Taxonomy (GTDB): domain Bacteria; phylum Bacillota_I; class Bacilli_A; order RFN20; family CAG-826; genus UBA1361. The sequence goes on along the minus strand of DASRNI010000022.1, from coordinate 12,941 downwards.
AGTAATCCCTGCATTAGCCGCATACTTTTTCACAAGCCGATGAAAATATTGTCGGCTTATTTCGCTACCTTCTTTATTTAAAAATAAAGTACGTGACTTATGACCAGCGTTATAAAGCCGTACTTCATTTAAATATTTAAGTAAATAACTTTTTGCAAAGTCACCAAGCGGAACGATTCGTTCTTTGCTCCCCTTACCGAAAACGCGAATAACATTGCGGTTTAAATTAACTTGATCAACGCGTAAACTAAGTAACTCGGTTACACGAAGGCCACTTGCGTACATCACTTCAAGCATCGCTTTATCGCGAATTTCACTCGGTTTCGTTAAGTCAGGCTGCTCTAAAAGCAGTTCAACTTCGGCAATACTTAAGTATGTTGGTAGTCTTTTCGGTAACTGTGGCTGGGGAACTTTCGGTAGTTCAAGCGTATATTCACCACGTTCTTTTAAATATAAAAAGAAATTATAAAGACTTGAAAGACGGCGACGAATTGTTGCAGGGCTTTGGCCGTCTTGAGCTTCTAAATTAATAAAGTCATTTATTTGAAAAGGGACATATTCATTACTAGAAGTAATGTTAAGTCGCTGGTGAAATAAACTAATGTCGTTCAAGTACGCATTAACAGTATGTTTACTCAAGCCTTTTTCAACATATAAATAGTTTTGGTAATCACTCATTAAGTCATCGATATGTTTCATTTTTTACCTTTTGTTACTTTCCCAAGTGTGCTTAGAGATGGTGAATCGAGTTCGTCGTTAAGTAAATCAACAATAACGTCGGTTTTACTTTTAACGTTAAAGTCATCAAAAAGCGATAATTGTTCACGAATATCAGCGATATCGACTAAGTTTTGTAACGTAATTCCTAATAAGCGAATTGGTTCATGTTTATAGTTACGCTCAAAGAGTTGCATTGCCCGTGAATAAATAAGGCTCGCATCATTTGTTGGTTTTTCAAACGTGACGCTGCGGTTAACCGTTCTAAAATCATAGTAACGCATCACAATTTGAATCGTTGTTCCCGCTTTGCGTTCATTTTTCGCACGTTTACTAACTGTTTTCGCTAATTCTTTAAATAAACTGGCTAGTTCATCATAATCACTCGTATCAATATCAAACGTTTGTGAGTTACCAATACTTTTTGGGTCATCGTCGTCAACCTGGACAACGTCACTTCCGTAACCATTAGCCCACTCTTTAACAGTATCGTAAAATTTACCAAGAACTTCTTTAACGCGGTAATCTTCGGTAACAGCGATATCACCAATCGTTTTAATCCCAAGTTTTTCTAAGCGTGGTGTTGTTTTTTTGCCAATACCATACATCTCGCCAATTGGGAGTTTCCAAAGTGTATCCTTAAGTTCACGACGGCGATAAACCGTGATTCCAAGTGGTTTTTTGAAGTTACTTGCCATTTTCGCCAGAAATTTTGTCGGTCCCACCCCAATTGAACAAGGCAAGCCAATTTCATTTAACAGTGTGTCTTGCAAGTTTTTAATATATTCAAGCGGCTTTTCTGCAGCAAGTAAAGGAACAGTCGCATCAACATAACATTCATCAATACTTGCTACTTCAACGATTTCACTGACGTTTTTTTTGATAAAGTCGAAGAAAACAGTTGAATAGTGACGATATAAGGCAAAATCAGGTTCTTTAATAATTAAATTAGGATAAAGTTTTAACGCTTGGTAAATTGACATTGCGGAATGAATGCCGTACGCTCGTGCTTCATATGTTGCACTACTAACGATTCCCCGGCGGCCAAGTCCACCAACAACAAGCGTTTTATCCTTTAAAGATGGATCGCGCAAAATTTCGCACGATGGAAAGAATGAATTTAGATCAATATGCAGAATAATTTTTGTCATAATTTTATTATACCCAAGGAAACAGTGTTTAATTCGTTAAAAACATCGTTCTATCTATAAATAACATAGAAATTGCGCTTTGAAGTACAGTAAATAGTGTTTTTCATTAGATTTGTGGTGTTATTTCTAGTTATTATTTGATTTCAACCACAAACATATCAACAGCTTAATCATCCAAGCATTATGTCACACTACATATCTACTAATTTATTACTAATAGATGACTAATAAACAAATAATTAACGACTTTAGGCAATTAAATGTCTGTTTTCTCGATTTTTAGCTTAGCTTTTTGTAATTCTTCATTAAGCGCTTTAGTTAGTTCGTTTCCTTCTTCATATAGCGCTAATGATTGTTCTAAACTTAGTGTACCACTCTCTAATTTAACAACAATTTCATTAAGCCGTTTAAGTTTAGCTTCAAAAGTTTTAAGTTCACTCATCTTTATCCTCCACTTGTGCTTTTACAGCACCATCACTGAATTGTATTTTTACTTTATCGCCTTTGGCGAGCGTTTTGCTACTTTTAATAATTACGTCTTCACGGCTAATAAATGCATAACCACGGTTTAGTACTAACTTCGGATTAAGTGTTTCGAGCTTCACAAGTAGCGTGTTTACTTTTTCGCGTCGTGTATTATACATTCGATCACCTAACGCTGCTAACTTAGTTAGTGCTAAGTTAAATGCCGTTTCCATGTCCTTTAGCGTGATTGCTACACTATTTTGCAGTTTCGTGCCTAATAACGCTACTTGGTCGCTGATTACTTCTAACGTCGCTCCATAGTTCTTTAAAACAGGCCGTGAAACAAGTAAATCAAGTTTTGTACTGTATTCAGCGAGTTTTACATGAATACTATTGCGGATTCTGGCATTAAAGTCGTAAATTGTTTGTGTTAAGTCGTCTTGATGCGGCACAACAAGCTCAGCAGCCGCTGTTGGGGTACTTGCCCGGGCATCACTAAGGTAATCAACAAGCGTTGTATCGATTTCGTGGCCAATTGCACTAATTAGCGGGACTTTACGCGCCGCAAACGTTAAAACGACCTCTTCATCGTTAAATGCCCATAAGTCATCACTACTTCCACCGCCACGAGCAACAATTAAAACATCGATGTTTTGCTGTGTAACATATTCATACGCTGTTTTAATGCTCTTAGGTGCTAAGTCACCTTGAACAATCGCTTCTTTAATGACTAGAGTAACTAACGGGAAACGCCGCTCGATGTTCGTGACGATATCACTAAGCGCTGCACTGTCACGCGGAGCGATAACGCCAATACGCGTGGGAAACTTTGGTAACGGCTTTTTAAGTTTTTCATCAAAAAGACCTTGTGCGCTAAATTTGTCATAAAGTGCTTTTAGCGCTAAAAGTTTTGCCCCAAGGCCATAATAAACGACTTCATTAGCAATTATTTGGTATGTTCCACCTTTTTCATGGAGACTAATACGCCCAGTAACAACAACTTCATCTCCATCTTTTAAAGTTGCTGGAAAACTATGAACATTAAAAGTTACGGCACTAATTCGTGCTTCATCAGCTTCTTTGAGCGTAAAGTAAAAAGCACGACTGTATTTTTTGAGATTAATAATTTCGCCGCGAATACTAATATTATTTAAAAACGGAATATTTGTTAAAACATCGCGTACATAGCGGTTTATTTCACTAACGCGATAAACTTTCTTCATTTTAATGCCTCATCAAGGAGTGCATTAATAAATTTAAAGTCTTCATTCGGAATGAAAAGTTTGGCAAGTTTGATCGCGATATTAATGACAATCGCTTTCGAAACGTCACCAACATAATAAAAATGCGCATAACTATAAATTAAAATTGCTTGCGTGACTTCGTTAAGTCGCTCAAAGCGCCAGTCTTTTAAGTAAGGGATAAGTGCTTCTTTAATTTCATTTAAATTTGATAAGCTTGCAAGTAAAATCTTTTTTAGTGTATCTGGGACTTTGTCATATGGGACATCTGTTACTTCACTAACAACAGCTTTAAAATCGAAAGTTTGGCCGTTTTTAATATAAACTAATGCCGCATAAAGTATTTGCACACCATATTCATGGCTTTTATTACGCGAAATCATATTTGATTCTCCGTCGTGGCAACGTAATTAATAATGCAAGTAAAACGACAAAAAGATAAACAAAAAATAAAAGATGGATCGTATGAAGTGTTTTAAGGTGATTTGTGCTTTCGTGGATTGGTAAAAAGAAAAGTAAAGCGTAATCAGCGACATAAAGTAAAATACCCGCAATGAGCGGAATATACTTATAACGGCGTTCTAAATGAAATAACCAAAAGAAAATAGCGCTCGTTAAAACCGTTGTTGCCCCGATAATAACAATCCGCAGTGTATAGTTCGTCGCAATAAAGTCTTCAAAATAGCGCGAAGCATAAAGCGTCGTTGTAAACCCAAAATGGTAAAACGTATGACTTGCGGTAATTCCAACAAAGTTACCAACAAAGTTAAAAAGACCGATGCCAATTAAAAAAAATGTGAAGAGCTTGTAGACAAAACTTTGCTTAACACATTTTCGTTTTTGTTTTTTCATTGCACTTTAGGCAATTACGTCGCGAACATCAATTAAAATCTTAAACGGAATATGCTCAGTCATCATATTCAAACTTTGAGCAATACTTTCTTGGACTGTTTTCGAAATTGTTTTTACATTAACACCAGCGTTAACTTTAATCGCAATTTTAACGGTCACTTCACCGTTACGGATATGACAGTGGACAGGTTCAAAAAGCGTGAAGCCACGTTTTTTCATGACTGTCGCGCCACTTACTTCATTTGTGGCGATTTCTGCGATTTGATCAAAAACAGTTTGGGAAATTCCCATAAGTCCTTGTTTGTTATAATTTTGGATGTGTACGTATTGTGCCATTTTTTACCTCACTCATTATTATAGCAAAAATAGCCGGGTGATTTCAATTACAAAATTCTCAAGTAAAAAGAAACCCACACTTTTGTGTGGGCCTTTAGTTTAATCAGCTTTTGGTTTCTTTTTCTTTGCTTGTTTCGGCGCTTTTTCTTTTGGTGCACTTTCTTCGCCTTTTGGCGTTTCCGCCTTTTTATCTTCTTCAAGGAGTGGATCGTGGAGTTCTTCTTCGACAAACTCTGGTGCTACTTCTTTCGGAACGATTGAAGAAGGATCAAGAATACCTTCAATGCGGCGGGCGAGTGTTTCATCAGTATAACTTAAGTGCGTGACGATATCTTTCATCGGAGCACTGTAGCCAAAGTGATCAATACACATCATATGATCAGCATATTCATGCCAACCCATGCTTGAAAGTATTTCAACAACGATACGGCGATCTTTAGGTAAGCTAAGTACTTCTTTTTGATAAGCTTCGTCTTGCTTTCTAAAGATTTCCACGCTTGGCATACTCACAACACGGATGTTATAGCCGCGTAAGACGAGTTCGCGCTGGGCGCGAATCGCTAAGTTAACTTCACTACCTGTCGCAATGACGATGAAGTCAAGTTTCTTGCGACCGTCTTCTTTACTAATTACGTATCCACCGCGGCGAACAAGGCTTAAGTCACTACTTCCACTAATAATCGGCAGTTTTTGTCGACTTAAAATTAAAGCGTGTGGTGTGTTTTTACTAATCACAGCTTCTTGCCACGCAACGAGTGTTTCGCGCGCATCAGCGGGGCGCCAGACGTTAACGTTAGGCATCGCTCTTAGCATTGCTAAGTGTTCAATCGGTTGATGCGTTGGTCCGTCTTCACCAAGAAGAACGCTGTCGTGCGAGAATAAGTAAATCATTGGTAAGTTACTTAGTGCGGCAAGTCGAATCGAGTTTTTCATGTAGTCACTAAAGACAAGGAATGTTCCAACATACGGCCTAATTCCGCCATGGAGTACCATTCCGTTCCCGATTGCCCCCATTGCAAATTCACGAATACCAAAGTTAATATTACGACCACGACGGTTTTTACTCGTGAAGTTTGATTCACCGCTAATTTTCGTCATGACACTACTTGCAACGTCAGCACTTCCGCCCATTAAGTGCGGTAAGTTGTTATTAAAGGCGGCAAGAATATTGCCACTTGTGCTGCGGCTTGCTTCACTTAGTTCGTCTTCAAAATTCATGCGAATTTTATCAATCATTGGTTTAACGTCATCGTCAAGCGCAGTGACTAAATCTTTTGCTTCAACGGTATCGTCTTCTTTAAGTGCTAAAAAGCCGTCGTACCACGTATCATACGCTTTCATGCCGCGTTTAATTGTTCCGTTTTCCATATGTTCATAAACTTGGAGCGGAATTTCAAACGGCATATTTGTATAGTTGTAAGTACCTTTGGCAAAGTTGCCATCATTTTCGCCAAGTGGGCTACCATGAACTTTTGCTGTCCCTTGGTGGCGCGAGCCTTGACCGATAATCGTTTTAACGATAATAAGTGAAGGTGCATCACTTCGCTTTGCGCGACGAATTGCTTTATCAATTGCGCGTAAGTTGTTGCCGTCTTCAACTTTAAAGACTGACCAACCACTTGCTTTAAAGCGCATTGCTGTGTCTTCGCTAAAGGAGTCACTAAGTGGTCCGTCAAGCGTCACATCGTTTGCGTCGTAAAAAACAATTAATTTACTTAGTTTTTGGTGACCGGCAAAAGAAATTGCTTCTTGGCTAATTCCTTCTTGTAAACAGCCATCACCAATTAAGGCATACGTATAATGCTGTAAAAGTTTTTCATATTTTGGATAACGGGCGACAAGCGCTTCTTCAGCAACAGCCATCCCGACCGCGTTTGCGAGCCCTTGGCCGAGTGGCCCAGTTGTCGCGTCAACACCCGGTGTAAGTCCGTATTCGGGGTGTCCTGGTGTATTTGAATTAAGTTGGCGGAAGTTTTTCAAGTCGTCTAGCGTTACTTTATAGCCCGCAAAATGGAGTGCAGTATAAAGTAAGGCACTAGCGTGACCCGCACTTAAAACAAAACGGTCACGAGCAATCCAGTTCGGATTACGCGGATCGATTTTTAAATGGTTACGATATAAATTAAAGACAAGGGGCGCACTACCAAGAGCCATTCCAGGGTGACCCGAATTAGCGGTATTTGTCATATCAATAACAGTTGCGCGCATTGCAGCGATGCTTAGAGCATCATTTGGATTTGCTTTATGTAAACACATATTATTTTTCCTCTCTTTCTTTATCTATTTTAATATATAATTCTTTTAATTGAAAGTCACTCACGATATTTGGTTCGCCACTCATTAAACTGTTGCCGCGTAAGTTTTTCGGAAAAGCGATAACATCACGAATATCATGCGTGCCAGTTAGGATCATTGTTAAGCGATCAAGTCCATACGCAATCCCGCCGTGTGGTGGGGTGCCGTACTTCAGTGCTTCAATGAAAAAGCCAAACTTTTGCTCGATTTCTTTTTCGGTCATTCCAAGCACATTAAAAATTTGGTGTTGTAAATCTTGGTCGAAAATCCGCATACTTCCACCACCGACTTCGTAACCATTAATGACGATGTCATAGGCGTAACTTAAGATTTCACCAGGATTCGTTTTTAATTTACTAATATGCTCTTCAAATGGCATTGTAAATGGGTGATGCTCACTAACATAGTTACCACGCTCTTCGTCATAACTAAAGAGTGGGAAAGAATCAACCCAAAGGACGCTGTAGGCGTTTTTATCAACAAGGTTGAGCATTGCCGCTACTTTAAGCCGAGCCGCTCCTAAGCTTGTTAATGTTTGTCGTTTATTTTGGCCAAAACTAATTAAAAGGAAATCATTATCCTTTAAATTAAATGTTTCGACGAGTTCTTGATGTAATTCTTTTGTCACAAACTTCGCAAGTGAGCCACTAAAGGTGTCATTACTATACTTCAAGTTCGCAAATGAATTAAGCCCGTGCTGTTTTGCGACCATGTTTAGTTCGTCAACGATCCGCCGGGTAAAAAAGTCGCCGTTATCACTAACTTTAATTGCATAAATATACGGTTCTTCGTTTAAAAACGGTGCATCAAACTTCGTAAAGACACTTTTTGCATCACTTATTTCTAAACCAAAGCGTAAGTCTGGTTTATCACTACCATACTTTAAAAGTGCTTCTTCGTACGTAATCCGTGGTAAAGGTAATGCTAAGTCGTAGCCTTTTACTTCTTTAAAAATAAACTGTAATAGCTTTTCATTAATTGCGAGTACTTCTTCGTACGTCATGAAACTAGTTTCAATATCAATCTGCGTAAAGTCTGGTTGACGGTCTGCGCGCAAGTCTTCATCACGGAAACATTTCGCGATTTGATAGTACTTTTCGAGCCCCCCGATCATTAAAAGTTGTTTATATATTTGTGGTGACTGCGCTAATGCGTAAAACGTACCTGGATTAAGTCGCGACGGAATTAAATAGTCACGAGCACCGCCTGGCGTTGATTTCGTTAAGATTGGTGTTTCAATCTCAATAAAACCAGCTTCATCAAGGAAGGTGCGGGTTGCTTTAGCAATTTTAGCGCGTGTTATGAGTTTATTTTGTAAAACCGGACGTCTTAAATCTAAATAACGATACTTTAAACGAACATCTTCTAAAGCATCAGTTTCATCGGCAATAATGAGTGGCGGATTTTTCGCCTTGTTTAAAAGCACGACTTCACGGGCGACGATTTCTAAGTGTCCCGTTTTTAGGGCCGGGTTTGGATCCGCTTTTTTGGTGACGATTCCCGTAACGTTAATGACGTATTCGTTACGAATTTCCGGTTTCGGAGTGTCTTCATTAATTAATATTTGAATAATCCCCGAACGATCACGAAGATCAATAAACGTTAAGCTCCCGAGATCACGTTTTCTAGCGACCCAGCCGATTACTTTTACTTCCTGGCCAATATGTTCGTTAGTAATCAGCCCGTTTTCAATTGTGCGATATTTCATCTTACTTTTCTTCCTTTTCTTCATCATTACAATTACCGCAGCAGCATTCGTCATCGTCGTGGTGATGGTGATGTTCACCATGGACGAGTTTTAAAACGTGCGGTAATATTTTTCCGTATTCGACTTTTTCTTGTGTCCGCGCGCTTAAGTCACGGAACGTCACAAATTCACCATCAACTTCTTCTTGTCCGATAATAATCGCGTATTTTGCACCGCGACTTTCGGCAATTTTAAATAAACTCTTAAATGACTTATCTTCAAAAGCCATCACACCACGAACTTCGTGCGTACGTAAGCTTGTTAAAAGTGAAAAGCCGTCGTTACGTGCTTCATCCCCTTTAGTAATAATATAAACGTCATCGGGAAAAACGGCACTTTCGAGTTTCTTTTCTTCGTTTAGTATATGGTAAAGCCGCTCAATGCCAAAGGCAAAGCCGGCCCCAACTAAATCAGGACCACCAAGTTCACTAACGAGCTTGTCATAGCGACCACCGCCACCAATCGCGCCGTAATCTTTGCCCGATGCCGGGATATAACTAAATTCAAAAATAATGCCGCTATAGTAATCTAAGCCGCGAACAAGTGTCGTATCGATTGTTGTATTAATCCCAAAACCGTTCAGCGCGTCAAAGATAAAATTCAAGTCGTCTTTATCTTCTTTACTTAAATGTTCGCTAATATGTGGTGCCTTTAAGGCAAGACTTGCATCATGCGGTACTTTACAATCAAGCATTCTTAATGGGTTTTTCTCATAGCGCATTTGGCAATCAGCACACATTGTTGGTAAATGTGGTTCATAATACGCTTTTAACGCCGTTTTATACCGTTCACGGGCGCTACTATCACCAAGACTATTGATTTTCGTGTTAATGCCTTCAAAACCAAGCGCTTGTAATATATGAATTGCTAAAAGCATTACTTCTAAATCGTGAAAAATCGATGTTAAGCCAATACTTTCAATGCCAAACTGGCGAAATTCGCGATAACGACCAAGTTGTGGCCGCTCGTAGCGGTACATCGTCCCATCATAATAAAAGCGCAGCGGTAAATCGTTCGTTGCGTAAAGTTTATTCGTAATTACGCTTCGAGCAATACTTGCCGTCCCTTCGGGACGCAAAGCAAGAGTCCTCTTTCCTTTATCTTTAAAGACATACATTTCTTTTTGGACAATATCGGTCGCGTCACCAACTGAACGCTCGAATAAAGTTGCGTTTTCAAATAACGGTGTTTCGAGCGGATCAAAGCCATAAAGACTACTGACAAGTCGAGCAATACCAATAATATGCTCAAAACCACGTGCTTCATCTTTAATTAAGTCGTGTGTTCCTTTTGGGGCACTGATGTTTTTCATTGTTTTCTCCTCCAAATAAAAAAGGTAGTATAAGGACGACATTCGCCGCGGTACCACCTTACTTCGCTTTTATTGCGCTACTCAAGTAACATTAACGCTGTTAACGGAAAGCTTATGAATTACTTTCAGTCTCCGTGGTGTCAAGTTCGTTTAATTAATGTTCAAGTTTCCACCAACCACTTGATCTCTAGATCCTTAATTAATAACTTTCCACTTCAATGACGCTTTAATTATAAATTAAAGCCCGTGTAGTGTCAACAAAGGTAAATATCAATACAACTATATATCAACTAAATAACTACTAATTTATTACTACTTAATTACTTTAGCGGAAAACACGCTCAATTTTGTAGACAGATTCGACTTGACTGATAATATTTGTCACGCGACTTAGTTCATTTAAATGTTCGATTAAAATTGTCGCTGTAATCGTACTTGTGTCGCTTGTACCGTGGTAAGCGGCCTTAATATTTGCTAACGCAACCTTAGCTTGGCTTAACGCGTTCATAATATCAACAAGCAAGTTATCACGGTCAAAACACTTAATACTCAGCGTTAAAGGATATTTCTTTACTTCACTCTTATCGTTCCAATATACGTCAATCGTTCGTTCTTTATGTTTAATAATGTTCGGGCAATTTACGCGGTGAACGGTAATTCCTTTCCCCTTTGTGATGTAACCGACGATTTCGTCACCGGGGACTGGTGAACAGCAATTACCTAACGTAACCGCGACTTCACCGGCACCTTTAACAACAACTGGGTTTTTACTAATCTCGGTTTTCCGGCCACGACTAAGTATTTTCTCCATATGGTCACGTCGATCAAGCTTTAAGAAATCAAGAATTTGCGCAGGCATGACGTTGCGCGAATAAATAAGAAGCATCAACTCTTCTAAGTTACTAACGTTAAAATGCTTACAAAGGACGGACTTTTGTAAGTGTTCATCAACTTCATGTTCTTTAAAGCCGCGCTCTTTAAATGCATCAACGAGTGACTTCTTCCCTTTAAGAATGTTTTCGTCGCGCGTTAAAAGTTTATGTTTACGGCCAAGCATTTTGCGAATATGTGCTTTGGCACTAGTTGTTGTAACAATTTTTAACCACGTCTCATTTGGTCCCGGCGCGTTTGGACTTGTTTTAATCTCAACAACGTCCCCAGTATCAAGTTCCGTGTTCATGGCGACTAATTGGTCATTAACAAGCGCCCCAACGGCGGTATCGCCAACTTTTGTATGAATTTTATAAGCAAAGTCGAGCGGGGTCGCGCCTTTCGGTAATTCAATAACATTACCTTTTGGTGTAAAGACGTAAACACTTGTATCGAAAATATCACGCGTTAACGTTTCAACGTACTCCTTCGCATCGTCACCTGCGTAATAAGCAGCACCGATAAAATCTTTAAACCAATGCAGCTTCGCTTCAATTTCTTTTTGTTCGCGTTCAGGGTTATAGTTTGTCCCTTCTTTATACGCCCAGTGCGCAGCAACACCGCTATCAGCGATATGATCCATCTCTTCTGTTCTTATTTGCACTTCAAGCGCGTTACCATCACCACTAAAGATTGTTGTATGTAAGCTTTGATACATATTGGACTTCGGCATCGCGATATAGTCTTTAAAACGGCCGGGAATCGGTTTATACGTCGCGTGAATTAAGCCAAGAATCTCGTAACAGTTAAGTTCTGTCTTCGTAATAATCCGTAACGCGAGTAAATCGTAAATTTTATCAAAGTCGTTATCTTTTTCTTCCATCTTTTTATAAACGCTATACGCACTCTTGACGCGGAACTTCATTTCAAACGGAATATTGTTATTAAAAACGATATCCGCAATGCGTTTACTTACTTCTAAAAGGGCGCGTTCTAAGTTGGGGGACTTTTGTTCAATAAGTTCCATTACTTTATAGTAATTTTCAGGATCAATATATTTAAGCGATAAGTCTTCCATCTCTGCTTTAATGTTCCCCATCCCAAGGCGGCCGGCAATCGGCGCGTAAACGGCCATTGTTTCTTTAGCAATGACAAGTTGACGCTCTGGTTTTAAATATCCAAGTGTACGTAAGTTATGTAGTCGGTCAGCCAGTTTTATAATAATCACGCGAATATCTTTCGCCATTCCTAAAAAGATTTTCCGGTGATCTTCATAAACAAAACTACTGTCGTCACCTTTTTTCGAGAGTTTAAGCCGCTGAATCTTCGTTAAACTATCAACAATCGTCGCGACGTCTTTACCAAACATCTTTTCGATTTCTTCGACTGTAACATCCGTATCTTCGACAACGTCATGCAAGAGCGCAGCAATAATCGTTGAAGGTCCAACGTGTAAATTACTTACAATCATCGCGACTTCAATTAAATGATGAATATAGGGAACACCACTTTTGCGCATTTGCCCGTCATGCATTTTAAAGGCAAAGTCATACGCTTCTTCGATTTTCTTACGATCAGTTTCATCTTTAATGTATGTGAAATAAGTATCACGGACGTCTTGCCACGAATGTAATTCTTCGTTTGTATCTACTGTTCGTTTTCTTTCATTTGTCTTCATAGTTTTACCTAATATTCATTATAACAAAAAACTAATTTTTAAGCATTGATGCATTACCTTTAGCGCATAAAAAAAGACCCCAGTTGCCTGGGGCCTTCGGTTAGAAGTATTTAATCTCTAGTAGAATGAAATAACGATACTTTCAATATAACCACTATAATTATCTTCAGTTTTCATGAAGTGTAAGAAGTAAATTGCGTCTGCTTCATCAAATGTGTAGCTAACAACTTGTGTATCTTCATCTTCATAAAGTAAGACTGGGTCTGCATCTAAGACG
>DASRNI010000021.1:0-4175 GCA_035647455.1 Bacilli bacterium | reverse complement strand
TTCGTGGTTAATTTACAAGTTAACTAATGAAGAAAAGCATGTTACTGATGTGACTAACGCTTCACGAACATTACTATTTAATATTCATACTTTAGAGTGGGACACGGAACTGCTCGAACTTTTTAACATTCCCCGCGCAATGCTGCCCCGTGTGTTTCCAAGTAGTGCGTATTTTGGGAAAACAAAGTACTTTCAACACCACTTAAAAATTACAGGTGTCGCTGGCGATCAGCAGGCGGCACTTTTCGGTCAGCTTTGTTTAGATGAAGGTAGTGCGAAAAATACGTACGGTACGGGCTGCTTTATGCTTATGAACACCGGAAAGACACCAAAGTTATCAAAAAATGGTTTACTTACAACAATTGCTTGGCAAATTGGTGACGAAGTAACTTATGCTTTAGAAGGTAGTGTTTTTATTGGTGGCGCGGCAGTGCAGTGGCTGCGTGACGAACTAAAGTTATTTAAAGAAGCGAGTTACACGGAAAAAGCAGCGCAGGAATCAAAAGATGACAACATTTATTTTGTCCCGGCGTTTGTTGGACTTGGGACACCGTACTGGGATAGCGATGCCCGTGGCGCTCTCTTTGGTTTAACGCGTGAAACGACGCCGAAAGAATTAATCCGAGCAACACTTGAAGCAATCGCCTACCAATCGCGTGACGTCTTCGACGTCATGAAGGCCGAAACGAAAATTGATCTTGCGGCCCTTAGTGTCGATGGTGGGGCAAGTGTTAATAGTTATTTAATGCAGTTTCAAGCAGATATTTTAAATACAGAAATTCGTGTGCCGAAGATTTACGAAACGACTAGTTTAGGTGTTTGCTACTTAGCGGGACTTTATACGGGCTACTTTAAGTCAGTTAATGAGCTTAATAAAATTCATGAATACGCGAAAACTTATAAACCTAAAATGACGAAACAAGTACGTGACAGAAAGTATCGTGGTTGGAAAAAAGCAATCGCAGCGACAATTAGTTTTACGGAAAAATGTTAACTTTGCTGTATAACATAATAGTATATTATGTTATACTATAAATATGGATAAATTCTTTGTTAAATTTAGAGATGCCAATCTCATTATTACAGACTACCGAACGAAGCTCAGTTTTTTAAAAAGACGGACAAACTTGCCGGCAAATGTGCGCTTTTTAACGAAGGCTGAACTTAAGGCGCGACTCATCGGTCAAAAGAACTATGCCGCTTTCGCGCGCGTATTAAAAGAAGAAAACTTAAATTATGAACTCGCAGAAAGTTATTTTAATGAGTTGCCACTTTTCAATGAAACAAAGGTTACGCAGCGAACAACTTATCTTTCGACACTCAATCAAAAGTTAAAGGCCGAAAACTTTTATCAAACTGATGAACTTTTTCTTTATGAATTTCAAAACAAACGTGTTTTGATAAGTGACGTTTATCAAGATGACACAGAACTAACAGCACTTTTAAGTTTGTTCACGAGTGATATTACGTATTTTTCTTTGCCGTGTGAACAAAGTTTAACCGTTACGGAATATACGAACGGGTACTTAGAAATTTATGATGTACTTAATGAGATCAGTCGACTGCTTGATCAGGGAGTTAGAAGTGAACGGATTCATCTCCTTATTTTTGACCGTGATTATGAATTAGTTTTTCGACGCCTGGCCGCACAGTTCAATTTAAAATTTCAAAACGAAGGTGATGCGCTTTTAAGTTATCCGCTTGTTTCTGAAGTTTATGAAAAGTTCCGGATTAATCAAAACAATTTAAAAAGTGAACTTGATAACTTTTTAGCTGAAGAACACAGGGATGAGCTTTTACTCTTACAAAATGTAATCAAGCGTTATGACCTTGCGCTTTTTGAACCTGCGGACTTTTTAAAGTTTCTTAAAGATAAACTAACACGAACAAATTATGAGCAAGAAAAAAGTAATGCGCTTAAAATTGTCCGTGAGTTACCACTTTTCAGCACGGATAACATTTATTTCATCCCGAATTTTAGTACGAATAATTTTCCTGGCCAAAAAAAGCTTCTTTCCGTGCTAAACGACTTAGAACTCGAAGCGCTTGGTAAATTAACAAGAACACAAAGTAATAAAATACATAAAAACTTCTTAGAAACAGCGCTTTTAAATAACGATATCCGTTTAACATTTTCCGAAAAGCTTGGCAGTGAAACATATAAAATAAGCGCGTTCGTCAGTGAGTTAGAAATAAAAACCGTAAAAGCGACATTACCGAATGTCTTTTATAGTCAAAATTATCTTAATTTTTATTACGGACTTAATGAAGACGAATTTAAGCATTATAACTTTGTTAATGAAACGTTAAGTGTATTACGTCGTAATGCCGAAAAAACGTTATACGCAAGTTATTCGCACGCCTTTAAACCGTTTAAAGCCCCGCTTAAACCAATTTACTTAAGTTATACTAAACTTAATTTATATCAAAACATTCCGTTTGATTATTTTGCGGAAGTGCTTTTAAAACTTCGTGATGATGAAGATTCGTTCAGTTTAACTTATGGGTCTTTTGTCCATAAAGTGATTGAAGATACGATTGACATTAATATGTTTGATGCTACGTTTAATGATGAACTGGAGCTGTTAAATTTATCGGCAAAAGATCGATTTACAATTTTAAACGAAAAAGAACTTGTTCGGGCTGCGGTGAAGTTTCGTCTTGAATATGTGAGTGAACTAGGCGCGACTAAAACGCTAAAAGAAGAGCCAATCAAAATTCCGCTTTTTGGCAAACATATGTTCGTTGGTAAAATTGATGACTTAATTATTTTTGAACATAACAAAGAAAAGTACGCGATTGTGATTGATTATAAAACGGGTGAAGCTTCGACGAATCCTAATAACTTTGTTTATGGCCTTGATTTGCAGCTGCCAATTTACGGAATGCTTTTAACAAAAAGCGCCGAATTTAATAATATAAATATTGCTGCTCTTTTTATTCAGTCAATTAATGCTGGCACGTTCTCAGTTGCGCGCGAAGCCGATTTAGAAGCTCATTACCGTAATGTGCTTAACTATAAAGGACTATTTACTTTTGATTTACCGTTATTAAAACGTGTCGCCGCGCCGGTAGGGGATGAGAATCCGATTAAACGGAATCTCTTTACGAAAAATGAAAAGTCGATTAACGGCACGTATAAAAACTTAGAACTTAAAGAAGAATACATTAAGCTTGCGACAAATTTTGCGATGAGTACATTAAACGGTATTTTAAACTTTGACTTTCCTGTTCAATATAAAAAAATTGGTTCATTCGACACACGGCAATATTCGCGCTTTAAAGATATTAGTTATATTAAGTACACTGATCGCGTGTTTACTTTAGAAGGTGATGAAGATGAAGAATAAATTTACATTTAGCGCTAATCAACAAAAAGCACTTAACTTAACTAAACAAAACATGCTCATAAGTGCCGGGGCCGGCAGTGGAAAAACGGCCGTTCTCATTGAACGACTTTACCAACTTTACACAGTCGAACAAGTAAAAGTAAGTGAAGTTCTCGTCCTTGTCTTTGGCAGACTCGCTGCCCAGGAGCTTAAAGAAAGAATTAATGAAAAACTTGCCAAAGACGCGGAATTCGCCCACTTAATCCCTGAAGTTGAAGTCGCAAACATTGTTACATTTGACGCATATGCTTTAGAAATTGTCCGTAAATACGGTGCGAACTTTGGCATTCCTGCGAATATTACTAATCTTGATGAAGTGATGCAAAAAGTAAAGTTCACTGAGTACTTTGACGCTATTCTTGAAAACTACTATGAAAACCCAACGCCGTTATTCACACATTTTATCAAAACGTTTCACGCGCGAAACACGTATTCATTATTAGGCTTTCTGCTTGATTTTCATTACGAAGTGATTTTAAAGCTTGATGAAGAAGAGTATTTAAATAACTACATTACAACTTATTATAGTGACGCAAAGTTCAATGAATACATCGCAACTTACTTAAAAAAAGGCCGTGCAATTCTTGCTGATATTATTACAACAAGTAAACGGCTTAGTCATGAAAATTATCAGGAAAAGTATGTGCAACTTTATGATGACTTTAATAAAATTGATACATTTACAAAGCTCATTTTATTCGCTGCCGATGCTAAAAAGCCGGTAATGCCAAATAAGTTTCTCGAAAATCATCCGGAAAACGCGGAAGACGAAACAAAACTTAAAGC
>DASRNI010000020.1:0-10901 GCA_035647455.1 Bacilli bacterium | reverse complement strand
ATATTACGGTGCCACTAGCCCGTGGTGAACATTTCCATTTTGTAAATTCTGAACAAATTTTAGAAGCGATTCTTGAAACAGTTGCTTATTAAGGAGGTAAATAATGTACGATTTTAAATTTAGTGATATTGGTGAAGGTCTCCATGAAGGCACGATCCTTAAATGGCACGTTAAAGTAGGCGACAAAGTTAAAGAAGGCGATACGCTTGTTGAAATAGAAACCGATAAAGTAAATGCAGAACTCCCTTCACCCGTTGACGGCGTAATTATGAAGTTAGGTGCCGACGAAGGTGTCACGATTAATGTTGGCGAAACGGTCGCGATTATTGATGACGGGAGCGGTGCAGAAGTTGCGGATGAACCGGCACAAGAAACAGAAGCAGTCACCGAAGAAAGTGCGCCAGGTGTGATTGGCGAAATTGAAGTATCAAGTGAAATTATTGGTAGTTCTAATGAAGTTAGCGCTCCAAGCGTAACAACAAATACAAAAGCAAAAGCAACACCGGCTGCCCGCAAAGTTGCGCGTGATTTAGGTGTTGACATTAATAAAGTTATTGGCACTGGTCCTAGTGGCCGCGTGATGAAAGATGATATTCGTGCTTTCGCGAATAATAGCGCAGCCACACCTGTTGTAAGTAGCGTACCAAGCTTAAGCTTTAAAGCTGGTGAAGGCACAACACGCGTACCAATTACGAAGTTAAGGAAAGCTATTGTTAACGCGATGACAGTTTCAAAACAAGTTATTCCGCATACAGTCCTAATTGACGAAGTAATTATTGATAAACTCGTTAATTTACGAAATGACGCAAAAAATGAAGCGTTAAAGCAAGGGATTAAGTTAACATATATGGCGTTTATTATTAAAGCTGTCACGATGACACTAAAAGAATTTCCGCTCTTTAATGCGAGTTTCGACCAAAATACCGACGAAATGATTATGAAACATTTTATGAATATTGGGATTGCGGTTGATACGCCAGACGGATTAATTGTCCCGAATATTAAAGACGCCGACACGAAGTCAATTTTTAGTTTAGCGCGTGAACTTCGCGAAACTGCGGATCTTACGATTAGTCGCAAAGTTAGTCTAGCCGCACTCCAAAATACAACATTTACAATTACGAACTTTGGTTCTGCGGGAATTAGTTTTGGGACCCCAATTATCAACCATCCGGAAGTTGCAATTTTAGGCGTCGGAATGATTAATAAAAAACCAGTAGTGATTGATGACGAAATAAGAGTTGGTTACGTTTTACCGCTTTCGCTTGCCGTTGATCACCGCGTCATTGATGGAGCGGATGCTGGTCGCTTTTTAAACCGTGTTAAAGCACTTTTAAGCGAGCCAACATTACTCTTAATGGAATAGGAGTTAAGATGTACGATTTAATTATTATTGGGGCAGGACCGGGCGGCTATGTCGCGGCGATTAAAGCTGGACAACTTGGCGCGAAAGTACTGCTCATTGAAAAAGAAGATGTTGGGGGAGTTTGTCTTAATCACGGCTGTATCCCGACAAAAACACTCTTAAAAAACGCAAAACTTTACTATGACTTCATGCACGCTAGTGACTTTGGTATAACGGTAAATGGTGAAGTAACGTTTGACTTTAAAAAGATGGTCGGCCGTAAAGATAAAGTTGTCAAAGAACTTACAAACGGTGTAAATTACTTACTTAAGAAAAATAAGGTTGAACTTTTAACCGGTGAAGCTTTTGTTGAAGCACCAAACGTTGTGCGTGTTAATAACGAACTTTACGAAACAAAAAAGATTATTTTAGCAACTGGTAGTTCGCCAATCTTACCGCCAATTGATGGGGTACAAGAAAGTTATAAAAGTGGTGCACTCGTAACAAGTCGCGAATTACTTAATGTTACAAAAGTACCGAAAAACTTCGTCATCGTTGGTGGTGGCGTGATTGGTGTCGAATTTGCGACTATTTTCGCGCTGCTCGGCAGTAATGTAACAATTATTGAAAAGTTACCGACAATATTACCTTCAATTGACGTGTCAGTTCGCGACGCATACGTTAAAGAACTCGAAAAACTCGGGATCAAAGTTATTACGAATGCTGAAGTAACAAAAGTTACAGATAACGAAGTAACATACAAAGTTAATAGCGCTACGAAGAAGCTGGCAACAAACTTAACACTGATGGCAGTTGGAACGCGCCCAAACAGCAGTGCGTTTAAAAACTTAAATATTAAGCTTGAAGGTGCGAGTGTTGTAACGAATGAATACTTAGAAACAACTGTGCCGGGAGTTTACGCAATTGGCGACTTAAACGGCAAAATGATGCTCGCACATACCGCATCGCACGAAGCTTTTGTTGCGGTGAATCACGCGTTAGGCTTAAAAACGAATGCAATGGATTACACAAAAATACCCCAAGCAATCTATGGGCTACCAGAAATTGCTGCGGTTGGTTTAACTGAGCAAGAAGCAGAAGCAAGTGCGATCAAATTTAAAACAAGTATTTTCCCCTTTAGTGCAAGTGGGAAAGCACTAGCCGATAACGATAAACGCGGTTTTATTAAATTAATTGTTAGTGAAGAGTACAGCGAAATCATCGGTGCGCATATAATCGGCAGCCAAGCGACCGAGATGATTAGTGAACTCGTACTAGCGCTTAACTTAGAAGCAACAACCGATGAACTGATCAGTATGATTCACCCGCACCCAACACTTGCCGAAACAGTAGGTGAAGCAGCACTGCTTGTAACGGGCAAAGCAATCCACTATTAAAATTAAACTAAAACGAATAGTTGAAAATACTGTTCGTTTTTTATCAATAAACAAATAAAACAGGATAATATTTTATGTAACTAAAGAATTTGATTTATATTCTTTATATAACTAAATAATATGGTACAATTATCTTGGAGATCAATATGCGTGTGAATTATGAAAAATTATTTAAAGTTCTTGAAGAGAGAAAACTTACATTAACTAAGTTAAGCCACGATTTAAAAATATCATCAACAACACTTTCTAAGTTAGGAAAAGGTGACTATATTTCGCTTCAAACACTTGAAAAGATTAGTGTTTATTTAAATCTACAACCCGGTGATATATTCTCTTTTCCGCAGAAAAAACGTGAATCTGCAATTGTTACAAGACTTCGCAGTGAGAAAAAACACAAAATTAAAGGCGGGCTTTATCACGAGACACAAGTATTATTAACTTTTAACTCGAACAATATTGAAGGAAGCACCATTTCGCTCGATTTAACTCGTAATATTTTTGAAACAAACCAAGTCTTAATCGGACAAGAAAAAACACTTAATATTGATGATGTTACAGAAACAATTAATCACTTCCGCGCGATTGATTACATGCTTGATATAATTTACGAGCCGCTTAATGAACAAATAATCAAAGACTTACATTTACTTTTAAAGCGGAATACAAAAGATGAGAAGTTAGACTGGTTTCGTGTCGGTAGCTATAAAGAAGTGCCGAACGTCGTTAGTGGCTACGAGACGACACCACCAGAAGATGTGGCGTGCGAAATGAGCGAATTAATAAACCGTTATGAAAATGGCGCGAAGAAAACATTTAAAGCGATTATTGATTTTCATTATCACTTTGAAAAGATTCATCCATTTCAAGACGGTAATGGTCGCGTTGGTCGCCTTATTGCTTTTAAAGAACTTTTACGCCATAACCACGTGCCTTTTACAATTGATCAGGCATTAAAAAATCTTTATTACCGTGGTTTTATAATGTATCCAGAAAACAAGGCTTATTTATTCGAAACTTGTTTAGCCGGTCAAGATAAATATAAAAAACTTTGTGATTATTTTAAAGTAACGTGCTAAAGGCTAATAATTAAACTTTGGTAACTAGCCCAGTACGGTGAATTTTTGTACGTTGCAACACTGTTACTTGGTACTTTAATTTTATTTAAACTAGTACTATCAAAAGAACTATGATACACGAATGGTGGTGTTGTTGCGTTAACGGTTAGTTCAGTAAATTTAGCATTATCAGCAAAAGCCCGTGCACCAATAGTTGCGATTGTTGCCGGTAGTTTTGCGTTACTAATCATTGTGCGTTCAAAACTGTTATCACCAAGTGTTTCAAGACTTGTTGCTTCTAAATTAATATTTTTTAAGTTAGATGCGCCGCTAAAAGCGTCACTCGCAATTGTTTTTAAACTAGTAGGGAAGTTCATACTTTCAATTCGCGTCGCGTTTTTAAAAGCACCAAAACTAATTGTAATCAGTGTACTTGGGAGCCTTACATGGTCAACTGTGCCGTTTTCATAAAACGCATATTCACCAATTTCGACAACGGGTAAATTATTAATATGTTCCGGAATAACGACTTGGACTTGGTTACCCGCGTAACTTGTAATGATGTAACCAGTATTACTCTGATTAATTTCATAGTTAAGTCCGTCACTAGCTTCATCCCACTTCGCGTAAAGTGTGATGTCTTTCGTGACAAGAAGCGGAAAACTAACGATATTAATGAAGGTAGCTTCAAAAAACCAACCAACAAGCACATTTGGTTCGTTCGTAATGACAGGTGGATAATTTAATTTACTCGTTACAACCGGATCAAGTGTCGTAGGAGCGTTCGTGACAAAAGTGACGGTAAACTCGGGAAGTGGTTCTTCCGTTTCACTTGAAGAAGAAGTTCCATCTGGTTCACTTACAGGGTCGCTTGATTTTGGTTCACTAGCTTCTGGTTCGCTCACGGGTTCGCTTACTTCAGAACTAACAGAACTTTCACCTTCGCTAGGAACGGAAGCTTCGCTTGTACTTGGCAAGGGTGTTTCGCTTTCCGAAGGATCGGTTTCGCTACTTTCGTCTGCTGAACTTGTTACCGTACTTGTTACGTCGGATGGACTCGGTTTGTCCGAGCTACTTTTGTTGAATTTACAGCTACTTAAACTAAAAGTTAAAAGTGTAATTAACAGTGCAATTTTCTTTTTCATAAGTCACCTACCTTATTTAGTATAATCAAAAAGTGTCGAAAACAAAATATTAATAGAAAAGAAAGCTTGGTTTAGTCTATAATAGAATGAGTGAAAGAAGGGTACTGTTATGCGCAAAATTAAACTTTTTTTAGTTTTACTTTTAATCGTCGGGATTGGAACGAAACAAAAAGCACGAGAAGAAGCTGTCCGTGCCGACGCGGGCATTACGGTGCACTATAAAGGTGACTACAGTAATCCGTATATTTATTATTGGAACGCAACGCCGAGTTTACCAGGTGTTAGTTGGCCCGGCGTACCGATGAACAAAGCGCAGGACGACTGGTATTCATATAGTTTTTCTGAACAAACAGCAATTAACTTAATTTTTAGTGATAATGGCAGTCCGCAGACAAGTGACTTAAACCGGACAACTGGGGAATGGTGGTACTTAAATAACCGCTGGTTCAGTCAAAACCCCGATAATATTGTTATTCCTGACGAAGAAGGCGAAAGTGTTATTGCCGTTCACGTTAAAAGTAGTAGCGCCGTCCCGCAAATTGAATATAGAAACTCAAAGCCAGCGGGAATTGCGACAAGCTCACCACAAACGATGACGAGCGAAAGTAATGGCTGGTATCGTTATGCAATTAACAAGGCGGAAAAAATCGAAGTCCGCTTTAAAATTAACAATAATTTCACGAATTACTACGAACTTGGTCGCGGTAATTGGTATTTAGATAACAATAAACTTACAAACTTCCGCCCGATTAGTGAAAAAACGGGACAAAGTGACTTCCGTGAAGAAACAATTTACTTTGTAATTACAACACGCTTTTATGATGGCGACCCTTCAAATAACGTTCATGCCTGGGATGACCGGAATGCCGGTAACCCAAGTACTGACCCAGCGTGGCGTGGTGACTTTCAAGGTTTAATCGATAAACTTGATTACATTAAAGCACTCGGCTTTAGTGCGGTCTGGATTACGCCGGTCGTCCAGAATGCCTCCGGTTACGATTATCACGGCTATCACGCGCTTAACTTTTCTAAAGTTGACCCGCGCTATGAAAGCCCCGGAGCAACGTACCAAGATTTAATTAACGCAATCCACAGTAAAGGGATGAAAATTATTCAAGATATCGTTCTTAACCATACCGGGAACTTTGGTGAAGAAAACTTATATCCGCTTTTTACGAAAGATCCAACGAAAGCTGATACATTCGATAATCTTGTTAAAACCGACCCAATGGGCGTTTTACCAAGTAACTACGGTATGCTTAATGGCGGCCAGCAGTACGGCGCGCGGATTGACGCGATGAAAGAAGATAGTAACGATGTCCGGCATATTTATCACCATGAAAAAAGTTTACAGTGGGAAGGCTACAGTGTCCAAACTGGGCAAATTGCTGGTGACTGTGTTGATTTAAATACAGAAAACCCGTTCGTTAGTAATTATTTAGTTGACGCTTATAACCGTTATATTGATATGGGTGTAGATAGTTTCCGGATTGACACCGTCAAGCATATTTCGCGCTTAACATTTAATAAAGAGTTTGTTCCTGCTTTCCAAAACCGTGGCGGCAGTGACTTTTATATGTTTGGTGAAGTAGCGACACGCTACCGTGATGTTTGGAACTCCGGTATCCCAGCAATTTCAACACCATTTTATACGTGGGACGAAACGAAAGAGTACCCATGGGCAACGCGGACGGAACGCGAAGCAAGTGTGTTCCAGCATTGGAACGATAACCAAAACACGGGCAATCAACCGACATCAAATAATCACTACTTAAGCGGAAATAATTACCGTGCTCTAGATTACTCGAAGAAATCAAGCATGAATGTTATTGATTTCCCAATGCACTGGGCGTTTAAAACCGCTGGTGAAGCTTTCCAAATTGCCAAGCAAGGCGATAAATTTTATAGTGATGCGACATGGAACGTAACGTATATTGATTCGCATGACTATGCGCCTGACCAAGCACCGGAAGGGCAACGCTTTAACCAACCGCAAAGTACATGGGCGGAAAACTTAGCGTTACTTTTCACTTTCCGTGGTATTCCAAGCATTTATTACGGCAGCGAAATTGAATTTAAAAAAGGAGAAGTGATTGACGTTGGACCAGGTCGTCCGCTTGAAGAAACAGGACGCGCTTATTTTGGTGATCATTTAGAAGGTAGTGTAACCGCAACTGACTTTGGTCATTATACAAACGCAACTGGCGCAATTAACACAACACTTAATCACCCGCTTGCGAAGCATATCAGAAGTCTTAACATTATGCGCCGCGCAGTCCCGGCACTTCAAAAAGGGCAGTATTCTGTTGATAACGTTAGTGGTTCACTTGCCTTTAAACGTCGTTATACTGATAGCGCGACTGACAGCTTTGCCCTTGTCACAATAAGTGGCGGTGCAAGTTTTAACAGTATCCCGAACGGTACATACGTTGACTTAGTCACTAGTGACGTGAAAAACGTCACAAATGGTAGCTTATCAGTTAGTAGTATCGGTAAAGGTAACGTGCGGATTTATGTGCTTAACACAAGCAAAACGCCAGCACCAGGCCAAATTGCTGTTATTGGTAACTATATTAAATAAGCATATTTTGTGAATAAAATTTACTGCTCCTTCATAATGAAGGTAGTTTAAAAATAACGCGCAAAGAAGAACACTTAATGAAAATAAGCAAAATAGTGCCAAAGTCGTATAGTGAAGTAAAGAACCTTCCGCGCTTTAACTTTACGAAAAAAGTTAAAAAACAACGGCGACTTTTAACGCCAATTGCCTGGCTCCTTAGTTTTCCGGAGACATGGCAAAGAAAAGCAAAAATAATAAAATTTAATATGGAAAGTCTTAAAAAGACTCCGTACTTACTTTTAGCGAATCATAATGCATTTTACGACTTTAAAGTAGCAACGCGCGCGATTTTCCCGCGCCGGGCAACGTATGTTGTCGCGCTGGACGGCTTTATTGCTCGCGAAGCTATTATGCGCGAAGTTGGCTGTATTGGGACCCGGAAATTTATTACTGATGTCACCGTAGTGAAACAAATCAAGCGCTCACTTAATGAGTTAAAACATATTAATATTCTCTACCCTGAAGCGCGTTATAGTCTTGTCGGAACAACCGCAGTTTTACCGGAAAGCCTTGGGAAACTCGTCAAACTTTTAAAAGTACCGATCGTCACACTAATTAGTCACGGCCACCATTTAAGTCAGCCAGTTTGGAACTTAAGAAAGCGTAAAGTAAAGACAAGCGCAGAAATGCGTTATTTATTAAGTCCCGAACAAATTGAAAACTTCACCGTGCCGGAAATTAATAAGATGATTAATCAAGCGTTTATGTATGACGATTATGCGTGGCAAAAAGCTAACAATGTTTTAATAAAAGAAGCTTACCGCGCGGAAGGCCTTGAAGCACCGCTTTACAAATGTCCTGCGTGTCTTTGTGAAGGCAAAAACATAACAAAAGGGGCAACTTTAACGTGCAGTAATTGCGGTTTAAGCCACGAACTTTTAGAAAACGGTGAACTTAAGAATCATCACGGTAAAACATACTTTACGAGTATCTCCGCGTGGTTTGATTGGCAACGTGAAACGGTTAAAAATGAAATACTTAACGGGACATATCGTTTTGAGCACGATGTTAAAATTAACATGCTCCCAAATAGTACGGGCTTTTATGAAATTGGCAAGGGAACTCTTACGCACGACCTAGATGGGTTTGTTGTAAGCGGTAAAGGCTTTGGTGAAACTTTCACGTTTAAACGTAGTATTCTTGATAACTATAGTGTTCATATTGAATATAATTACTTTGGTCGTGGCCATGGGATTAGCTTTAGTACGGGAAGTGATACTTTCTATATGTTCAGTCCGGAAAAAACATATTTAGTCACAAAAGTTTACTTTGCGGTGGAAGAGTTATATAAACTTAAAAAGGATGAACTTACGGCGTTATTACCATAAATAATGTAAAACGATATGTTTATTTGAGCACAAAAAGTTGACAAATGCTTAATTATTATTATAATTAAAGATGAAAAGGGCAAAACTAGAGTAATCTAGTGACGCAAAACTATAGGGTCTTCATCTTGAATAGACAGCCAGTTACCGAAATAAACGAAAGGTAAAATGGCTGCTTTTTATTAAATTATGAAAAATCGTTTGCGGATCTTCACAAGTATGTTCACAATTATCGTTAGTGCGTTTTTACTAACGTCTTTAACTTTTGCGTGGATTAATACGAACCAAAATGTTGACCGTGTTACGGTGATGACCGGGGAAGGGAAGTTTGAAGTTCACGCGGGACTTTACCGCCGTGAAAGTGTTGACTTAGTTAGAAGTGTTAACGCTGTGCCCGACTTCGAACAAACGATTAACGAAGAAGAATCAACAAACATTGCCGTTGCTTATGACTTTGCCGCGCAGCATGAATACGTTGATCCTGATAGCTTTTTACTCGGCGACTTAGTCCATGACGAATTTCAACTTGATATGGTCAAACTACCAAGTTACGTTTATGAAATTCATGCGCATACACTTTTAGAAAATTCGCATATTAAAGTTAGTGTGAGTAATCCCGCTTACAAAAGTGGTGAAACGGTCCCTGACTTTAGTGATTATGATTTCCGTTACTTAGTGCTTGATAACGATGTTTCTGATCCGCTTGAATTTGCCGCGCAGCCAAAGCTAAGTGAACTACAAGCGCGTGACCGTCACGACTTTAACGGCGCAAATGAAGTATATTTAACGGACGGTGCTGATAATTATGACGCTCATGAAATTATTGTCCCCCCAGGACACACGGAAATATTTGAAGAAAAGTTTGCAAAAGCCATTTTAATTTTAATTGCCCCAAAACCGCTTGAATTTATGGAATTTGTGAAAACAAACACAAATAATATGAATGACTTACAACTCATTGGTTTTAAAATGCAAATAATGGTCGAGTTTAGTCTCGTTCCATTTGGACCTTAAAAAAACAAAGGAAACAAAAGTGAATAAAAAGAAACGTGAAAAACTCTTAAAAGTTAATGTGTGGGTCACAATCTTTTCGCTCGCGATTAGTATGACCGCACTATTTTACGCTTCGTATGCGTGGTTTGCAATGAACCGCTCTGCGGACACGGCGGGACCGAAAATCACGATTGACCAAGGGCTTGAATATAACTTAAAATATTTTATTCATAACCTTGATGGTGGTTACCCGCGTAAAGGTCACGAACCAGTTGATGTTGTCGCGACAAGTTACGCAAATGAATTTCTTGATGTTGACGCTGGCTTTCATGATCCAGAAAATTATACGTTAATTGAAGAGCCAGGCTACCACATTACGTTCGCGCTTGAAATCACAAGTTTACCAAGTGGAGCGGATCATAATGTGACGTTTACACTGAACGGATTTGATAGTCCAGCTTCAATTGAATTTTTCGAGTATGACGACGCGGCAGATGAAGTGTATGACATTACGCTTGCGAAAGCGATTAATATTTATACGGCGACGCATCTTATTACTGCAGCCGATAACGATACAACGATTACCGGTTACGTTAATGACTTTATCGGCTCAACAAGCCACACGGATAAGTTTGATGGCGTTAGTCAAGTAACGCTTCTTGATACGAGCCCTGACGTCGCCGCAAGTAGCGACGCAACTTCACTCATCTTTTTCTTCACGATTGAATTTGGTGATACACCGGAAACGTTTTATCGCTTTATTACGCTCTATGAAGGACTCGTCTATTTCCGTAAAGATCCAACCGGAAACAGTAACGTTTACAAAGGACTTTCGTTTGTAATTGAAGAAATTCTTGTCCGCAAAGAATATAAAAGTTAATCTTTCAACGCGCATGCGCGCGTTATATACGCGTATTAATATATAAAAAGGAGAAAAAAACAGAAAAAGAACTAAAAGTAAGCATTATCTATTGACAAGTATGAAAATATCATTACAATAGTAAGTGTAAAAGGCAAAACT
>DASRNI010000019.1:0-2172 GCA_035647455.1 Bacilli bacterium | reverse complement strand
TATCGTCTTTTAGTTTTAAATCAAGTGCATTATTAATTGCTTCAAGTAAATTAATGACTGCCATTATTTTTTCCTTCTTTCTAAGAAACTTTTATATTCGTTATATTGTTCCGTTAATTGCGGGGTCATTTCCGCATAGTTATATTTGAAAATATCTAAGAGTTCAACCGCACCTTTTTCGGTTTCAATTGTTTTGAAAACTTCGTTAACTAAGTCGGCATGCTTTTTGTCGAGCTTTTCTTCAAGTTTTGTCGTCCAGAGTCCTTTACTTTCAAGGTACTTTTGAAAGCGGGGGTACGGGTCTTTTGCTTCCCACTCTGCAACTTCTTCGTTTGTGCGGTAAATCGTTGGGTCATCACTAGTTGTGTGGGGTCCAAGGCGATAAGTTACTGCTTCAACAAGGACCGGGCCTTTGCCACTTCTAGCGTGGTCAACTGCGGCTTTCATCGCAACATACATCGCAAGCATGTCGTTACCATCAACTTGAATGCCGGGAATGCCGAAAGCAACTGCTTTTTGCGCTAGTGTTGCTGCTTTCGTTGCCTTGCTTCGCGGGGTCGAAATCGCCCATTGGTTGTTTTGAATTAAAACGACAAGCGGGGCGTTATAAACACTTGCAAAGTTGAGACCTTCATAAAAAAAGCCGTGACTTGTTCCGCCGTCACCGATCGTCGCTACGGCTACTTCATCTTTTTTAAGTATCTTACTTGCGTAAGCAATACCAGCAGCGTGGTTCACTTGTGAACCAATAATAATATTGACTGGTAAAGTATGGAGTGATGGGTCAATATGACTACCCCATTCGTTGCCGTACCAATATAAATAAAGTGACTCAAGCGCTACTCCGCGGTAAAGCATCGCCGGGAGTTCGCGGAAAGCGGGTGACAGCCAATCGCGTTTTTCAAGCGCCGCCATCGCACCAATTTGTGTTGCTTCTTGGCCACGGTTTGGAGCGTAAGTGAGCATTCTGCCTTGGCGCTGGAATTGCAGCGCGCGGTTATCAGCTAAACGTGAAAGATGCATTACTTCGTACATTTTGAGTAATACTTTATCGCTTAACTCTGGTATATATTGTTTGTTCACAATTTCGTTCTTTTCATTGAGAATTTGGAACAATTGTTGTTTTTGGGGATTAAATTGATCAAATAACATTGTTGATCCTCTCTTTCTTCTATTTATGTTTCAATAATTCCCTCCATAAAGAGGTTTTTAAAAAGTATTTTGTCGACATCAAGAAAATATTCTTTTAAAGGCAGACTTTGAAAAACTTTTTCAAGTTCCGGTTTGTTATAAAGAACACCGCGGAAAGCTGCTTCAAGTGGCGCAAGTGGCTGTAAGTGAAAGAAGTCACCAGTAATTTCAAGATTTTTAATGTAACCTTCTTTGAGTAAAATTTTAAAATCAAAAAAGCCACCAGGAATCCGTCCACGGACATTTTTCGTATATTCCGCTTGCTGACGGTAAATAAATTCCTTCGCCGCGTACTTTTCCGCTCGTTTTAAAAGCATTGCTACTTCCGCTTCACTTAAAACGTATGTTTTATTTGTTAAAGTCTCTTCTAAGTGACTGATTACTTCATTTTGCGTTAAGCCGTTTAAGAACGGTTTCAAGTTCACAACGCGCGAGCGTACACTGCTAATTCCTTTCGAGACAAGTTTCTCGTCGCTTGGCGTAATCGCCCGGACCATTGTTTCAAGGTCACAGTTATAAAGAAACGTGCCATGCAGGAGCATGCCGTTTTTATTTTGTAAAAAGGCGTTTCCGCTCATTTTTTTGCCGTCAAAAAGTAGGTCATTTCGCCCACTAAATTCGAGCTTGACCCCGAGTTTATCCATTGCAAGCACGATATGACTTAAATGGCTCTTAAATGAAAACGCTTCATTACGTTTCGTAATAAGTGAAAACATCGTATTTTCTTCATCAGCATAAACCGTTCCGCCCCCCGTTGGACGGCGGAAAAGTTTGATCTTATGCGCTTTTAAGTAATCAAGATTAACTTCGTTTTCAATAATTTGATTTTTGCCGATCACAACACCTTTAATCACCCACGTAAAAAAGTACGTTTCCCCGTCTTGTAGTACTTCGTTTAATAAGTATTCTTCAAGGGCAAAGTAAAAATATGGCGTGAGATGACCTTCGTTTTGGTGTTTAACTAAAATCACTTGTTTATCC
>DASRNI010000018.1:0-26402 GCA_035647455.1 Bacilli bacterium | reverse complement strand
GATACAATTTTACTACCTAATGATAAATTAATAATATTTGGTAGAAAAAAAGATATTAATAAAATTATTCGCCTTTTTGAAAGTTATATTTAATCTATTTCAATTATAACCTTTTTAAGTGAGTCAATAATGTGTGTGCACGGCCGTCTGTTTAGCGAACAAGTATAGTTGTTTAATAAAGTTTAACTATCTATACCAATTTAGAAGCCTTAAAAGAGACAATAAAAAGTGAAAATAAAGTTAATTTGTGGCCTATTAGGACTACAACAAAGTGTACGATTTATAATATAATTGCTTACGATGGAATATTAAGCTTTTAATTAAAGGATCTATTTAATAGAGCCTAAATAACCACGAAGAGAAGCATATTGGCACCAAATTCAGGTGCCTTTTGTTTTATTTGCCCCCGTTTCTAATTTTAAAACGGTAGAACCCCAAAACTTACTTCATTCCATGCTTATTGATGCAACCCCAAAAATAAACATAAACATGGTAACTAACAAGTTCATAAAACTTTGTGAATGTATAGGTTGTTTCGTGAATAATATGATTGCCATATTTACTTAGCTTACTTTCGTGTGGGGGTGGTGGCTGGGCAAATTAATTTGTTGTGTTTGCAATAAGTTGTAAATAAATCAAAAATTATGTGCAATAAGTTGTAAAAACTGTAATTCTATATTGCAATAAGTTGTTTCTGCGTGTATTATATAGTTATAAGTGGAGGGAAAAATGCTGCAAAGAAAAATTCTTAACAAACTTATAACATGGAAAAAATCCGAAAACAAAGTAGCACTTTTAATTAAAGGCGCACGCCAAGTCGGCAAGACAACAATTGTGCGTGAATTTGCAAAAAAATACTATACGCATTTTATTGAGATTAATTTTGAGCGTTCACCGCTTGTGAAAAATGCTTTCGCCGGTAACCTTGATGCTCGGACAATAATTTTGAATTTGTCAGCAATGGGTTTCGGTCCGTTTGTTGAAGGTGAAACTTTGGTGTTTTTTGATGAAGTTCAAAGTTGTCCAAATGCGCGAACAGCAATTAAGTTTTTAGTAGAAGACGGGCGGTTTGATTATATTGAATCAGGATCACTCCTTGGTATTAATTATAAAGATGTTTCTTCGTATCCCGTTGGCTTTGAAGAACAAATAAATATGTACCCCCTTGATTTTGAAGAATTTTTATGGGCGCGAAATGTGTCTAGTGATGTAATTGTTAAAATAAAAGAGGCGTATGAGCAACTAAAACCAGTTCCGTCATTCATTCATGAAATGATTATGAAAAATTATCGCGAGTATTTAATTGTTGGTGGAATGCCTCAAGTTGTCAGCACGTTTATTAGTAATGATGACTTTAATCAAACAATTAAACGGCAAAGAAACATTTTAAATAGTTATCGCGATGACATTTCTAAATATGCGGGTAAAGATAAAATACTAGCAAAAGCAATTTTTGATGCAATACCCGAGCAACTTAATCAAAAAAACAAACGATTTATTTTGGCAAGTTTAGAAGAAGGTGCAAGCTCACGTAAATATGGTGATGCATCGATGTGGTTAAGTGATGCGGGAATCGGTTACCAATGCTTTAATGTTACAGCGCTTGAACTCCCGCTAGCTTTTAGTGCAAAGCGTAACTTGTATAAATTGTACATGGTTGACAGCGGACTGCTTTGCGCGCATAGTTTAAATAATATTCAACAAGAAATACTTATGGGTGATATTGCAATTAATGAAGGAGCAATTACCGAGAATGCAATTGCGGCAGAATTAACTAAAAATGCAATACCACTTTATTATTATGATAAAAAAAGTCGTGCTGAACTAGATTTCATTATCAGAGACGGCGATAAAATTTCAGTAATTGAAGTAAAGTCGGGTAAAAATTATAAAAAACATGCGGCATTAGATAACGTAATAAAAGAACGATCGGAAATCTTCCAAAAGAAAATCGTTCTTTGTAATAGTAATGTTGAGCTTGGTCAAAACGGAATTTACTACTTGCCGTTATATATGTCAATGTTTATCCAGTAGCATTAAATATTTTGTTTGATTTAAATGCATTATCCAACAAAATTTAATAGTCGTTATATTCCTTTGTTTTCTTTCGTTTACCCAAACAAGGCAAAAAACCAACAGTACTACAAAGAGCCCCGTTTTCCTTATTATTCCTTTGTTTTCCGTCATTTACCCAAAGCGGTAAAGAAATCAGCAGTTAATGTTTATTCACCTTGAAAGCTACTACCTTTGTAGTAAACAAAGACACCAGTGAATTGAAACTTCCCCCAAAATCTTGTCTAAATCGGCTAGATCAACGGGGATTTTTTTATAGGCGATTTTTTCTACGTTTTTATAACGCGAGCAAAAAAAGAGTTTTTTTTCCTATGTTGTGTTGACGTAGGAAAACGTTTCCTATATAATATGCTTCGGAGGACAATATAATGTTCAAACTAAGTAAACTGCCACCAAATTATAATTTTGAGACTGTTGCTATATTAAAACAGTTATCACTAAGTCATAAGGCACTTGCAGAGTTAAAAGGTTATGCAGAAGTAGTTCCTAATAAAAACATTTTAATTAATGCCGCAATGATTAACGAAGCAAAAAATAGTTCTGCAATCGAAAACATTGTTACTACTCATGATGAAATATATAAAGCATTAAGCACAAATAAAGGAAGCGCAGCGTCAAAAGAAGTTATTAATTATCGCCGCGCACTATGGACTGGGTACGAACTAATTAAAAAAAATCGTTTTATATCAACAAACATTATTGTTAAAATTCAACAAACAATTGAAAATAGTGAAACGGGAATTAGAACGACACCGGGCACAACACTCCAAAACGAACGAACAGGAGAAGTTGTATATACACCGCCACAAAGTTACCAAGAAATTATTGATTTAATGACTAATTTAGAAAATTATATAAATGATGAACATGAGCTTGATGATTTAATTAAACTTGCGATTATTCACTATCAATTTGAATCAATTCATCCGTTTTATGATGGTAATGGGCGCACAGGGAGAATTATTAATGTTTTATATTTAACACTCAAAGATTTGCTTGATGCACCTGTACTTTATCTGAGTAAATACATTAATAACAATAAAGGCGAATATTACAAAGCATTACAAAACGTGAGAGATAAAAATGATTTTGAAAATCTCGTTTTATATAAATTAAAGGCGATTGAAGAAACGGCAACCGAAACATTAGAGCTACTAAAACAAATTAGTGCTTTAATTGACGAAACCGCCCTAGAAATAAAAAACACATTACCAAAGATTTATTCCAAAGAATTAATTGAAGTGCTATTTTACGAGTTTTACACAAAAATTGTTTTTGTTGAGAAAAAACTAAACGTAAGTAGAAGAACAGCATCAACGTATCTCATTGCCTTAGAGAAAGCAGGATTTTTAACTTCCAAAATGGAAGGGCGGGAGAAAATTTATTTGAACACTAAGTTGTTTGAGTTAATCAAGAAGGCGGATTATTAACAAGCCACAATCTGTATTTTGTTTTCTCCGTTTTCCTTTGTTTTCCGTCATTTACTTTAAGTGGTAAAGAAATCAGCGGTTCTATATTAATCATGCTTAAAACCACTACCTTTCTAGTAAACAAAGACACCAGTGAATTAAAATTTCCCCAAAATTTTGCTTAACAGGACAAAACAAGGGGAATTTTTTAAAATAAAATTTGTTTTTTTATGCAAAAAGTTGTTTTGACTGAACAAAAATGCCCAAAAAGGCAAAAATGTTCATTATGACTAAAATTAATACATATTTTCACTAAAAACCTTGATTTACTCCATATAATGGCATATAATACAATTAACTGGAGAAAATAACATGGTATTAACGATTTTAGAATTAAAAGAAAAGTACAAAGATTATGCAGACATCAATGGAAAAATAAAACGTGAAGTTGATAATAATATCTTGTTTCCGATAGTTAGGGGTCTCTACGAAACTAATAAAAACGTAAGTGGATACTTACTTGCAGCATTTATTTATGGTCCTTCGTATTTATCATTTGAATACGCATTAGCATTTCATAATTTAATTCCGGAACGTGTTGCAGTGTACACAAATGCAACATTTGGTAAACGAAAAAGCAAACAATATGAAAATATGTTTGGTAATTATATATATCGGGATGTTCCTGATGCTGCCTTCCCGTATTTTGTTGAAGCGCACACACTAGATACTTACGTTTACTTTATGGCAACCGCTGAGAAAGCATTGTGCGATCTCCTTTACATATCGCCACCCGTAAAGAGTGTAAAAGCTTTAGAAATGCTCTTGTTTGATAATTTGCGGATTGAACGGGATGAATTTACAAATTTGAACTTTAAACACCTGGCGTTTCTTAGTTCTAAATATATTTCAAATAACATTAACTACTTAATGAAACTAATCGAAAGGATTGCTGAATCATGACAATTATCACGCAAATGCTAAAAAAGTATAATCTTAAAACGATCGAAGAAACGAAAAATGCCCTTAAGGAAGTGTTTCAAGAAGTTATTTTAGCAGGACTTTCGAAAACAGATTTCTTTAGTCATGCAGCGTTTTATGGCGGAACTGCCCTACGGATATTTTATGGCCTTGAGCGGTTTAGTGAAGACTTAGATTTTTCGCTGCGCACTAGTGATTCCTCATTTGCTTTAGAAAAATATTTAAAACCTGTTGAAGACGCATTAAAGTCACTTGGTTTAAACTTTGCGGTTACAACAAAGGAAAATACAGTGCATTCAACAATTGATAGCGTTTTTATAAAAGGTAATACAAAACAAATCTTTATTGCGGTGTTTAAGGATAGTGAAGATTATAAAAAAATCATTCATAACGAAAAAATGGTCATTAAACTTGAAGTTGATATTGATCCACCACCTTACGCCAATACAGAACTTAAATATCGTCTTTTACCGTATCCTTACCAAGTGCGTGTTTATGATATGGAATCACTTTTTGCCGGAAAAGTTCATGCGCTTATTGCGCGTAAATGGGACAACCGTGTAAAAGGGCGGGATTTATACGACTATATTTATTACTTAAGTTTAAATACAAAAGTAAATTTAAAACATTTAGAAGCGCGGCTAAAGCAAACGAAGTCGATTTCTGAAAATGAAGTTTTAACGCGTGAGTTATTAATTGAAATATTAAATAAGCGGTTTGCGGATATTGATTACCAAGCTGCAAAAAAAGACGTTATACCGTTCTTAAAAGATCAAAGTGTATTAGAACTCTGGAGTCCGTCATTTTTTAAGGACATTACAATAAACATTATTACTAATTGAAGTAATAGTCCCATCATTTTTCATAATTAACCGGTAATATGTTTTGAATGAAAGAAAATGCTGCAAATGGCAAAAGCTTTCAGTAGCAACTGATAAATATTTATAATTAAAAATAAATGCAGTTTAGGAAGAGTAAACAATACAAACAAGCTTCAAGACACGGAAAACGCAAATTGATAAAGCCGCTAATAGTTGTTATCATATTTATATGATAAAACATACCGCCAATATAAAGATAAAAAAACTATTCACAATGTTACTTATCAGCATTTTTAGTTTGCTTAGTTGTAATAAACCGCATAGTTCGAATAGTAGCGAACCTTCTAGCGCTCAACATAGCGAGAAAGAGACAGGCTTTTTGACTAGCTTACGATACGCTTTTGATCACGGATATGTTACAAATGACAATTTAGTCACGATTGCTAGTTATCTTAATAACGAAATTAGACCAACAATTCATATGCCAATCGCGGACGAAATAGCGGCACGAATTAAAGCAACCCGTGCTGCTAATTTGCGCAATCAACGCGATATGTACGGGAACGCTGTTCTTCCGCACGCAACGGCAAGTGATGTAGAGATCGTCGGGTATTACGGTAACTATAGTGATTCGTATGCGGTAATGCTGACGGATATTTATCATGATCATACTGAGGCACTATGGTCAGAAACAATTGACGGTGTCACATTTAACTATAAAAATGGCAATAGTATTGTTGTCTGGCGTGAAAGTGATGAAGTTTCGCCCCGGTAAAAATTAACGACTTTCCTAATTTAAGTGACTTGCCAAGCGATCCAAGTGCAATTGTTTTTGGGACGAATTCAAGAACAATGGATGAAGAAACGGGACTTTATGGCGAACCGCTTGAATATAATGTGCCAAACGAAAAGATCAGCGAAGTAATTGACGAACTTCTAACGCTTACTTATGAAGCACTACCTTCCAATGTCGTAATTGATATGTCACCAATTATGCGTTATTTACGAATTGATGATGAAACAAGTAAAGCTTGGGACATTGATTTAGGGATAAGACGTCGTAATTATCGATGGTATGTACCGATTAATATTCAGCCATTCATTGCTTTACTTTATGAAATAAGTGTCGATTAACTTAATGTTCAGCGCATTAAATAATATGTCCGCTGCATGCGGATTTTTTGTTTATCGAAGCGCAAACCCGCCAAGCGCAATTGAAAAGAAGAGAAATGATAAGCCAATCCCAATCTGGTTCAGCACTTTATCCCAGTAACCGGTTGATTTTTTGAGCCCAACAATCCCAATGATAAGGCCGACAACCGGAATGATTGAAGTACAAATTGAAATAATCCCAAGCGTTTTCCCCCTTTCTTTCTGGGGATCACTTTTCTTAACAATATGGCCGCAATTTTCACAAAAAAGTTTGCCTTCAATTACCTCTGTTCCACAATTCTCACAAAACTTCATCTTGTTTCTCCTTTTAGTTTTTGTGTTGAACTTTGTCGTCTATCTTAAATTGGCGCGTTTTTTAAAATTAATTACGCGCACTAAACATACTTATTTGCGGACGAAACATGCGGAAAAAATAAAATAATTGGAGAATGTTTCACATTAAATTCTGCTGTTTTGAACTTTGTAAAGAGACTTTCTTGAAATATCATTGTTGTTGTCCTTGTTAATTTATTTTAACACGGGATTATCTTTGATATCAATAGTGTATTTCATTCTATTTAAGAAAAACAAACAAAACTAAACTGGCTATTGTACAACAACGAGATTTCGACCGTTTTCTTTGGCTTTATATAAATTTTTATCAGCTATTTCAAACAACTGGTTGAAGCTGTCAACATTATTCGTTGGGAACGAGGTTCCACCAATGCTCACAGTAATTTTAATTTCTTGAAGATTATACGTAAAAGCCGCGTCTTCAATATAACGTCGAATTCGTTCAGCAATTTTAGTCGTGTCATCAGGAGAAGCACCGGGAAGTATAACTGCGAATTCTTCGCCACCATAGCGTAAAAACACATCGCCTTCACGTAATGCACTCTTCGCTGTCTTTGTCATCATAATCAAAATCTTATCGCCAACTAAATGGCCATAAGTGTCATTGACATTTTTAAAGTGATCAATATCAATAATTAAAACGCCAAGTGGTTGTGATGTCCTTATTGCGCGTGAAAACTCGTCTTGCAGCCGAATTAAGCCAAATCTCCGGTTTAGTACGCCAGTTAATGGATCATTTGCGGCAAGTTTTTGTAATTGGTCATGTGTAACCGCATTTTTAAGTGCAAGGGAAAGTCCTTGTGCATAAAGTTCGATGTCGGACTTTTTCTCTTGGGAGAAAACTTCACCACCAGCAATAACAATTACACCGAGCACAACACCTTTATAAATAATTGGTTCCGCAAGAACGTGGCGGGGACGGAAGTTCAAAAGGACACCATTTAGCTCAATGTCTTCGGGTAGTTCTAAGCAAAGTCGCTTTTTGTTTTGAAAAACTTGCCAAACAGTATGATTTTCGACAAGTGATTCCGGGGCGCTTATTCCGCTTGCTGATAAGAGTTGGAGTTCGCCTTCCTTTTCAATGATGATTGCTCCTGCAAGGGCATTCATATTTTCTAAAAGACTAACAAGCGCTGCGGTTGCAAGTTTATCAAGTTCAAGCTTACTCGAAAGCATTTCGTTAAACTTTTTCACTGATTCTTCCGTGCTGAACGATTTTTGGAGTGCACTTACGAGTGAGTTAAACGAGTTTGCTGCTGCTCCGATTTCATCGTTTGTAAGGACATCAATAAAGCAGTCAGCCGTTAAACAGTTCGCCACGGTTTTTTCATTCGTGCGCTCTAAAAGACGTCGTTCAACTTTTGTCATATGTGTTCCGAGTGCTTTAAGTTTGGCACCGACAATCTTTTTGGCCAGAAAAATATTAAAAATACCCACGATAATACCGGCCGTTATACATAAAATGAAAAAGAGCGGATTAATCACCGTCGCCGCGTCAACATTCGTCACAAGTAGTACAAAAAAAGGGAAGATAATACCAATCAGCATCCCAAATCCAATCATAAATACGGCTAAAACATTAAAAATTTTATATTTAGTCATTATTCACCTCGCAATGTTCTCTAAAGAGCAACATTTCTTTTTAATTTCGTGTTTTCATATGCATATGAATGTTCTCTTTAAGTATATGTAAAACAAATTGAAAACTCAAGACGACTTATAATTAGAAAATTAGCGGTAATCATTATTCGCTCTAACTATATTAAAGGCAATTGTACATCCTACGCATTTTACAAACTCAAAGCAAAAAACTAAAAGATGATTTTGGACAATGACTATAAAACATTTAAGTGAAAATGGTATAATATTAAGAGAGGACATATTATGAGTTCGCTACAGATTGGTCACATAATTAGTGAGCGAAGAAAGAGTCTTGGATTCACGCAAGCGAATTTTACTAACTTTCCAACACTAACAGCGGTTTTATTCAAGAATTTGAACGCAGGAAATTTAGTATGCAAAGTGACTTATGTCCTTGATTATTTACATATGTTTAACGCTAAAGCTAAGCTTAAAACTATTTAATAATGCTTTCATGCCAATTAACTAAATATATGCGAAAGGATGAAGTGAAACAATGAAACAAAATGTCGAAAATTTAATTAATTACGCAATTACGCATAAAGTAATTGCCGCCCGTGATTATCGATATGTAAAAAACCAGCTTTACAACTTACTAAAGATCGAAGGAAGTAATGAAAAAATTACCCCGGCTAAACTTAAGTATCCAAGTGAAGCACTTAATAATATTTTAGATAAGCTCGTCTTAGCAAAAGAACTTGAAGATAACATCGTCGCCCGTGATAATTTTGATACGAAAATTATGAATGTTTTTGCCAAAATGCCGTCAGTCATTCAAAATGAGTTTGACGAAATGCGCAAGGTTGATATTAAGCAAGCGACGACTAGTTTATATAACTATGCGATTAATACAAATTACATCCGGCAAGACCGGATTGATAAAAATATCTTTTTTCAAGGTAACTCAAAATACGGAGACTTAGAAATTACGATTAACTTATCAAAACCCGAAAAAGATCCGGCGGCAATTAAAGCGGCAGCCGCAAGTAAAAGTACGAATTATCCGCTCTGTGTCTTATGCCCAGAAAACGAAGGTTTCAGCGGTAATGCCCGCCGTGATGCGCGTGATCAACATCGCTTAATTGCGTTTAATTTGCTTGATGAAACGTGGTATTTACAGTATTCACCATATATTTATTATCCGGAACACTTAATTGTTTTAAAAGAAGAACATGAACCAATGAGTATTAATGAAAAGACGTTCAGGCGCTTACTCCACTTAGTTAAAATATTCCCGCATTATTTCTTTGGGTCGAATGCTGACTTACCAATCGTCGGTGGTTCAATTTTAAACCACGAACATTATCAAGGTGGCCGTTATGAGTTTCCAATTGAAAAAGCGGAAGTACTTTATCGTGAAGTAAAAGACGGTGTCACGTTTACGCTAATTGATTGGCCACTAGCGACAATTAGACTCCGCGGAAAAAGTATTGATAAGCTTGTGCTTTACGCGAAGAGCATTTTTAACAGTTGGAAAAACTACAATAACAATGAACTAAACTTAAAAAGTCATACTGAAGGCGAAAGGCATCATACCGTGACGCCAATCGCGCGCTTTAAAAACGAAGCGTATGAACTTGATTTAATTTTACGTTCGAACATTACGACTAAAGAGCATCCACTCGGCCTTTTCCATCCGGAAAGCACGAAGTGGCATATTAAAAAAGAAAACATCGGCTTAATCGAAGCAATGGGACTTGCAATTTTACCGGGCCGCCTATTAACTGAATTTGCCGAACTTAAAGAATATTTATTTAACGGTAAAGCATTAAGCAAAAATGCCGTTAAGCATCAAGAGTGGCTCAACACTTTTAAAGATGACGTTAATCTCACTAATTATGACGCCGTAATTAATCGTGAACTCGTGCAGAAGTTTGCGAGTATTTTAGAAGATTGTCATGTTTTCAAGTTTGCGCCGAACCTTGATCCGTTTATTTCGTTTTTAAAGGAGGTATTAAACAATGAAATTTAAACTTAAACGCACATTTAAGCGTCTTTATAAAGAAAAAGGCGCAATATACTTTTCACCAGGCCGGGTCAATTTAATTGGTGAACATATTGATTACCATGGTGGATACGTCTTACCCGCGACGATTTCGCTCGGGACGTATGGGGTTGTTAGTAAGCGAAACGATAATCTTGTGCAAGTATTTTCCACCGGCTTTACGACGGAAGTAACTTCTTTTAGTCTTGATAGTATTAAGAAAGAAGATGACTGGCTTGATTACGTTAAAGGCGTCTTTGTTATTATGCAAAAAGCTGGTTACAAAATAACAAGCGGGTTAAATTTGTATATTAATTCAACGTTACCGGCAAAAGCCGGTCTTTCCTCAAGTTCGTCACTTGAACTTTTAATCATTAAGATGCTAAATGATCTTTTTAGTCTAGATATCGATAAAAAACGCCAAGCTGAGCTTGGCCAACTCGTGGAAAACGACTTTATTGGCGTTAAGAGCGGCATTATGGACCAGTTTGCGATTTCGCACGGTAAAAAAGGTCATGCACTCTTTTTAAATAGTAGTACGCTCGACTTTGAGTACGTTCCTGTAATTCTTAAAGGCTACGATTTCTTAATTGTTAATACAAATAAAGATCGCGAACTTGCCGACGGTAAATATAATGAACGCTACACGGAATCAATGG
The DNA here is from genome assembly GCA_035647455.1 of Bacilli bacterium. Taxonomy (GTDB): domain Bacteria; phylum Bacillota_I; class Bacilli_A; order RFN20; family CAG-826; genus UBA1361. The sequence continues at coordinate 15,328 of DASRNI010000018.1, read as the reverse complement.
AAGCGCTATGCCTTTTAAAACCGCACTTTAAAATTAAAAATCTCGTTGATTTAGCGGTGACTGACTTAGAAAAAGCGGAAGAAATACTAAATGACGATTTACTATATCGCCGCGTTAAGCACGTCGTTACTGAGCAAAACCGTACAATTAGGGCGCTAGAAGCGATAAAAAACAAAGAGATTAAAGCGTTTGGTGAATTACTTTACGCTAGTCATGCGTCACTACGTGATGACTATGAAGTAACAGGCGCGGAGCTCGATTTAATTATTGACCTTGCGGAAGCAAGTGAAGCTGTTGGCGCAAGGATGACGGGGGCCGGTTTTGGTGGCTGTGCTGTTTTACTTACACTTAAAAGCAAAACAGGCAATACAATTAAACATATTACGAAAGAATACACGAAAAAATTTCGAACGCGACCAGACTTTCTGATGATTAGAATGAGTGACGGCACAAAGAAAGTAACGTAAAATGCAGAAAATAAGTTTAAATTACGACTGGCTTTTCACTACGGACAAAAACGCGGAAAAACCCCCAGTTAACGTTCCGCATCCTGGCAAAGAACTCCCGCTTAATCATTTTAGGGCAAGTGAGTTAGAGTTTATAAGTACATATGAAAAAGATTTAGTGATTACTGCCGAAGACTTAGACCTTGAGTTAAGTCTTCTTTTTGAAGGGGCCGCGCACTTTACGCAAGTTTATTTAAATGATGAGCTAATTATCGAAAATTACGGTGGTTATATTCCGTTTAGTCAAGTTATTAAACCAAAAGTCGGGGTAAATAAGCTTAAAGTTAAAGTTGACTCCAGTGAAAATAAAAGCATTCCCCCGTTTGGTGGTGTCGTTGACTACCTTGCCTTTGCGGGTCTTTACCGTGAAGTTTATTTAATTAAAAAACCAGTAGCTAATATTAAGGATATTACCGTTACTTATCGCGATATTTTAAAGAGTAATGAAGTAAATATAGATGTACTTACAAACACGGATCAAGGTGAATTGTTCGTTGAACTTTTCGACGCGGAAAATAAAGTAATTAGTTCAGTAAACCAGGCGATTAATAGCAATAACACACGCGTTACTTTCGCGCTCGAAAATAAAACACTTTGGGAACTCGATAATCCGTACTTATATAACGTTAAAGTAACGTTTAACAAAGCAGTATACAAAGAAAGGTTCGGCTTAAGAGATATCTTATTTACGAAAAAGGGCTTTTACTTAAACGGCAAACTACTGAAACTAATTGGCTTAAACCGTCATCAAAGTTATCCGTACGCTGGTTATGCGATGCCAAAGGGCGCGCAAAGGGAAGACGCGAAACTTTTAAAAGACTTAGGGTTAAATATTGTTCGCACATCGCATTATCCGCAAAGTAAGCATTTTATTGAAGCATGTGACGAACTTGGTTTACTCGTTTTTGAAGAAATACCTGGTTGGCAGCATATTGGTGACAAAGCGTGGCAAGAGTTATCATACTTAAACATTAAAAGAATGATTAAGCGCGATAAAAATAACCCTTCCGTGATTATGTGGGGTGTCCGCATTAATGAATCAAATGACGATGATGCGTTTTACAAAGAAGCTAACGAACTAGCACGGAAACTTGATCCGACGCGCCCAACCGGCGGTGTCCGTAATATGAGTAAATCTAATTTCTTTGAAGATGTTTATACGTATAACGATTTTGTCCATGAAGGTTTTAATATTGGTCTTTCCCCAAAAAGAAAAATCACGAATAAAAACTATCCGTATTTAGTCACCGAACATAACGGTCATATGTTCCCAACGAAAGCCTTTGACCACGAAGCAAAGCGGCTGGAACAAGCGAAACGCCATCTCAACGTTATCAATAGTGCTAAAGACGCGAAAAACGGAATCAGTGGCGCGATTGGTTGGGTCTTTAGTGATTACCAAACACATGAAGAATTCGGGAGCGGTGACTTAATTTGTCATCACGGTGTGCTTGATATATACCGCAATCCAAAAACGGCTAGTTACGCTTATCAAGCTGAAGGTAGTAAAGATATTGTCTTTCATGTCAGTAGTGACCTACATATTGGTGAATACCCGAAAACACTTTTAGACGATGTTTATGTTTTTACAAATGTCGAGTACTTAAAGCTTTATCGAAATAACGAATACATTAAAACGTTTTATCCGGCATTTAAAAAGTATCCGCACTTAAAGCATCCACCAATTATTATTGACGACTTTATTAGTGACTTAATTGCAAATAACGAAGGATTAAGCAAGAAAGACGGTGAACGCGCGAAGAAAATCTTACGCGCTGTGCAAATAAGCGGGACGAACTTTTCGCTTAAAACAAAACTGATGATTTTATATCTCTTCACGAAATATAAACTAACAATGGATGAAGGAGTTGCACTCTTTTATAAATATTTAAGTAACTGGGGCAGTAAACAGTCTGACTACCGCTTTGATGGTTACATTAACGATAAACTTGTGACAACGGTGACGAAAAGTATTTATAAAACATATAATTACGAACTAAAAGCTGAACGCACTAGTTTAGAGATAAATGAAACGTACGATGCGACCCGCGTTACAATTAAAAAAGTTGACCAAAATGGCAGCCAGGCGCATTACGCTTTTGATCCGGTCATCATTAAACTAAATAACTTAGAACTAATTGGCCCCAGCGTCCAAACTTTAAATAGTGGTGTCCTTTCATTTTGGGTGAAAACAGTTACAAAAGGCCAAGGAACGATCACCGTAACAATTGGTGAACAACAATTACAAGCAAAGGTGGAAGTTAAAGATGTTAGATAACAAGGAAAAGATTCAATTACTTGATGGCCGTGACATTTGGCGGCTTAAAGACTTTGGCAAACTTAAAAGCTTAATGGTCGCTGACGGTCCGCACGGGATGCGTACACAAACTGAGTTTGGTGATAACTTAGGCGTGACGGGAAGTGTTGTAAGTGTTGCTTATCCAACAGCGAGTAACTTAGCAAGTTCTTTTAGCAAAAAAATCGTCGCCGAAATGGCCGCGACACTTGCATTAGACGCAAGAAGTCAAGGCGTTGGTGTTGTGCTTGGTCCGGCGATTAATATTAAAAGAAATCCGTTATGCGGTCGTAATTTTGAGTACTTTAGTGAAGATCCGTATTTAACCGGTGTTTTAGCAAACGCTTATATTAAAGCGATGGAAGCAACAGGAATTGGCACTTCCGTAAAACACTTTTTTGCGAATAACCAAGAAAAGTATCGCTATTTTATCGACGCCGTTGTTGATGAACGAACACTTCACGAAATATATTTAAAAGCGTTTCGATTCGCGGTTAACGCTAAACCGGCGACTATTATGGCAAGTTACAATAAAATTAATGGCATCCACGGGACAGGTCATCCGATTATTGAAAACGTACTCCGGAACAAGTGGGGCTATGAAGGTGTTGTCGTGAGTGACTGGGGTTCCGTTACGAACCGTGTTAGTGAGCTAAAAGCGGGGCTAGACTTACAAATGCCAACAAGCTTTGGTTACCACGCTGCGCAAATTGAAAAAGCGCTTAAAAAAGATGCGTCACTAATGAAGTACATCGATAAATCAAGTACGCGACTTCTTAAACTAATTGAGCGTTATGGCGACCTTGAAGTCGTTAAGGTTGATTTAGATAAACATCACGCAAAAGCGGTAAAGTTTGCTGAAGAAGGCTTAGTGCTCCTTGAAAACAAAAATAACATCTTACCGTTAAAGAAAACGGAAAATGTCGCGTTAATTGGCGGTTTTACCTGCGAAATGCGCTATCAAGGTGGTGGAAGTTCGTATATTAATGCGTATAAAGTACCGCAAGTTAAAGAAATCTACGAAAGTTACTTTAGTAACGCAAAAGTTAGTCAAGGTTACCATTTAAATGATTTCGCTAATGATGAAGCGTTAATTAATGAAGCACTAAGTGCTGCAAAGACGAGCGACAAAGTTATTTACTTTATGGGTCTTCCCGAACGACTAGAAACGGAAGGGATTGACCGCGCAGATATTAATTTACCAAGCAATCAACTTTACTTACTTGATGAACTTTTAAAAGTTAATCAAAACATAATTGTTGTGCTTTTAACCGGTTCAGTTGTTGATGTTAGTTTTAAAGACCGTGTTCAAGGCTTACTGCTTAGTTACTTAGCGGGCGAAGGCTCAAGCGAAGCAATTTTAAATACACTCATCGCGAAAAACAACCCAAGTGGCCGCTTACCAGAAACATGGATTAAGCGTGTTAGTGACTTACCGTTTAAACTTAATGAAAATAATAATGCTGTTTATTACGACGAAACAATTTACGTCGGTTACCGTTATTTCAGTACGTTTGATCAGCCGGTTAACTACCCGTTTGGTTACGGCTTAAGTTACGCAAAGCTTGAGTATAGTAACTTTAAGCTTGAAGAGTTAAAAGATCACGCGGTAATCACGTTTACACTCAATAATGAAAGTGACATAGCCGCGCAAGAAGTTATTCAAGTGTACAGTAATATTTTAAAATCCCATACATACCGCGCTAAAAAAGAGTTAGTCGCATTTGATAAGGTAACGTTAAAACCACGCGAAACAAAAGAAGTATCAATCAGCGTAAATTACAACGAATTAAAGTATTTCGATGTAAAGCTTAGTGACTTTGTTTTAGAACAAGGTGACTATAACTTAATTTTAGCCCATAACGTTAACGACGAAATTAAACATTTCAAAATAAAAGTTAAAGGCCACACTTATCAAAACCAAGTCGCGGATTACGAGAAACTTTATGAAAAGTTAACGTTTAAGGAAATAATTGGCCACGAACTACCACCAGAAAACATCGTTTATAAAAAGCCGTTCACCTTAAACTCGCCGTTAAAAGCATTGAAGAAGTCACTAATTGGGAAACTCATTGTTAAATTTATCATTGCCGGTGCAGTTCAGGAACTTGAAGATGTTGATAGTTGGGTAAGTGACAACATTAAACATAGTTTAGAAGATACCCCGCTTCGCTGTATTGCTTCGTTTGGTGCCGGCGCAATTAACTACGAAATGGCGGAAGGATTAGTTCGGCTTGCTAACGGGAAACTATTCACGGGTTACAAAAAGTTCAAAGCTGGTACTAAAAAACTTAAAGAACAGGCTAAAGTTAATAACTAGTCTAAACGACGCCAAAATATAAAATTTTCGCGGAAAGAAGCCGTTTTACGCTCTTTTTTCTGTTTTCTTTTAAAAATTTATTTGTTAAAATTAATTAGACATAAAAAGGAGAGTATCTCATGAAACCACGAACAAACAAATTTCGAAACATTTTAAAATTGTTACCAATTGCTTTTTTACTCTTCGGTTTTTTCACTTTAACAAGCCGTACCGTAAACAATCAAAAAGCACTGTCTGTCAGTGCAACAAGTACCGCTTATGGTGAATTTTCTTTACCGGACGAAGCGAAATGGATTTATGTTCATTCGAACACGGGCAGTGACGCATCAAGTCGAACAGGACGCTCAATCAGCAGTCCTTTAAAACAATTGCTCGTGCGGTAACGCTTGCTGATGACGGCGATGCGATTATGTTACTTAGTTCAATGCTTAATTTAAGTACAGCAATCACAATTAACAAACACGTGATTATTGCTAGTTCACCAACAGACGCTAATGGTGTGCCGATTAATTACGTCCATAGCATTGAACGCTCAACAACCGCAACAAATGACGTGTTCCTTGTTAATGCTGGGGGAGAACTCCATCTTTCGCGCGTCAATGTACACGGAAGACGAACACTTAATGATGGTGGGAAAAAGAACGGTGCACTTGTGCGCCTTGGTTCAAACAACCCAAACAATCCTGGAAAATTTTATTTACATTCTGGTGCAACATTACGCGGTGGTAACCGGACAGCCGGTGGTTCAGCCGTCCTGCTTGTTGACGGAATCTTTTATATGAATGGTGGAACTATTCAGAGTAACTATACACCAGGAACATATACACTTATCGGTGCACTCGAAGGTGCAACGCATAACGAAGCATATTTAATTGCTGGTGAAGTGCGCAATAATACCGGCGCGGGTAACTTTATCGGGATTCGCCATTCTTCGTTCAAGGAAATTGTGATTGGTGGTGATTTTGTTGTCGCCGATAATAAAACGCATGAAGCTGGTAACCTTTTACCACATTACGGAGCGCTACATGTTAAAATCATTAATAATTTCACGGAACGGAGAAAGTTTTACGCGACCGGGCTGGAAAATTATCAAGTAACAATCATTATTGTTGATGAAGATTTTGTTCCGCTTGAAACGCAACCAGAAGTTGTGATGTTTTATGAATCATACAATGATGCTTATCTTTATCCGCATTATATCAATGGGCGATACATTTGGAAATATTTTTATGATGAAGACTTCAGCGTTGTCACCAAACCAACCGCGACTTCGCCGGGTATGATCGCACGCAAAGCGCATATTAATGACGACGGGCAAGGGGATCCAATTTATAGCAATACGAATTACGTAGATGAAGTCGAACTACCGATGTTAAATTCGACCGATTACGAAAATATTACATTTAATAGCGATACAAATGAAATAACGTATGAATACGTTCATGAAGGCGAAACGTTTGTTTTAACGTACCCCGCACCTGCTACTAATTACGTTTGGCGCGTAACACTTGAATCAACACTAACGGGTGAAGGGGAAATCGTGCTCGAGCATCCTGATTATCCAGGTGTTGTTTTTGAAACCGTAACACTGCCAAGTTTGTCATTAGAAAACTATACAGCAACAGTAACCGATGACGATGTTATTTATACGTATACCGATGGTGAAGGTGTTACGCATGAGATTAAAGTTACTCGTCCCGAAGAAGCGTATAGCTGGGACGTAACTAGCACTCCAACTCTAAACGCTGGGGGCAGTGCAAACTTAACGCATCCCGACTTTGCCGGAATTGTGTTTGCGACAGAAACACTCCCAAAACTAGATAGCGAAGATTACGTTGTTACACTCAGTGGTAACGAAGTTATTTATAGTTATGTTGAAGAACATACTGGTTTAACAATTAGTTTTAGCGTGCCACTTCCAAGCTAAGGTTTCGTTACTGAAGAAGTGACGTTAAAACCAACAATAACTGCAACTGGTACAGCAGTAGTGACAAATCCAGCTGTTCCTGGTTTAGAAATCATCGTTACTTTACCAAAATTAAGTACAGCGGCGTATACGGTAACGTTAAGCGGCGAAACTGTCATTTATACTTATATTGATCCAAACACAAATCACGAAATCACATTCACGCTTCCGCTCCCCGAAGAAGGATACCGAGAAGCCGAAGTTACTAGTGTTCCAACTACTACCAAAGGTGGGATAGCTGTCGTGAGTCACCCAGAAATTCCAGGGATAGAAATCGTGATTAATTTACCAAAGTTAAGTGGTAACGATTACACGCTAACTCACGATGAAACAAGCGCAATTTACACGTATATTGATGATGAAACCGGCTTTACGGTTGATATTATTATTAGTCTTCCGGAAACGGGTTACAGTGCTCCAACACTAGCGAGTAGCCCAACGGCAAACGAAACTGGCACGGCAACAGTAACGCATCCAGATTTACCAGACTTAGAAGTTACACTCGAGTTACCGAAACTTAACAGTGAAGATTACGTTGTTACCGTGAGCGGTGAAACGGTTGTTTATACGTACACTGACGTTAGTAAAGATGTTAGTCTCGAAGTAACAATCCCACTTCCAGAAGATGGTTATAATGACCCGATAGTGACGGTTAGCCCGACACCAACAACAAAAGGTGTCGCGATTATTACGCATCCGGATTTACCTGGTTTAGAAATACGTATTGAAGTTCCGGTATTAAGTGTCGATAACTACGATGTAAATGTTGCTGGTGATGAAGTAATATACACGACGACAACACCAGAGGGAGAAATAGTTACGGTAACAATCGCTTTACCCGACGAAGGTTATGATCAAGCAGTAATAACTGACGTGCCAAGTGTAACAAGTACGGGTACGGCGACAGTGACGCATCCCGATTTACCTGGGGCAACAATTGAAGTAGAATTGCCAACACTTAATGGTGAAGATTATGATGTTGTAATTAATGCGGGCGATGACGGAACTACAGGTGACGTTCTTTATACGTATACGGACGCAGATACACATGCGGAAGTAACGATCGAAGTTCCATACGATTATAATGACTTAACGTGGGATGTAAACGAAAAGCCAACACTTGAAGATGGGGGAACAATCACCGGTACGAATAGTGATCTCCCCGGGGCAATGTTTGAGCTTGAACTACCGGCACTTAATGGTGAAGATTATGACGTTACTGATAATAATGACGGTACATTAACGTACACATTAAAAGATAAAACATACGGTAACTTTACCTTCACAGTGCCGAGTGCTGCTAATGAGATTAACTTATGGTGGCTCATTATTATTGAAATAATCATTATTATTGGTATAGCTGTTGTCGCAACACTTAAAATTCTTCATGACAAAAAAGCTAGTAAAGAAAGTACGGCATCGATGCACGCATTACCGCTCCTTTTCTTCGCTAAATATATTCCTAACGGGGCAATTGCAATTATTATTGTTCTTGCCGTTATTATCTTACTCGGTGGTGCATTTCTGCTTTACTTGTTTTTGTTCCGTACAAAAAGCGACGAAACAAAGGAAGAAACAGAGAAAACCGTAGAGAAAAAATAGCCGCTTAAATTTAGTGAAGCACTCAAAAATTAATTATTATTACTTTATCGCGCAAACTTTAATGTTAAAATGACTAAAGGCAAATAAAGATGATTAAAGCATTACTTAAACAAAAATTAACAAAGGCGGAGTTTCAAAAAGCGCTGGAAGAATACCATCTTCACGACGTTGCTTTTAGTTTGAATGAACTAAGCAATAACGAGCAACAAGAACTTTTCGCCTTTTTAAGTGACGAAGCAATTGCCGAAATAATCTCCTACTTAGAACCAGAAGACGCGGCGGTTATTTTAGAAAGCTTCGCGCTTAAGCAACAAATTAAAGTAATTGATGAAATGACCGTTGACGACGCTGTTGATATTTTACAAGCTTATGCCGACGAAAGTGTCCGTGAAGAAGTTATTAGTGAACTAATAGACGCTGAATATATTAAGCTTTTTATTAAGTACGACGAAGATACTGTTGGTGCCTATATGAATAACGAATTCGTCGTCATTCGTCCCGATATGGACGTTAAAGAAGCAACAAGTAGTTTAATTCGTCAAGCACCGGAAGCCGAAACGATTAATACACTATTCGTGATTGATGAGACAAATCACTTACTCGGGATTGTTAACTTAAGAACACTTGTGAAAACAAAGAGTCCAAAACAAATTAAAGAAATAATGATTGATATTCCAATCGTCCAAGATACGACACTCATTAGTGAAGCAATCTTTGATATGAAAAACTATGAAGTCTTTGAACTCCCGGTCGTGAACGCGGATAACATCTTAATCGGGATGCTCACGCTTGACGACGCGCTTGATATTGCGCTTGAAGGTGCTGAAGAAGACTTCCAACAATTCGCCGCCTTACCAACACGCGACACGACACGGAGTATTTTTAAAACCGCACTTTACCGTTTACCGTGGCTTGCCGTCTTAATGATTTTATCGATTCCGATTATTACGTTTACTGATCTTATGACTGGTGCGGTCGCAGGGATTGCGATTCTTGTCTTCTTCCAGCCATTAATGCTTGATTCACCAGGTAACGTTTCCACGCAGACACTCGCGATTGCTTTAAAAGCGATTACGAATGAAGGGAAAATGGATCTAAAAGATGTTTTTAAAGAAATACTTTCGGGCATTTATACCGGCTTAACGCTGGGGTTAACAACGTTTGTGATTTCGTTTCTTTTTATATATTTAGGGAACCACGCAACTATTGGCTTTACACGCGAAGCTTCGGCGCTTATTTACGCCACAATTATCGGCGGCTCGCTTTTAGCAGTAGTGATGTTTGCCCCACTTTTCGCAATTGGGATCCCGCACTTACTTAAACTTGTTAAAGTTGACCCAGCTGTCGCAAGTGGCCCGTTTATTACAACAATTATTGACCTGTTTAGTGCGCTTGTTTATTTTGGCCTAGCAACACTTATTTTACAGGCGGTGGGGATGATATGAAACTCGATTTTACAAAAACGAACCACGTCCTTAAAAAAGAACTTATCGCCATGCAGCCGTATGATATTGCTGATTTACTAATTGACCTAGAAGAAGAAGAGCAACAACGCGTCGCGACGCTTGTCGGCGGGAAAAAGATGGCGGTTGTTTTTTCGCGGCTCTCAAAATACCAACAAAAGCTCATTTTTGATGTTTTAGATAAACCGCTCCAAAAAGAAATATTAAAGTTTCTTGAAATCGATGAACTCAAAGAGTTCATTAATTATTATAGCGAAGAAGAACAAGAAGAAATTTTTAAACTAATTTCCCTTGAGCGTGCAAACTTAATTAAAGACTTATTAATTTATTCGAATGACACTGCCCCTTCAATTATGTCGACAGAATTTATGACGATTAGTATCAGCATGTCAATCAAAGAAGCAACGTACTTTATTTTTACTAATGTAAAAGATAACGATTTTATTGATCATATTTATGTGATTGATAATGACGAAAAACTCGTCGGTGTTATTGCCCTTCGTGACTTAATCGTCGCGCGCCCGGAAGATACGATAAAAGGACTCATTAAAAAAGACTTAATTTTTGCATATAACGATTACTCAATTAAAGAAACAATCGATATTGTGCGTAATTACGACATCAGTGCAATTCCGGTAATTGATCACGGTGGTTATCTTTTAGGGATTATTACTGCGGATGACGTCCTTGAACAGTTAATCACGCAGTATGACGAGGTGTATCGTAAACTTGCCTATGTTAAAAGTCACGACGAATCGTTTAGTGGCTTTAAACGCAGTATGACGCGTTTACCGTGGCTTGTCATTGCGACAATCTTAAACTTAGTCATCGCCTTTATTTTAGCAAGTGTGCCCGCTTTTGAAGCAATAGTTTCCACAATTATTACGCTTGTATTATTTCAACCGATGATTTTAGATATGGCCGGGAACATTGGCACACAAAACTTAGCCGTTGTGATTTTAGAACTCCACCGCGATGAACTTGATACAAAACAAAAAACGAAAGCGTTTGTGCGGAAAGAAGTTGCGGTTTCTGTTTTAAATAGCTTTATTGTCGCGGCTATTGGTTTTGTCATGGCGGTTCTCTTTACAATGATCAACCAGCACCAAACCACAACAGGCGTTGAAATTAATTATATAAGGATGGGCATTGTTGTCGGTGCTTCACTTTTTGTCGGGATGGGACTTTCTGGTATTCTCGGCACATATATTCCGATTTTTTTAACGAAAATAAACGCAGATGCGGATAACGCAAGTGGGCCAATCTTAACAACACTAAATGATATTATTGCGCTCTTTACGTATTACGGTATTGCTGCGCTCCTACTAATGGCGTTATAAAGCTTTTTAATGCGTATCTTTTCATGTTTAAAAGCGTAGTTTCAAGGTTATTAAAGACGAACAAAACATTTTATTTGGTGAAAAAAATGTGAAATTCACAATTTGTTCGGTGTAAAAAGTGTGAAAGAACACTTTTTTGTACAATAATAATGGTCATTCGCTCATATAGTTTTAAGGAAACACTATGATTTTTTTTACTTAACACGATTGGCGTTTAAATCACATATTGCGGAAAGACACTAAACAATATATACTAAAAATATACGAATAAAACTAATCAACTCACAAAGTTAAAACGAACAATAACTTATGTAGAAAGCATGTATTTTGCTTAACCTAGCGAATGCCAGCGCTAAGTTGGGAACTTAAACGTCGGTAATCAAGCCGTTAAAGGATGTTCGTTATGAAAAGAAATAAGAAACTATTTATTCTCCCGCTTTTTGTATTGTTACTTACTAGTTGCGATTTCCTGCTTTTTAAAGCGTCATATATTCGTGAATCGTCCGAATCTACGAGTGAACAAAGTTTAACAACTAGTATTAGCGAAGAAAGTTCAACCCCGCCAACGAGTGACGGAAATATAGAAAGCTCCGTACCTACCACAAGTGAAGGAAGTGAATCAAGTACGCCAAGCATTTCCGAGCCGCCCGTCGAAACGCGGCCAACGAGTGGTACGGAAACATTTAGTTTTTACGCAATTAATGATCTTCATGGTGCACTGCATGCGCGGCCAGAAATAGCGGAGCCAGGTCTTGCTAAAGCTGGCGCGCTTTTAAAAGCGAAAAAACAAGAACGGCCCGATAATACCGTTATTCTCAGTACCGGTGACATGTGGCAAGGAACGTTTGAAGCTTATCATAGCAAAGGTGAAGTCGTCACTTTAGCCATGAATGAAATTGGTTTTGATTTAATGGCGATTGGAAACCATGAATTTGATTGGGGACCAGAGTACATCTTAGATAATATCGCCGTTACTTTGATGAATACGTCATTTTAGAACGCGGTCACGTTAAAATCGGTGTGATTGGGATGATTGGGCAAAACCAAATGACATCTATTTGTAGCCGCTTGATTGAAGAAATTTACTTTGCAGATATGGTGCCGATTGTTGAACGTTTAAGTACTAAACTGCGCAATGAAGAAGAAGTTGATATTGTCGTACTGGCAATTCACGCTGGACAAGATGATGTTCCTGGATTTTTAGCATTAGATAAATACGTTGACGCCGTCTTTAACGCGCATACACATCAACATGAAACAAAAACAGTCGCTGGTGTGCCGTTTATTCAAGGGGGATCGAAAGGACGCTACGTTTCGCACATCGAACTTGAATATGATTACGCACATAATAGCGTAAAAGCGCTAAAAGCCGAAAACATTAATATGGTTGACGCAGACATTACACCAGACAGTGCGGTAAACGCTCTTCTAAATAGTTACAAAGCCGAAAGCGACGCCATTAGTGAAATTTATGTTGGTGAAGCTGGCGGGTATTTTGATCGCTACGACGAACTACCACGCGTGCTTAATTACGCTGTGGCCCGCACGGCGCTTGAACTTGATTATGAGCTCGACTTTGTTTATGGCGGCGGAACGCGCGAAGGAATCGCAGCGGGGACTGTTACTTATGGCGACTTATATAAGGCACATCCGTTTGATAACGCAATTTACGTTGTCAGCGTTTCCGGCCGTGATTTACTTGCCCAGCAGTCATACTACCAAGCTTACCGCGTCGAAGATCATGCGGAGATCGAACTTAACCGTTACTATACACTGGCGATTCAAGATTACTCAATTCTCCATCAAGACATTACGAAAACGTATAACTATTTCCCAGGCTATAATCCGGACGAACATTTTATCGGCATTATTAGTGACGAAAATGGCGATCCAATTATGCCCCGTGACTTAATTTGGGAAGAGTTTCGCATGGCGCCGAACTTGATGCTTGATCCGTTTGATTATAAGTATATTAATGAACGGCATTTTAATTTCACGATTCCGTAACGCTAAAGTTACGAATATTATTAATGCGCGGGTGCTTTTTCGCGTTTAAAGAGTTTTTGTAAATCGTGCTTTATATCTTTACTTGTAAACGGTAAACTAAAAAGTAAAAAGATCGGTGTAAAGTAAATAAACGCCGGGAAAATGATCCAAAGCACAGGAAAGTAAAATTGATCAACCGGTAAATCAAAGTAATTTGTGCGGAGAAACTTCGGCACAAACGGGACGAAGAATGTTTCCGCAAACGCATCAAACTCTGGGGTTGGTCCGTATACGAACGAGTTATTGCGGTAATTACGGTGGAGTAACCGTGTAATATCACTAAGATCAAAAAACGAAAGCATTATTTCGTTAAGCATAATAACGACTAAAACACCAAGAAGCATTAAGATTGCTTGATAGATTTTTTTATAGTTTAAAGTATGAAGTTTAAAAATAACCATTAGGAGCGGTCCAATTAATAAAATTAAGTGGGTCGTGTAAAAACGCAAAACATCAAACGTAAAAAGCGCCTTATTAAGCGCCTCAGTCGGAAAAACAAGCGCAGCGACACCACCAAGAAGGCCAATATAAAAAATATAATCTTTAAAGATGCGGTGTTTTGTTAAAAAGAGCCACGGAAATAAAAGCGTACTAACCGCGCAGATGTTTTCAAACGTAATATGACGGAAACTATTCGGGAAGTTACTGTTATACGGCGGGAACAGAAGTTTCGCAAAGTGCAGTGTTAAATTAAAAAAGAGTAAAAAGATAATTAAGTTTCGTTTTGCTTTTTCACTTTTATCTTTAAAAAAGAAATAAAGTATGACTGTAACAAGAACTCCGGCAACAATTGGAATGAAGTAAGCAAGATTCCCTAACTTAACGACCATAATATCCGCTCCCTTTCGCGTTTATTGATTATAACACCTTTATTTTTCGTTTTGTATCAATTCATTAAAAGAAGTTGTGAGCAATTAAATTGACGTTACATACGCGAAAAGCTTAGAGTAAAAGTGGGGAGCATATATGCCTAAAACAAATAATACACCACGGGTGTTGCAAAATATATATTTTATCATTGCGCTTAGTTCAACGTTACTTTGGCTTGTAACGTTTGGCCTAACTGCACTTGTTACTAGCGGAAGTCTTGCACCAGAAGCTGTGCCAATATTCGTCCTTGAAATAATTCACGCGATATATTACTACCAAATTGCGCATTTCATCTTGGGCTTTGTTTTACTTTTCTACATCATCCGCACAAGAAGAAAAGGATTGCATGAAACAAGAGCGTATAAAACCGTCGTCGGATTAATTTTAACGCCGGCAAACTTCTTCTTAATAATTACGGCACTTGTTGTGTTAGGCTTAAACGTCGCTAGTTAGAGTTTTAGAATTACATTAAGCAAAATAACCGTCACTGCTAAAAGACTTAAAACAAGCGTCGCAAGAGTCACCGTTTTGCGGCTGTTTTCTATTTTGCTTAGTTTTATAAGAACGTAACTAATCGCGAGCAGTAAAAAGAAAATTAAAATAAAGTAATAAACAACACCAAAAACCGGCGGGGCAAATGTCAACCAGCCGTTCGTTTTAAAGTCCATAAAAAAGTACGGAAATTCTGTTGGCCCAAAGTTGCCACGAATAAAGTAAACGGTGTACGCAAAGATTAAATAATATAAACCCGAAGTAACACTAGTAAACGAGTTAATTTTATGTTCACGCTTTGTGCCCAAGTACGTAACTATCCCAAGAATTGGGGCCGCGTTATGGAGCGTTAAGTTCGTGACGGAATAAAAGTAACTAGGGAGCTCGAGAAACGGCGCAAGTAAAAGCGCAAAAACAATAAAAGTTA